>NZ_JARFXU020000007.1:48511-170475 GCF_029581595.2 Arthrobacter sp. NQ7 | reverse complement strand
TCGATGGCCAGCGTGATGCTGCTGGTATCGGCTTTGGCGGAGGCCTGGCTGGATCCGCCGCCGCAGGCGGCCAGGGAGCCGATCAGCAGGGCACCGGTCAGGACGGCAGCGCTGCCGCGTGCGGTGGTGGTCAGGAGTTTCATGTGCTGCGCCTTCGCATTCTTCTATGACTGCAACGGAAAGAAATCAGTGGGGCCGGAGGTGCCCGGCTCCCTTCAAGAATCAGCCGGGGCTGCCTGCACCAAACATGACAATGTCATTGATTGAAAAGGTATTGTGGCGGCGGTCACGCCGACCGACAGGATGGAGGGGAAGGCAGCGAAGCCTGGGACGCCGAGCGCGTCCATCACGAAAGGAACCCCATGACCAACCCGTTCCCCCGCGACTTCCTCTGGGGCGTGGCCACCGCAGGCCACCAGGTGGAAGGCAACAACGTCAACAGCGATACCTGGTTCCTGGAGCACCTGCCCGGAACGATCTTCGCCGAGCCCTCCGGGGATGCGGTGGACCACTACCACCATTACCGGGAGGACATCGCACTGATCGCCGGCCTCGGCTTCACCAGCTACCGCTTCTCCATTGAGTGGGCCCGGGTCGAACCGGAGGAAGGCCACTTTTCCGTGGCCGAACTGGACCACTACAAGCGGGTCCTGGAGGCATGCCGCGACCATGGCCTGGCTCCCGTGGTCACCTTCCACCACTTCACGTCACCCCTGTGGCTCCTGCGCCGCGGCGGCTGGGAATCCCCGGAAACCCCGGAACTCTTCGCGCGCTATTGCGGACGGGTGATGTCGCACCTGGGTGACCTGATCGGCGTCGCCTGCACCCTGAACGAGCCCAACCTGCCCTGGCTGCTGGAGTCCTTTGGCATCGGCGGCGAAGCGCCGGAGAACCGCGGTTCCGTGCCCGTATGGGCCGCGGCCGCGGAGCGCCTGGGCATCGGCGCAGCGGCTGTCGCCCCCTTCCAGTTCTGCTCCACGGAGGAGGGCTTCCAGGTGAAACTGGCGGCACACCGCGCCGCCACGGCAGCCATCAAGGCGCACCGCGCCGACCTCCCGGTGGGATGGACGCTCGCCAACTCTGACATCCAGGCCATCCCAGGCGGCGAAGAACTGGCAGCCCGGGTGCGCCGGGACGTCAACGAACGGTTCCTGGAGGCATCGCGGGGGGACGACTTCGTGGGCATCCAGACCTACGGCCGGACCGTCTATGGCCCGGACGGCCACGCCCCGGCGCCGGAAGGAGCGCCCACCAACCAGATGGGGGAGGAAATCTACCCGCAGGCCCTGGAGGCCACCATCCGCGAGGCCCACCGGATCGCCGGCATCCCGGTCATCGTGACCGAGAACGGTCTGGCCACCGAGGATGACACCCAGCGCGTGGCCTACCTCAAGGCAGCGGTCGACGGCGTGGCCTCCTGCCTTGCCGACGGCATCGACGTGCGCGGCTACATCGCCTGGACGGCCTTCGACAACTTCGAGTGGATTTTCGGCTACCGGCCCAAGTTCGGCCTGATCGCCGTCGATCGGACAACCCAGGAACGCACGCCGAAGGAAAGTGCGCACTGGCTGGGCAGCTTTGCCCGGGAGCACACCCTGGCCGGGGCTGCGCAGCCGGCCTGACAACAGCGAATGGCCCGGACCTCCCTTGGAGATCCGGGCCATTGTCCTTGCCTGCTACTGATGCAGCCGCAGCTTCGCGAGGAAGTCCGCCATGATCAGCCGCGTATCCACCGAGGTGTAGGTCCGGCGGGACGGCCCCGCAGCCGTTTCGGTGAACGCCGAGGTGACGTCGTCCAGGCCGGTCACCACCAGGGGTGCGCTGTCGCCGAGGCACCACAGCGGCCCGAACTTCACGAAGTCCGGCACGCGAAGGCTGTTGAAGTGCTTCCACAGCCACTCGCCGGCAGGTCCCCCATTCCTGAAGGCGTGGTCGAGTTCCGCAACCGAGGCCACCACCTGCCGGTACGTTTCGGCGGGGAACTGCCAGACCGCCAGTTCCTGGTGTGACAGTACGAAGTCCGCAGCGGCGGGATCCGTGCAGTAGTTGTACTCCTCGTTGTTCCGGGCAGCTCCACCCACCCAGGCCAGTGTCAGCCACGGGGCAATGCCTGGATCCAGCAGGAGTGCGTCGGCAACATTGGTGAGGGGACCGGCGCACACCAGGATCAGGGGCAGCCCACCCGCGGCCCTGGCGGCGCCAATGATCGCGTCCGCCGCAGCGGAGTTCCTCGGCTGCCCGGTAAAGGGGCTGTCCGGTCCGGCATGCACCGCAGATTCGGGGTGCTCCAGCACCCGGAGCAGCTCCCCGGCAAGACCAGCGCCCCGATGGGCCATCCCCTCGGGCGGCCCGAACATCGGGTTGGTCAGGGAGCTGGTGACGCCGACGATCCTGTTGGCGGGCGACAACGCATGGTGGGCCAGTGCAAGAAGGCCGTCAGGGTCGCTGGCCCAGTCATTATCGATAACCACCCGGCACCGGGGTGCAATCCGAATCAAGTCCATTTTGCAAGCGTCGCAGCGCCCGCAGAATCACGGGACCGCACATTCCATTCACCGAAAGGCGGAAGTGTGCCGCCGTTAGTGCGTGTCCGGTTCCCGGATCACCAGGACGGGGCAGTGCGCGTGATGGATGGTCTGGTGGGAGACCGACCCGAGCAGCATTCCAGTGAACCCGCCATGGCCGCGGGAGCCGACCACCACCAGGTCCGCATCGCGGGACGCATCAATCAGCGCCGAGGCCGGGTTGCCCTCCACGATGCGGCCGGTGATGGCCACGCCCCGGTCCTTGACGCGTTCCAGCTCCGCTTCGAGGATGGCCTGGGCGTCTTTCTGGAAGATGTCGTAGTCCCAGGCTGTGCCCATGGCGTCGCTGACATAAGGGAAATTCCAGGCCGTCAGGGCCTGGATTTCGCCTGTGCGCAGCCTGGATTCCTCAACCGCCCAGTCCATTGCGGTGCGTGACTGCTCGGAACCGTCCACCCCCACCACTATCCGGAAAGTACCGCTACCGGCCACAGTTCCTCTTTTCCTGGTCCGCGCTTGCCGTCACTGCCGGCCCTGGCCGGTGGAAGTGCCCTGCTCCGGTACGGCCACGGTTGAATGCTCCGGCTGGGCCGCCCGGTGCGGGTTTCCCGCCTCCCTGGCACAGTGCAGGCAGCAATAGATGCCTGCTTCGCTTTCCACGGGATGGCCCAGGATCCGGCAGCCGCAATGCTCGCAGGCAGGAGCCATCATGTGGATTGCGCACTCGAAGCTGTCGAACGTGCCGCTCTGGTTCCCCATGCTGACTGTGAACATCCGGCCCTCGCTGCTGCCGCAAACGTCGCATCCGCCCATCGTCTCCGCCTCCTGTTGAAACGCCTGTTCCCGACACTCAAGTTGACCGCCGGGGCCGCTCAACTGCCTAGGGGCGAAGGTCCTCCCGGGCCTAAAAGTGCCGGAGGTACCGTTCGGGTGAGTCCATGAAGCTCCGCCAGGCGGCGACGAGTTCCAGTTCCTCCCAGGACCGGGCCCGGAGTCCCCAGGGTCCGACCTCAAGGATGGTGGCCCCGGGAAGTGCCGCCAACAAAGGGGAATGGGTGGACATCAGCACCTGCGATTTCCCGTCTGCGAGGCGTTCCTTGAGGACGGACAGAAGGCCCAGGCAACCGGAAAAGGACAAGGCGGATTCCGGTTCGTCCAGTACCCACAGGCCGGGCCCGGCGAACCGGTCGGCTGCCAGCTGCAGGAAGGACTCCCCGTGGGACATGTCATGGAAGGGGATGTCCGGCCTGGAGGTGCTGGGGTTGTTTTCCAGGTACGTGTAGAAGCCGTGCATGGTCTCAGCCCGGAGGAAATAGCCGCGGCGGGTTGCTCCCGCGTTCCGGATGAGCTGGAGATGGTCGCCAAGGATGGATTCGCTGCGCCGCGTAACGTGGCGGGCACCCGTGGACCCGCCCTCGGGCGAGAGCCCGTAGGCGAGGGCCACCGCTTCCACCAGGGTCGATTTTCCCGAGCCGTTCCCGCCTACCAGGATGGTGGCTGGGCCGAGGTCGAGGCCCTGGTCGAGGACCTGCAAAACCGGCGGAAGGACCGCTGGCCAGCGCGAGCGGTCCAGCACGTTTCCGGGGTCTTCTCGCAACCGCCGGACCGGGTATGCGCTCAGGGCCATGGCTCCATCCTTCCAGCAGGAATTAATCCGCACGGCTCCCATCCGCCCCGGGTCCCGCTCCGAATCCCAACTGTACGAGTCCACGACGAGCCTAGGACGGGACGATGGATGACCTGGACCAGCAGGCCCTCACGGCCGCTGTCATCAAGGAACATGGGCTGGACCTCGCGCAGGTGTGGATGGAGTTTGTCGCACTGGGCGGGGATGCCTCCGAACAACTCATTCGCGACTACTGCGCCGGCGAGGCCACTCTGTCGCCGAAGGAGCGGGATGCCTTGGCCCAGGCGGTAAACGAACACTGCGCCACCGAGGGCCTTCCGCTCCGCGCTCCGCTCAGCGACTCCGACCTTGTCCTTTTGCAGCCGGAACAGCGTGACCCTGACTGCAAGGGGCCTTACTCGTCGAAGTAGGTGAAGGTGTCCGTGGCGCCGGCCACGGATTCGACCACGGCGGCAGCAACCTCGCGGAGCTTCATGTTCCTGCTGTTGGAGGCGTCGCGCAGCAGCTTGAAGGCTGCCGCCTGGCTGCACCGGTTTTGCGCCATGATCGCGCCCGTGGCCAGGTCGATCACCGTCCGCGTCTGCATGGCAGCGCTCATGCCTTCCTTGGTTTCCTCAAGTTTCAGCATGCGCAGCGCCAGTTTCAGTCCCTTGGAGGCCTGCCGCACAAACCCTTCGGCCATGTTGATCCCGCCACTGCCAACGTCAACAGGCTGTGGGCAATAGAACGTCAAGACACCCCGGGCGTCCTCCTCAAGCACGGCCGGGATGCTCAGCACCGAGAGGAACCCCTGCCTGCGTGCAGCCCGGACGTACTCCGTCCAGCGCTGCTCCCGCCGCAGGTCCGGAACCAGGACAGTGCCGGCCGTCCGCATGGCCGTCAGTCCCGGACCGTCCCCGTACGTGGACTCCAGCCGGGCCATCCCCAGTCCGGGTTTGCTGCCGGCAGTCGCCGCCGGCTTCTTGGGCCGCAGTACCGTGATTTCACAGCAGCAGGGATGGTCCGCAGAGCCGAGCCGGGTCGCGGCATAGGTTGCCAGACCTTGAAGGAACGCCTCGACCTCAGGGTTCTGCAGGAACGACTCCTGGAGATGGAGGGCAACGTCTGCGAAGTCCCCGTCTTCGGGGACGCCGGGATTGTGCACCGGTCTTACCTCCCGGACATTGGTTAAAAGCCACAACATTGCGGCCGCCCACTGCCGAACGGTGATGCCAGCCTACCTGTGCGGAGGCCTTACTCTGGCAACATGACGCGCCTCTCCATCCCGGCCGGGTCCCTGCAGGGGAATTCCTTGCAGGCCGAAGGGACAACGGTCCACCGCTTCCTGGGCATCCCCTACGCCGCATCGGTATCGGGCACCAACCGGTTCCGCCCGCCCGCGCCGGTTCCGCCCTGGGACGGAGTGCTGGATTGCACCGTTCCCGGACCCGCGGCACCCCAGAACCCCGAGTCACCCGCCCCGCCCGGAACTTTGCCGCGCAGCTGGAGCGAGGAGGGCTGCCTCCACCTCAACATCTGGACGCCGGGCACGGGTGGTCCGGCGAGGCCGGTGATGGTCTGGATCCACGGCGGCGCCTTCCTCATGGGCGCCAACAGTGACGGCATGTACGACGGCGCCCGGCTCGCCGCGGCGGCCGGCGCAGTGGTGGTTGGCATCAACTACCGGCTTGGCGCCCTGGGCTTCCTGCATCTGGCGGAACTGCTGGGCCCGGAGTTCGCGGACTCATCGAACCTTGCCCTGCTTGACCAGCTGGCGGCACTGCGCTGGATCCGGCACAACATCGTGGCGTTCGGGGGCGACCCGGAGAACGTGACTGTCTTCGGCGAGTCAGCAGGCGCCGCAGCCGTCGGCACCCTGCTGGGGATGCCGGCGTCGGAAGGCCTCTTCCGCCGGGCCATCATGCAGAGCGGCACCGCCGAACGCTGCCGCCGCCCGGAGGATTCGGCACGCGTCAGCTCGCTCTTCCTCGAGCTGTGCGGCTTGTCGCCGTCCTCCGCCGCCGAACTGCTCAATCTCCCGGTGGAGCGGCTGCTGGCCGCGCAGCAGGACCTTGAGCGGCGTTTCGCCGCTGAATCCTTCGCAGTCCCGCTGCCGTTCCAGCCGACGGCCGGGACACCGTCGCTTCCCGCTCCGCCGCTGGAAAGTATCCGCAACGGACTCAACGGCGGGGTGGACCTGCTGATCGGGACCAACCTCAACGAGGGTTCGTTCGCCGTCGAAATGCGCCCGGCCATTGCCGGTGACCCGGACTTTCCGGACCGCGCCGCGGCAACCCTTGCCGGCGCCGGAGTGCCGGCGGCCGCAGCATCCGGCTACGCCGAGGCACTGGCCGGGGTGATGGGCCGGGAACCCAGCGGCAAGGAACTGCTGGAGGCCTCGATCGCGGACTCCCTGTACCGCCAGCCGAGCAACCGGCTGCTGGATGCCAGGAGCCTCGCGGCCCGGAACGGAGCCGGCGGAAGGAACTTCGCCTACCTGTTCACCTGGCGCAGCCCGGCCATGGGCGGCAAGCTCGGCGCCTGCCACGCGCTGGAGATCCCGTTCGTCTTCCGGCACCTTGATGCTCCGGAAGCCGCCTTCCTCACCAGGGGCCGGGCTCCCCGGGCGCTGGGCGATACCATGAGCCTCGCCTGGGCATCCTTTGCCCGCGACGGACGGCCCCAGCCGCCGGCATGGCCGGAGTACGGCGCGGAGCGGAGCACCCTGGTCCTTGACGAGGACGTCCGGGTGGAAGCCGACCCACGCCGCGGAATCCGGGAGTTTTTCGCCGCCGTCAGCCCGCTGCTGCCAGCTGGTTGAGCTTGTCCCGGATCCCGTTCAGGGCGGGATCGCGCAGGGACATGAATGCGGGCTTCAGGAGCGGCTGGATGATCTTGGCCGGCCCGTGGATGCTGAACTCCGCCGTGTACTTCACCACCGAGCCCGTCCCGTTGGGGCTGACATCGATCGAGTCGAAGGCAGCCACGGTTTTGTTCTCGCCCCGCAGCTTGATGTGGTTGCCGGTCAGCTCAATGACTTCGTATTCCAGGGACTGGCGCTTGCCCCGGAACTCGGACTCGGCATGGTACCGGTGGCCAACAGCCACAGGGCCCGGGGTGAGCTTATCCATGACAGGGGTGTTCGGATCCCACTCACTGGTGTTCTCGAACTCGCTCAGGAAGGCGAAGGCCTTCTCTGCGGACAGGTTGGTTTCCACACTTCCGGTGACTGTGATCATCGTCCCAGTCTAGGAAGGGGTCCGCTGGAAGCCCAGCCCCGGGAACGGGGCCGGGCCATCCCGGCGGAAGCTAGCCGGTGACGCCGACGGCAAGATGCTGCAACTGCCCGTCCACGACGGTGGCCAGCACCTGCCCGCGCGCCAGCTCGTCAGGCGCTGCGGCCAGCGGATCAACGTCCAAAATCGTGAAGTCAGCGCACTTGCCCACCGCAAGCGACCCCGCCTCCGCCCACTCCCCTGCTGCTTTTGCGGCATGGGAGGTGTAGCCTTCCAGCGCCTGCCGGGCGCTGAGGGCCTGGCCGGGGGCGATCGGCTGCTCGTCGGTATGGCCGGACCGCCGCCGCAGCTGGGCGTCCGCGAGGATCGGCAGGGGTTCAAACGGCGCCACCGGCCAATCCGAACCAAGCGCGAGCGTTACGCCCGCGGACCGGAGGTCCGCGCACCGCCAGCCGCGGTCCGCGCGCTCCTTGCCCAACCGGGTGGACCAGTTGTCGGTCTGGTCCGCGCGGGAGTAATGGGTGCAATGGCTGGGTTGCATGCTGGCGATCAGGCCTGATTTTGCGAACCTCTCGATGATGCCGTCCGGAACCGTTTCGATATGCTCGATCCTGTGCGGTGCCCGGGCCATGTGCGCCGGAAGATCCTCAAAGGCCGCCACCACCGCGGCCACGCCGGCGTCCCCGATGGCATGGGTGGCGGTGGGGATGCCCCGTTCGGCAAAGAACCTGACGGCCCGGGCATATTCCTGCGGACGCGGCCAAAAAGGTGCAACGGACTGGCCGTAGATATCCGGCTCGAAGAGCCAGGCCGTGCCGTTATCCACGGTTCCGTCCACGAACAGCTTGATCCCTGCCACCTTCCACCGGGAGCCGCGGACGTTTTCCACCTGGCCGGCGAGCCGCTGCCAGTCGGCGTCCCCGCTGCCCGGCATGCACCACGGCGATACCCGCACCCGCACCGGCAGTCCCCTACCGGCTGCGGCCAGGTCGTTTTCGAGGGCCGCAAGGAGCTCCAGGGTTCCTTCCCCGCAGTCCATGACATGGATGCCCGTCAGGCCGGCGCGGGAAAACGACTCGAAGACTTCGCCCAGCCGCTCCTTCCGTTCCTGGAAGGTTTCCGTCGGCATGAGCGTCAGGACCAGGTCCAGTGCGGCGGCCTCCAGCAGGAGCCCGGTGGGCCTGCCACTGCCGTCGCAGACCACTTCTGCGGCCTGGTCGAAGTGCCGTGGTCCCGAGATTCCGGCCAGTTCCAGCGCTGCCGTGCTGGCGAGGGCTGAGTGGGCATCGAACAGGCGGATCAGCGCGGGCCTGCCGCCGACGACGTCGTCGATCAGCTCCCGGTGGGGCGGCACGGACCCGAACGCGTTGGGATCAAGCCCCCAGCCGCGGACCCAGCCGCCCGGCGGGGTGGCCTCCGCTTCCGCCCGCAGCATTGCGCGGACGACGGCGAGGTCCGTGATGCCGGAGAGGTCGCAGCCCCGCGTCATGTCCAGGCCCATGACGGGGTGGACGTGGCAGTCCACCAGGCCGGGCGTGAGGACCGCCCCGCCAAAATCGATGACTTCCGATTCACCCCAGGAGCGGGCCTCGTCCCGCGTCCCGATCGCCTGGATGCGTCCGTCGCGTACCGCTATGGCCTGTGCTGAGGGCCCGCCGCGCGTTTCATCCATGGTGTGGACCGTGCCGGCGAGGATGATCAGGTCCGGGTTGATGTCATTCATGGGTTTCAAAGCTTCCAATTCGGTCGAAAATTGCTGGACGGCGTCGGCGCACCCACCGCGCGGCCAGCAGGCCGGCGGCGAACACCACGGGCGTTACAAGGATCAGGATGGTGTTGGTCAGCGGGTCCGCGGCGGTGAGGAGTTCAATGTTCACCGCGATCAGCAGGACGACGCCGAAGAGCAGGATGGCGGAAACCAGGCTGAGCGGGGCAAGGATTTTGTTGCGGGCAGCGGAGGGATTCCGGCGGAGGTAGAGGAACGCGGCCACGGACACGAGCCCCTGCAGGCCAACGATGCCGAAGATCCCCGGCGTGTTTACCCAGATCAGGAGCTGCTGGTAGGGGTCCGCGTTGAGGACGGCGCAGATGGTGATGACCACGGCCGCCAACAGGGTCTGCAGCTGTCCGGCGCGGTGCGGCGAGCGGAACCGGTGGTGGGTCCGGCCCAGGAATGCGGGCAGGATGCCGTCCTTTGCCAGCATGTAGACGTAGCGGTTGATGGCGTTGTGGAACGCCAGTTGTGAGGCGTAGACGCTCGTGACGATCAGGACGTACATGGCAGTTTCTGCCCAGGGTCCCACGTAGTGCCCGATGGCCTGGAAGAACATCCCGCCGGACAGTTCCCCGGCGGCTTCCACCACCTGGTCGTCCCCGAAGGCCTGGATGACGGCCCAGACGATGAAGGCGTAGAACACGGACATGAAGCCCACCGCGATGTACATGGCCCGGGGAACGGACGTATCCGGGTCGCGGGCTTCGGAGCGGTACAGCACCGTGGATTCGAACCCCATGAATGCGGCGAAGCAGATGCCCAGGATGGCCAGGACGCCGGGCCCGAAGGCCTGCCCGGGGCTGAAGGATCCCATGCTGATGCCGTGCGCGCCGCCGCTTCCCAGGATGCCTGCGCCCATGACGCCGAGGATGCCGGTCTCTGCTACCAGGAGCACGCCCAGGACCTTGGCGCCGACGTCGATGCCCCGGTATCCCAGGAACCAGACGGCAGCGACGGCGGCAAGGGCGACCGCGGGCCATGGCACGTCGAGTCCGAAGAGGACCTGCAGCATGTCGTGCGTCTGGACGGCAAAGAGGCCGTAGACGCCGATCTGCAGGCAGTTGTAGGAGATGATCGCAAGGATGGCTGATGCCAGGCCCGCGGTCTTTCCCAAAGAAATCGAGATGTAGGTGTAGAAGCCGCCGGATGCCTTCACGTGGCGCGTCATTGCCATGAAGCCGATGGCGAAGAGGGTCAGGACGATGCCGGCCAGGAGGTAACCGGCCGGGGCGCCGATGCCCGCGACTCCGATCGCCACCGGGGCTACGCCTGCCATCACTGTCAGGGGTGCCGCGGCTGAAATCACCAGGAAGGCGATGCCTCCGGTGCCCAGCGCGTTGCGTTTGAGTGCGCCGTCGGGGGACGGCGGTTTTGGTCGGGTTTTGGTAGCAGGCATGGCGTGGTCCTTTCCTGGGAGCCCACTTAAACGAAAGGCTTTCGTTTAGTATGGGACTAAGTGGTCCGGAGCACAATAGGTTTCCCGTGACGGCGGGTAATGTTTCCGGCAGTTAGGCTGGACCCGATGTCCAAGAGCTGCAGTCAGGAGAACCGATGGGCCGCCCGCCCCTCCCGTTGATTTCGGTGGAGGCCCTCACCTCGGCCGCACTCGAACTGGTGGACCAGACCGGTGATTTCAGCTTTCCCAAGCTCGCCAAGAGAATTGGCGTCAGCCAGTCCTCCATCTACAACCATGTCAGCGGCCGGGACGAGATTCTGGAACTGCTGAGGCACCGGATCATTACCGAGGAACCGTATCCGCCGGTGGACCACCAGGATTGGGAAGCGGCCCTGCGGGTCCTCATCCGCGCGTACAGGGATGCGTTCGCCCGTCATCCGCGGCTGGCACCCCTGATGGTGCTGCAGTCCATCACCGACCCGGAAGTCATCGGGCTCTATGAGGACCTCGCACTTGCGCTGGAAGCCGCGGGTTTCAGGGGCCGGGACGTGGTGGCGGCGATTTCGACCATTGACAGCTTTGCCTTGGGCGCGGCACTCGACCTTGCCGCCCCGGAGGTCGTCTGGGACCCCCCGGCCGACGGTTATCCCGCGTTGAAGCGTGCATTGGGCTTTTCCGGCCCGCCATCGGAACGCGGCGATCATGCCTTCGATTTTGGGCTGGATGTGATTATTGCGGGGTTGCGGGCGAAGCTGGCGGGCTGACCCGCAGTGCCGCCCGCATCCGGGGCTGGATCCACACCTGGTACCCCTCGGCGGCGGTGAACAGCTCCCTGTGGCCGGCGGCGTCGGCGGCCAGCCACAGGGCAGCCGGGTTCGGCATGGCGTCATCCACCACGCCGGCCCGGACAAGGGTGCAGTTCCGGCGGATCTCCACCGGAACGCCGATCAGCCGGGTCCAGCTGGAAGAGGGGTAGGGCTTCATGGCATTCCCCCGGGTGTCCGGCTAGCAGGACTCGAAGTCGGTAAGGACCTTCACTTTGCCGGCTGACGCCGACGACGGATCGAACGTGTAGCCGATCCACTCCTTCGCCAGCCGGCGGGCCAGCTCGATCCCCACGACGCGCTGGCCCATGGTGAGCACCTGGCAGTCGTTGGAAAGGATTGAGCGTTCCACGGAGAAGGAGTCGTGCGCGGCGGTGGCGCGGATTCCTTCCACCTTGTTCGCGGCGATGGCCACGCCGATTCCGGTGCCGCAGAAGAGAATGGCGCGGTCCGCTGCGCCGTCCCGGATCATTTCCCCGGCGGTGATGCCGACATACGGGTACGGCCTGGTGAAGTCATCCGGCGCATCGGTGCGGTTCACCCCGATGTCGATGACTTCGCTGACGCGCGGATCCTGCCGCAGGTCCGCGAGGACCTTGTCCTTGTAGTCCACGCCGGCTTCATCCGCGCCGACTATGAGCCGCAGCCCCATGGTGTGTCCTTCCGTTGTCATTGCTTTGCTCCCGCCGGTGCGGCTGCGCTCGTGGTGGAGGTGGTGAAGTGCGGTCCCATGACGGCGAAGACCATCGCCAGGGACGTGGCGCCCGGGTCCGGGGCGCCCAGGCTCTTTTCGGCGAGGGGGCGTGCCCGGCCCTTGAGCGGAAGGAGGTCCGCCGTGGCTGCCGCCGCGGCGGCGGATTCCTGCGCAGCGGTTTCCCAGGCGAGGACCGGTGCAACCCCGGCGGCCAGTTCCCGGCTGAAGGCGGCGGCGAAGGGCAGCAGGGCGTCCACCATGGTCTTGTCGCCGGTTTCGGCCTTTCCCAGCTGCACGATCCGGTCCGCGAAAGCGGTCACGGCCGCCGCGAGGGCTGCACCTTCCGGCGCGGCGCTGTTTCCCACGGTTTCACCGAAGGCGCGCAGCCCGGCCCCCCACAGGACACCGGAGGTGCCGCCAGCCTTGTCGGCCCAGGCGTCGCCGGCTGCGGCCAGCACGTCGCCGGCCCCTGCGCCCTCGCCAAGTGCCGCGGATGCGGCGGCTGCGGCGGCGTCCACTCCACGGACCATGCCGCGGCCGTGGTCCCCGTCGCCTGCGATGGCGTCCATCCGTCCGAGCCGTTCCTCGGCGTCGTGCAGCGAAGCCCGGGCCGCGCCGATCGCGGCGAGGCAGGCTTCGGCATACCGGCGGGAGGCGTCCGTGGCGACGAACTCCGCCGCGGAAGCGCCGCCGTCGGACGCTTCTTCCCCGGCGGCAGCGCCCGCCGACGTGGTCACGGCGCCCCGGCGGTAGGCAGGGGTTTCTGCCGGAGCTGTCCAGAGCGGTTCCAGCTCTTCGTCCAGCCACGTCACCGTCAGCGAGACGCCGGCCATGTCCAGGCTGGTGACCAGTTCCCCCACTTCGGGCATGACCAGGGTGTAGCCGGCGGCGCGGAGCAGCGGTGCCACGGTTCCCCAGAGGACGAAGAGCTCCTCGTGCTTGGTGGATCCCAGGCCGTTGAGGATGACGGCGATCCGCTTGCCGGCGTTGGCGGGGGTCTCGGAAAGAACCCGGGCAACCAGTTCCCGGCCCAGCTCCTTGGCGGACGGAAGGTCCGTGTCGCGGAGGCCGGGCTCGCCGTGGATGCCCAGGCCCAGGCCCATCTGTCCGTCCGGGAGCGTGAACAGCGGTGATTCGGCGCCGGGGAAGGTGCACCCGGCGAACGCACTGCCGATGGTGCGGGTGAGGTCATTGGCCTTACGGCCCAGACGGACCACCTCGGCCAGGCTGTCGCCCCGCTCGGCGGCCGCACCCATCACCTTGAAGACCGTGAAGTCACCGGCAATGCCGCGGCGCTTGGCGGATTCCGACGGCGGCGCGCTGGCGATGTCGTCCGTCACCAGGACGTTCTCCACGGCGATGCCCTCGGCGGCCAGGCGCTCGCTGGCCATGCCGAAGTTCATCACGTCACCCGCGTAGTTGCCGTAGGTGAACACGACGCCGGCCCCGGACTCTGCGGCCTTGGCCATCGAGTAGGCCTGCTGGGCGGACGGCGAGGTGAAGATGTTGCCCACCACCGCGCCGTCGGCGAAGCCCGTGCCGATGATTCCGGCGAAGGCCGGGTAATGGCCGGAACCACCGCCGGCAAGGACGGCGACTTTGGGCCGCGCCGGCCGGTAGCGGCGGACGGCACCGCCGGGGACCTGGCGGACCAGGTCCGAATGGACGTCGCAGAAGCCTGCCAGGGCCTCCTCGGCGAACTCTGAGGGGTCGTTGAAGATTTTGGTCATGGGAGGTTCTCCGGCGTCCGGGGTTCTGTCAGTGCTGGGGCTGTGGGTGGTGACTGGTGGCAGGTGGCTGCTAGTGCATGTGGCTTCCACCGTTGATGTCAACGGTGGTGCCGGTCAGGTAGGCCGAGTCCTCGGACGACAGGAAGGTGATGACGGAAGCGACTTCCTCGGTGGTGGCGTTGCGGCCCAGCGGGATGCCGGCGTTGATGGCGGCTTCCTGTTCCTCGGTGCTGCCCACGCGGATGTTGGTGTCCACGGCGCCGGGGGTGATGGCGTTGACGGTAACGCCGGTGGTGCCCAGTTCACGGGCCAGGGCCTTGGTGAAGCCCAGGATGGCTGCCTTGGCCGCGGAGTAGGGGACCTTGCCGAAGACGCCGCCGCCGCGCTGGGCGGAGACGGAGGACATGTTGACGATCCGGCCCCATCCGTTTTCGATCATGTCCGGCAGGAACGCCTTGGTCACCAGGTAGGTGCCGGTGGCGTTGACGTCCATGACCTTGTGCCACAGCTCAAGGGTGGTCTCCAGGAACGGGACGGGCGAGGTGATGCCGGCGATGTTGGCCAGGGCGCCGACGGGCGGGAGGTTGCCGGCTGCGACTTCGGCGGCGACGGCGGCCTGGGCGGCGATGACAGAGGCTTCGTTGGCGACGTCGATCTCATGGCCGAAGGCGGGGACGTTGAATTCGTTGCCGATTTCAGCGGCGACCTTGGCGGACTTTTCGCCGTCGAGGTCAAGGATGACGATGCCCCAGCCCTCACGGGCATAGCGGCGGGCGGTGGTGATGCCGATGCCGCGGTCGGAGGTGGCTCCGGTGAGGACGGCGGTGCGCTGGATGTTGGTCATGATGGTGCTCCTTGAATGTGTTTTTGTGGATCGATTGCTACGTATTTGTCGTTATGAGGCGTCAAAACGACATCTGCGGAGCAATCGATGGTGTTAGAGAAGGTCGGTGATGAAGCTTGCTGCCTTGGCGGCGGCGGCGGGGCGTTCGTCATTGGTGACGTCCCGGGTTTCCAGCTCGAGGGAGAAGTGGCCGGCGTAGCCGTCGGCGGCGAGCCGCTTCAGGCCGCCGGCGAAGTCGGCGTCCCCGTTGCCGATGCTGAGGTTGATGTTCCCCGGCACGGCGTCGCGGAGGTGGACGTGGCTGATGCGGCCCCGGTGCCGGTCCAGGTAGGCCTGGATGTCCTCGCCGGAGGCCACGATGTGGCTGAAGTCCATGACGATTCCGACGCCGGATCCTGCCAGCCGGTCCGCAAGCAGTCCCGCGCGTTCCAGGTTCCAGCAGAAGCGCAGGAAGTGCAGGGATTCCGTCCAAAGTTCGACGCCGAACTCCGCCGCCCGCCGCCCGGCACCAATGAGCTGGGCGGCAACGAGGTCCAAGTCCTCCTCAACGCTCCGGACCGGGGTGTGGTCCAAAGCGCCGCACGGCAGAACCAGTGCCTTCGCACCGATATTGGCGGACAAGGTCAGCAGGGCCTCCAGGTGGCGCTCCCGCGCTGCCTGCGCATCGGCGTCGAGCACCCTGTTCAGGTCCCCGATGTCGCCGTTCACGGAACGGACGCGGAGCCCGGACGCGTTGACTTCAGCCGACACCGCCTCGACGGCAGCGGCATCCAGCCCGTACGGAACGTGGTCGCAGACGCCGGGCAGGGCACCGAGGTCGATTTCCTCAACGCCCAGGCCCTTCATGGTGCGCAGCGCACTGGCCAGGTCCTGGTGCCGGAAGCTGATGGATGAGCATCCAAGTCTGGAATGGAACATCATTGATCCTCTGGGTCGTGCCGGGCTGTAGTGATGGGCACCACAATATCTTCGTTAACTGTCAACAGTCAACTCCAAAAGTCGACTGTTGACAGTGAGAATGATGTGGGTCACACTGGAGCGTATCCAGTTTGTTAACAGTCGACAGCGGCCGTCGTTCTGCAGCCGCTCTTCGAAAGGGAACCACCATGAGCAAAGATGCTCTGACCATGCGCGGTCCGGTCCACGGCACCAAGGACGCCAGGCGAGTTGCCATTGGATCCGGCGTGGGGGCCGTCATCGAGACCTATGACTTCATCGGCTTCGGCACCGCTGCCGCACTGTACTTCGGCACCGCCTTCTTCCCCGGGAGCGATCCCGTCACGGGGACCCTCGCCTCCTTCGCCACCCTTGGCGTCGGCTTCGCCGCCCGCCCCCTGGGCGGCATCATCGGCGGCCACCTGGGTGACAAAGTGGGCCGCAAGCCGGTCCTCGTCTCCTCGCTGATCCTGATGGGGCTGGCCACCTTCGCCATCGGCCTGCTCCCCACCTACGCAGCCGTCGGCCTCCTCGCCCCCGCGCTCCTCGTCTTCGTCCGCATCGTCCAGGGCCTCGCCTTCGGCGCGGAATGGGGCGGCGCCATCCTGATGAGCTACGAGCACGCGCCGTGGAAGGCCAAGGGCAAGTACACCGGCATCGTCCAGGCCGGCTTCCCCGTGGGCCTGCTGCTGGCCAACCTGACCTTCCTGGCGAGCGCCGGCCTGGGCAACGAACTGGCCTGGCGCATCCCGTTCCTGGCCAGCATCGTGCTGGTGATCGTGGGCCTGATCATCCGCTCCAAGGTTCCCGAGTCCCCCGTGTTCGATGAGGTGAAGGACAGCGGCACCATCGTCAAGGCACCCATCGTGGAGGTCATCAAGACGGACTGGCGCAACATCGTCAAGGGCATCGGCCTGCGCATCGCCGAGACCGCCGGTTACGCCGTTTCGATCACGTACATGATTTCCTACATCAACAGCCAGCACCTCGCGGACAAGACCCAGACCCTGGTCGCCCTGTGCATCGCCTCCGCCATCGGCATTGTCGCCACCCAGGCCTGGGCTGCCCTGACGGACCGCATCGGCCGCCGCCCGCTGTACGTCTGGTCCACCGCCTTCGCGGCCCTGTTCGCCATTCCGATGTTCCTGCTGGTCAACACCGGCCTGTTCATCGCCATCATCCTGACCATCGTGATCTCCTACGCGGTCTGCCAGAACTCCCTCGCCGGCGCACAGGGCGCCTGGTTCCCCGAGCTTTTCCAAGCCAAGACCCGCGCGTCCGGTGCCAGCCTCGCGTACCAGATCTCGGCCATGGTCTCCGGCTTCACCCCGTTCATCACCACCCTCCTGTTCGTCAGCTTCGGCTGGATGGGCCCGGCCCTGCTCTTCGGCGCCTACGCCCTGATCGGCCTCTGGGCGGCCGTCGCCACCCGCGAAACCTGGGGCAAGCGGGAACGGGAACTGGCTGATGAGGCGACCAAAAGCACCCCGAACACCGTCAACGCCTGAATGACCACCACGTACAAAACGACCACGGAGCCAGCAATGCCTACAGATACCGTCCAGGACGCCACCCCGCAGGGACCCGCACTGCAGAATGCGGTGACTCCGGAACGGCTGGAGAAGATCAGCGCCGCCGCGTACCGGATCCGGCACCACGCCCTCAACATGGGCGAGGTGCAGGGCCAGGGGTACGTGGGCCAGGCGCTGGGCGCAGCCGACATGCTCGCCACCGTCTACGGGGACCAGCTGCGGTTCCGCGCCGAGGACCCGCACTGGGAAGCACGCGACCGGTTCCTGCTGTCCACCGGCCACTACGCGATCGGCCACTACGCCGCCCTCGCCGAAGCCGGAATCGTCCCGGTGGAGGAACTGGAGACCTACGGATCGGACGACTCCCGGCTGCCGATGTCCGGCATGTCCACCTACACCCCCGGCATGGAAATCTCCGGCGGCTCCCTGGGCCACGGCCTGACCATCGCCGTCGGCATGGCACTGGGACTGCGCTACCAGGGCTCGAACGCCCGCGTCTTCAACTTCCTCTCCGACGGCGAACTGGACGAGGGCTCCACCTGGGAAGCGGCCATGGGTGCGCACCACCACCAACTGGGCAACCTCACCGCCATGGTGGACATTAACGCCCTGCAGGCCGACGGTAAGACCGCCACGGTGCTCCGCACCGAACCGATCACCGAAAAGTGGGAATCCTTCGGCTGGTACACCCAGCGCGTGGACGGCAACGACGTCGCCGCCCTGCTGGCAGCGTTCGACAACGCAGCCGCCCAGGCCGCCGCCGTCGGACGCCCCTCCGTGATCCTGTGCGACACCAAGGTGGGCCGCGGCGTTCCGCTGCTGGAAAACCGCGAAAAGGCGCACTTCATGCGCATCGAAGAAAACGAATGGCAGATCTGCCGCGAGCAGCTCACTGCCGGCTACGAAGGAAAGGCTTCAGCATGAGCACCACCACCGAGGCCCCGGACACCGCAGCTGCTGCGGCAGGCAAGCCGAAGCTAAAGACGTCGGCGATGATCGCATCGTTCGCCGACCCCGGGCAGAAGACCTCCTCCGCGCCGTTCGGGCACGCACTGGTGAAGGCCGCGCAGGAAAACGACAGGATCGTTGGCCTGACCGCGGACCTGGGCAAGTACACGGACATGCACATCTTCGCCAAGGCCTTCCCGGAGCGGTTTTTCCAGATGGGCATGGCCGAGCAGCTGCTCTTCGGCGCAGCCGCCGGCCTGGCCGAGTCCGGCCTGGTGCCGTTCGCCTCCACCTACTCGGTGTTCGCCGCCCGCCGCGCCTACGACTTCCTGTGCCTCGACGCCGCGGAACCGAACCTGAACGTCAACATCGTGGGTGGCCTGCCGGGCCTGACCACCGGCTACGGCCCCAGCCACCAGGCCACCGAGGACATGGCGATCTTCCGCGGCATGCCCAACCTGACCATCGTTGACCCCTGCGACTCGATCGACATCGAACAGGCCGTGCCGCAACTCGCCGCCTCGGAGGGCCCCACCTACCTGCGCCTGCTGCGCGGCAACGTGCCCACCGTCCTGGACGAGTACGACTACACGTTCGAGCTCGGCAAGGCCAAGGTGCTGCGCGGCGGCAACGACGTGGTGTTCATTTCCTCCGGCCTGATGACCATGCGCGCCCTCCAGGCGGCAAAGGCCCTGGCGGCACACAACGTGGACGTCGCCGTCGTGCACACGCCCACCATCAAGCCGTTCGACGCCGAAACCGTCCTCAAGGAGGTCAACACCGACCGGCTCGCCGTCACCCTGGAAAACCACTCCGTGGTGGGCGGCCTGTTCGAAACCGTGGCTTCCGCCGTCGTCACCGCCGGCGTGGGCAAGCGCGTGGTGCCCGTGGCACTGCCGGACCAGTTCCTGGATGCCGGCGCCCTGCCCACGCTGCACGACCGGTACGGCCTCGCCGTCGACCGCATCGTGGCCAAGGTCCTCGCCGAACTCGGCTAAGGAGCACCAATGCAGAAAGCACGGCACCGGTCCCAGGCCGGAGCCGTGCTTTCTGCCGTAGTATCGAAACCACTACCGACTGTAAACAGTCGACTTATGACATTGAGGACAGAAGCCATGGCCGGACTCACCGCCCCGCTGCTGGGACTGGAAAAGAAAAGCCTGCGCGAGCAGGCACTCTCCGCGCTGCGGACCGCCATCACCAGCGGCGAACTGGAACCTGGCCGGCACCTGGTGGAAACAGAATTGTCCGAGATGCTCCAGATCAGCCGCGGCACCCTGCGCGAAGCCCTCCGCCAGCTGGAGCAGGAAGGCCTGCTGTCCGCCGGACCCCGCGGCCGCCTGTCCGTCCGCCACTTGGACGAAAAGGAAATCCGGGACATCTACGCCGTCCGGGCCGCCCTTGAATCCCTCGCCGCCCGGACCCTGTGCGAACTCCCGGACCGGCAGCACGTCACCGAGTCGCTGCACAAGGCGATCGACGCCATGACCGATGCCACCAGCGGAAGCCTGGAGCAACGTATCGAATCCGATCTCGAGTTCCACCGCACCCTTTGCCGCCTCACCGGCAACGAAACCCTCCTTCACTCCTGGGAATCCCTCGAGGGCTCCATCCGGATGTCCATCATGTTCGCGGGCCTGGAAAAGGGCGTGAGCAACATGAGCGTGGACCGCCACAAGGACATCGTGGCCGCCATCGACACCGGAGACGCCGCCCTGGCCCGGAAGACGATCCTGGAACACATGGACACCGCGGCCGCGAACCTGGTGGCGTAGCTTTCCTGCGTCTGTCAAGCGTTTGGGAATCCCTGCGCACTCCCGGCCGTTAACCTACTGCGCGGTAAATAACCGCGGCGTTAACGAGGGATGATATGACCGCAAAGTTTGTGTCATTTGAGGACGACGCCGGCAAGGTCACCCGGTATGCCCGCCACGACAACGGCGGCGGGCTCATCGCCCCGGGAGCCATGGTGGCGGACAGCGCCAGGATCGGCCCCATGACCTACATCGAGCACGGCGCCAGGGTGGGGGCAGGGTGCCGGATCGGCCACGGCAGCTGGATCGACCGGGATGCCACCATCGGAGACCGGACTGTGATTGGTGACGGCGTCCGCATCGGCCGGGGCACGGTCATCGGCAACCGCGTGCACATCGGCAGCCACTCAAGGATCGGCTCGAGTGTCCTGATCGAGCACGGCGCCCACCTGGATACCGACAGCACCGTGCCAGACGGCAGCGAAGTCCTGGCCGGGGCGCACTCACGCCTGGCACCGGCACGGCACCGGCAGCACCGCAAAACCAAGGGCGGGCTGGCCGCCTAGGCACGGCCTAAAAAGCCCTGCGGGTCCTTGGCCACTAGGGAACGGAGCTTCCGCGCACCACCAGTTCCGCCGGATAAATAACCGGTTCCGGTGCTTCTCCGGGCTCCCCGATGGCTTCCACCAGAAGCTTTCCGGCTGCGGCCGCGATATCCGCCATGGGATGGGCCACTGTGGTGAGCCCCAGGCCATGCGCCGCCTGGATGGAGTGGTTGTCGAAGCCCACCACTGCGACGTCCTCCGGCACCCGCCGCCCCCTTCCGCGAAGAGTGTCCACGACCCCGAGCGCCATGAGGTCGGACGCAGCGAATATTCCGTCCACATCAGGCGACATGGCCAGCAATTGGGCCGCAGCATCGGCGCCGCCCGCCGTCGTAAAGTCCCCGTGGATGACGGGTCCGGGCTGGATGCCCGCTTCCCGTAGTCCCTGCAGCCAGCCGTCCAGGCGGTCGACGGCGGCCGTCATGTCAGTGGGGCCGGCAACAGTTGCCAACTTACGGCGGCCGGCGCCGGACAGGTGCCGCGCCGCCAGCCGGCCGCCCTCGACGTTGTCCAGGTCCACATAGGGAATCCCCGCGTCCGTGTCCCACGGCCTGCCGATGAAGACGGTGGGCAGCCCGGTGGCGCCCAGGGTCTCCACCCAGTCGTCGGCGCGGTGGTGGGACACCACGATCGCGCCGTCGACGTGTCCTCCACGCAGGTAGCGGAGGGTCCGCGCGGAGTCATCCCCGGCCCGGGACATGAGCAGCACCAACTGCAGGTCCGTATCGCGCAATGCTTCGTTGACTCCCATGATCACCGCGGCAAAGTACGGGTCCATCATGACCCTGGCGTCGGGTTCGGGGATGACCAGCGCCACGGATCCCGCCCGCCGGGTGACCAGGCTCCGCGCAGCACGGTTGGGGGTGTATCCCAGCGCCACAATCGCGGCGTCAACGGCCGCCTGGGCCTGTGCGCTCACCTTGGAGCCGCCGTTGATCGCACGGGATGCGGTGGAGCGGGACACCCCGGCGGCCGACGCCAGGTCCTCCAACGTAGGACTGGGCCGCCCTGCCCCTGCCGGGGCCGGGCGGCTGGAGTTTGCGTTCATTACACCGACAATACGACACCCCGGGCCGGCGGCGGGACGGGGTTGCTGCCCGCGGGAAGGGCGTTGCCGGATGCCACCGACGAGTACCACAGGGCGCTCGCTTTCGGAATCCGTTCCTGGGTGGGATAGTCCACCCGGACCAGGCCGAAGCGCTGGTGGTAGCCAAAGGACCACTCGAAGTTGTCCAGCAGTGACCACGCGAGGTATCCGCGGACGTCCACGCCGTCCGCAATGGCTCCGTGCACGGCGTCGAGATGGGCGGCGAAGAAGCCCAGCCGGTCCTGGTCGTCCACGAAACCCATGGCGTCGGGCACGTCCTCATAGGCTGCGCCGTTCTCGGTGACGTAGATCGGAATGCCGGCCGGTCCCGTGTACTCGGTTTGGAGTCGGTTGAGCAGGCGCCGGAGCCCTTCGGGCTGCACCTCCCAGCCCATTCCCGTGACAGGAAGGCCCCGGCGGACAGAGCGGGCGCCGTCGGCAGCCACGAACGGCGATGCCACCGCTCGGGTTGCCTGCCCCGGGACCGACGTCGTTTCCGGAGCTGCTTGCTCCTGGACGCCGGCCGGGTCCTTTGTGAGTGATTCACCGTGGTAGTAGTTGACGCCGAGCAGGTCCAGGGGTGTGGAAATCGACTCAAGGTCGCCGGCGTGCACCAGGTCCGCCATTCCCAGGTGCGCTACGTCTGCCAGGACGTCGGCCGGGTATTCGCCGCGGAACAGCGGGTCAAGGAAGATCCTGTTGAACTGCCCGTCAATCCGCCTCGCTGCATCCCGGTCGCTTTCGCTGCCGGGATCCCTCGGGTCGGCGACCGTCAGGTTCAGGGTGATGCCCAGGGAGGCCTCCGGGTCCCGGCGGCGGAGCTCCGCCGCTGCCAAGCCGTGGCCGAGCAGGAGGTGGTGCGCCGCAGCCAGGGCGGCCCGGGGTTCCTGCCGGCCCGGAGCGTGGATTCCTGCCGCGTAGCCCAGGAACGCCGAGCACCACGGTTCGTTGAGGGTGGTCCAGATGCGGACCCTGTCCCCCAGCACGCTATGCATATGGGCCGCGTACTCAGCGAAACGGTAGGCGGTGTCACGGTTGGCCCATCCGCCGTTGTCTTCCAGGGCCTGGGGCAGGTCCCAGTGGTAGAGGGTCAGCCACGGGGTGATGCCGGCAGCCAGCAGCTCATCCACCAACCGGGAGTAGAAGGCGATTCCCTCGGGATTGGGCTTAACGCCGTCAGGCATGCAGCGGGCCCAGGACGTGGAGAACCGGTAGGCCTTCATGTTCAGCCGGCCCATGAGCGACACGTCCTGCCGGTAGCGCCGGTAGTGATCGCAGGCCATGTCCCCGTTGTGGCCGTCCGCCACGGCACCGGGCAGCCGCGCGAACACATCCCAGATGGAGTCCCTCCGGCCATCGGCGTGTGCTGCGCCCTCGATTTGGTAGGCAGCTGTTGCCGTCCCCCAGAGGAAATCCTCCGGAAACGGACGTTGGGTGGAACTCATCCTTTGACTGCTCCTTGCATGATTCCGGATACGAGTTGACGGCCTGCCGCAATGAACAGCAGCAGGAGCGGGACGGTGGCCAGGACGGCGCCGGCCAGGACCACGGAGTAGTCCACGAAGTGGGCGGCCTGCAGCAGCTGCAGGGCCACCGGGAGGGTGGGGTTGGAGGGGTCAAGGACAATGAACGGCCAGAAGAAGTTTGTCCAGGTGGCCGCGAAAGTGAACAGTGCCAGCATGGCGGCGGCAGGGCGGGCTGCCGGGAAACCGATGTGCCAGAACGTCTGGATCATCGATGCGCCGTCCATCCGGGCGGCCTCGATAAGCTCGTCCGGCAGGGCGTCCCGAAGGTACTGCGTCATCCAGAACACCCCGAACGCGGTGACGAGGCCGGGGATGATGACCGCCCACAGTGAGCCCGTCCACCCCAGTTTGGACATCACGATGAACAACGGGACCACGCCCAGCTGGGTGGGGACCGCCATAGTGGCGATAACGAACACCAGCAGGGCCTTGCTGCCGCGGAAGCGGAGCTTGGCAAAGGCGAACCCCGCCAGGGTGGAAAATACGACGACGGATGCGGCCGTCACGCCGGAGACGATCAGGCTGTTGCCCATCGCCTTCCAGAACGGGATGCTGTCGAAGACCTTGGCCGCATTGGCCAGGAAGTTCCCGCCGGGAAGGAGCGGGATGCCCCGGCTGAGGACGGTGTTGTCATGGCTGCCCACCAGGAACGACCAGTACAGCGGAAAGATCGAAGCGAGCAGCACGGCACCGAGGAAGCCATAGGTGGCGAACCCCGGCCGGCGGGCGGCGCCGAAGCCTGTCCGGTGGTTCCCGCCGCCGCGCCGGGCTGCTGCCCTGGCCGCACCTTTTCCGGCAGTCTGTTCGATCATGGGAATGGAGCTCACTTGCGGCCTTCCTGGCTGGCGATGCGTTTGGTGATGACGAAGTTAAGCAGGGCAATCAGGACGATGATCAGGAAGAGCAGCCACGCCACCGCGGAGGCCCTGCCGAAGTTGCGCTGGCCCCAGCCGAGTTCCCACATGTACATGGTCAGTGTTTGCCACTGGCGGTCCGCCCCGCCCAGGCCGGACTGGTCAAAGACCCGGGGCTCATCGAAAATCTGGAGGCCGCCGATGGTTGAGGTGATCACCACGAAAATGATGGTTGGGCGAAGCATGGGTACTGTCACGGAGAAGAACTGCCGCAGCCTGCCGGCGCCGTCGATCGTGGCCGCTTCGAACACGTCACGCGGAATCGCCTGCATGGCAGCAAGGAAGATCAGGGCGTTGTAGCCCGTCCAGCGGAAGTTCACCATGGTGGCTATGGCGGCATGGCTTGCCACCGGATCGGAGTGCCACCGGACCGGGTCAAGCGCAAGCGCCTTCAACATCTCGTTGATCAGCCCGAACTGGTCGGCAAAGAGATTGTTGAAGATCAGCCCCACTGCCACGGGTGCCACGACGAACGGCACCAGCACCCCCATCCGCCAGAACGTCCTTGCCCGCAGGTTCGCGTCCAGCACCGCTGCGACCACCAGGGCCACGACTACCTGGGGAACGGAGGAGAGGATGAAGATGCTGAAGGTGTTGCCCACAGCGTTCCAGAAGTACGGCTGGGCCACCACGAAGGCGTAGTTTTCCAGTCCCGCGAACTTTCCCTGCCCGCCGATGAGGTTCCAGTTGTGCAGTGAAACCCAGGCCGTGTAGCCCAGCGGGAAGAGGCCCGTGACGGCGAACAGCAGGAAGAAGGGAGAAACGTAGAGGTACGGTGACAGCTTGAAGTCCCATTTGGAAACCTGCTGGGATAACGCGAGGCGCCGGACGTTTCCGCCGTCACGCCCCGTGCTGGGGCTGGGACCTGCGTGGCGCGTGACCCGGTCGGTGACTGCCATGCCTAGAGGGACTTCACTGCGGTGACGAACTTGTCCCAAGAGGACGCGGCGTCGTCCGACTTGTCAACGTCCACCCGGGTGAGGGCCTGCTGCATGGCGTCATTGATGGCGAAGTACTTGGTTCCCTTGAAGGGCGTGACATCAACGGCCTTGGCCCGCTCGGCGAAGATTTCGCCGGTCGGGGCGCCGTTGAAGAACTTGCTCGTCTGGCCCAGCAGCTCACTGCTTTCCAGTGCCTCTTTCTGGCTGGGGAAGGTGCCCTTAGCGGTGAACGCCTTGATCTGCTGCTCAGGAGCAGTCAACCAACCGGCCAGTTTCTTGGCTTCTGCCTGGTGCGCTCCCTGCGTGGGAACGGTCAGGTAGGACCCGCCCCAGTTTCCGCCACCTCCCGGGAAGACGTTGGCCACATCCCAGCCGGTGACCCCGGCCGCGTTGCCCTCGATCACTCCGAGCATCCAGCCCGGGCAGAGCGTGGTGGCGAAGGCGCCGGTCTGGAAACCGGAGGCCCAGTCATCGCTCCACTGCTTGAGGTGGGCGGACAAGCCGTCCTCGGTGGAGGCTTTCAGGACCTGCTTGTAGGTGTCCTTGACCTGCTGGTTCTCCGTGGCGATGACGGAACCGTCTTTCTCCTCATAGACCTTTTCAAGCTGGTTGCTCATGCCTTGGTAGATGGCCCCGGCGGAGTCGAACCAGGCGGAACCGGGGTTTGCGGCTTTGAATTTCTTTCCGGCGTCGAAGTAGCTGTCCCAGGAGGTACCCAGCATTTTGGCAACCTCGCCACGTTCGGTGGGCAGGCCGGCCTTCTTGAGGAGTTCGGAGTTGTAGCAGACGGCCTCGGGGCCGGAGTCTGTCCCGTAGCCAAGCAGCTTGCCGTCCGCGGTGGTGGCGGCCTGGGCCTTCCAGTCCAGCCAGCGCCCTTCCACTGCGGGGTCGGCCAGGTCCGCGAAGCGGTCCGGGTACTGCAGGAGTTCGGGAAGCCAGTCCACTTCCACGGCCTCGATATCGGACAGGCCCGAGCCTGCGGCGAGGCGCGTCGTGAGGTTGTCACGCGCCTCATTGGTGGTCGCGGCTTTCTTGTGCTGGATGGTCACGTTGGGGTTCTGTGCTTCGTATTCCTTGAAGAGCGCTTCGTAGCCGAACTCGTTGAACGTGCCGACGGTGAGCGTCACAGCCTCGGATCCGGTGGCACCGTTCACGCCGGACTTCTCGGGCGCGGAGGAACCGCAGGCCGTGAGCGACAGGGCAAGGCACGCGGCGGCGGCCGAAAGCACGGAGAACTTGCTGGGGTTTTTCACAGGGGGAAGACTCCTTCGTCAGGGTGCCCATCGGACCGCACGGGCGGCCGGGGCTGGGAGGTAGTGGAGCGGCCGGGCCGGACAGATGGACGACCATGGTGGGAGCGCTCTCACCAAATGGTGTCCCACCTCACAACTTCTTGTCAAGAAAATTTAGGAGCGCTCCCACTTCCCTTGCCGGCCCCCGGGTGCGGTGTTACGCTTCCCCGACGGGAGCGCTCCCACCATCTGACCCCGCGTGTGGTTAACCGCCGCGGGTCATCCAGCCCCACCACTGACAGGACCAGCAATGCCGCTATCCTTACGCCCTGATGCACCCAGACCCCTTCCGCCGCAGCGCCGGCACCACCCTGGCATCGTTGCCGCAAGCACCGCCCTCCTCATCGGGCTTGCCGCCGCCGGCGGGACCATTCCGGCGCAGGCGGCGCCGCCGGCCGTGAAACCCGGAGTACACGCTCCCGCTTCACCGCCGGCACCGGCACAGACCTCGCAAAGCCCGTTCGGGTCCAATGTCTACGTCTTCGATCCCAGCATGCCGGTGGCGCAAATCCAGGCCACAGTGGACGCCATTGCGGCCCAGCAGGTGGACGACGAGATGGGCTCAAAGCGCTACTCCCTGCTGTTCAAGCCCGGGACCTACGGCACCCCCGAGGAGCCGCTGATCGTCCAGGTGGGCTACTCCACCGAGGTGGCGGGCCTGGGCGCTGCACCCACTGATGTCACCATCAACGGACACGTGGACGTCTACAACCGGTGCCTCACCGCGGACAACTGCATCGCACTGAACAACTTCTGGCGTTCCCTGTCCAACCTCACCATCAACGTCACGGGACTTGAGGGCTGCCGCAGCTCGGCAAACTTCTGGGCAGCGTCCCAGGCCTCACCCATGCGCAGGGTCAACATCACCGGCGGAAACCTCTCCCTGATGGACTACTGCACCGCCGGCCCGCAATACGCCAGCGGCGGCTTCATCGCGGACTCCAAGACGGGCGCCATCATCAACGGCTCGCAGCAGCAGTACCTGGTGCGCGACAGCAGCATTGGAAGCTGGTCCAACGGAGTCTGGAACCAGGTCTTCTCCGGCGTGAACGGGGCACCTGCGGATTCCTTCCCGAACCCGCCATACACCACGCTGGCCAGCACCCCGATCAGCCGGGAGAAGCCCTACCTGACCGTCGATCCGGCCGGCCAGTACAGCGTGTTCGTGCCCGCCGTCCGGCAGGACTCAACAGGGACAACCTGGGAAAACGGTCCCACCGAAGGCCGCAGCATTCCCCTGAAGGAGTTCTACATCGCCAAGCCCGGCGATTCCGTGCAGGCCATCAACGCGCAGCTGGCCCGCGGCAAGAACCTGCTCCTTACCCCCGGCGTCTACGACGGTGACCAGAGCATCGAGGTCAAGCACGCCGGAACGGTGGTCATGGGACTGGGCATGGCAACTCTTTCCGCCGTCAACGGATCAGTACCCCTGACCGTCGCGGATGTTCCCGGCGTCGACATTGCCGCCGTCACCGTGGACGCGGGCGAGGTAAGCTCCCCTGCCCTGATGCGCATCGGCAAGGCAATCCCGGGCGCAGGGGGCGGGCCGGCAAACTCCACCGTCCGCAGCGATCCGGCCAGCCCCACCACGCTTCACGATGTGTTCTTCCGCATCGGCGGCCCCCACGTGGGCAAAGCCTCGGTCAGCCTGGAAGTCAACAGCGACAACGTGCTCCTGGACCACATCTGGGCCTGGCGCGCGGACCACGGCAAGGGCGTTGGCTGGACCAGCAACACTGGCAGGAACGGCGTCATCATCAACGGTGACAACGTCACTGCCACCGGCCTGTTCGTGGAGCACTACCAGGAGTACAACGTCATCTGGAACGGTGAAAACGGCAGGACCGTGTTCTTCCAGAATGAACTGCCTTACGACGCTCCGAACCAGGCAGCCTGGCAGCACGACGGGGTCCTGGGCTGGGCGGGATACAAGGTGGCAGATACCGTCAAAACCCACGAACTCTGGGGCGGCGGCAGCTATGTGTACAACAACGTGGACCCCACCATCCACGCCACCCGCGGCTTTGAAGTCCCCGTGACCCCCGGGGTGAAGCTGCACAGCCTGCTGACAGTGAACCTGGGTGCCGGCACGCTGGACCACGTGGTCAATGACACCGGCGCGCCCGTCTCCACGGCCGCCGTCGGAGTTCCGAGCTACGTGGCCAATTTCGGCTAGGAGCCGGCCACCACAATGGAGGGCGCGGTGCCGGCAATGGATGCCGGCACCGCGCCCACTTTTCGTTTTCGTTCCGGGCCCTATCCGTTCCGGGTCCGGCCTGCCAGCGCCGCTGCGCCCCACACGGCCAGCAGCAGCGCCACCAGCACAAGGCCGGCCTCGCCCAGATCGATGGAGCCGAGCCACGCCGTCATCGGGTCGTCCAGGGCAAAGGCCGTGTGGAGGAACCCGCCAAGGGTGATGCAGGCGATGACCAGTGCTGACAGGGCCGAGATGCCCGTGACCAGCGTGTTGAATCCGAGCCTTCGCTGCGGGTCGGACAGGGCCGAGCGGTACATCCGCATCATGGCCATGCCGTTCAGGGAATCGCACAGGGTCATTGCGGCGGCAAAGGCCAGGGGCAGCGCGAGCAGGGCGAATGCCGGCACCCCGGCCAGCGCCGCCGCGGCCGTCACCATCAGCAGCCCGATGGTGGTGGCGGTGTCAAAACCCAGGCCGAACAGGAAGCCGACCACGTAGATGTTCCGCGGCCGGCGCACCCTGGACAGGGGACGGGCAAGCAGCCGCGCCATCAGGCCCAGCGGCTCGAGATCCCCGGCGTTGACGGCGGCACCGTTCCGGGCGCGGCGGAGGGCACCAGCGGACCGGGCGAAGGCCGAGCCGTTGAACAGCCCCATGGCCAGCAGGAACAGCCCGGAAACACCGCTGCCGATCAGCCCGAGCACCAGATTGCCGGCTGTCCCCTCCTGCATGAATCCCCCCACCAGCGACGCTCCGGCGATCACCAGCACCCCGGCGAGCGTCACGACGGAGCTGTGGCCAAGGCTGAACGCGAATCCCACGCTCACCGGGTCCTGCCGCTGGGCCACGAATTTCCGGGTCGAGTTGTCAATCGCGGCCAGGTGGTCCCAGTCGTAGCTGTGCTTCACCCCGGCCAGGTAGGCGGTGAGGACCAGGCCCCAGGCCATCGGCTTGGACCCCGGCGCCCCGGCGTTTCCGGCGAGGAGGAGAACGACGGCGGCAGCGTGCAGGGCGGCCACGGCACCGAGGGTGCACAGCACCCGGGTCCGGAGCGGCAGCGTGTCCCGGTGCCGGTACAGTGCCGCGATACCGGCCACTTAGTGCTTCCTCAGGTTCAGTGGCCCCTGCCCGAACCAACGGTCCCGCAAGACATTGGCGCAGGCGGTGAGCAGGCGGTTCAGTTCCCCGGTGTTGTTGGACAGTGCGCGCAGCACCAGGCCGCCAGTTCCCCGGACGTTGCGGGTCAGCGAGATTCCGGCGAGGGCATCGAACCCTGACGTGAGGTGGTGCAGTTCATCGGCGAGCGCCTGGTCCACCCGCGCATCCACCACCATGAGCGATCCCACGTGGCTGCAGCCCTCCATGAAGCCAAGCCCGGTGACGTCGCCGAGCGGTGGCCGGATCAGCAGGTTGTCCAGTGCCAGGAGCTGCGCAGCGCTCTCCCCGTCCTCGACCCAGACCTCGTTCCGCAACCGGACCTCCTCATAGCGGAAGGCAGCCCCGTCCGGTGACCAGCCCGGCGTGACCACCTCGGCCATGACCAGGGTTGAGGTGGGCCGGAGGGTTACGCGGGTGCGTTGCCGGTAGCTGGCTTCCCGGTAGGCGATGAGCTGGTCCGGCATGAGCTCCAGCCGCGCCCCCTCCCCCAGCCGGACAGCCATCCGCTGCTCAGCAAAAGACCCGGGAGTCCGGTAAACCTTGGTGGCGGACTGGGTAGTCAGCAGCAGAGAAGCAGAGTCCCCCACCTCCACATCAATCAGGAAAAGGTCCGCCCCAAGATAAGCCCCGCCAGGATTCACGACGACATAACAAACCTGCCCGGAGTCATCGAGATAGTGCGGCCGCAAAACCCGAAGGGCGCCCTCATGGAACTGGTGCGAGGCAACCGAGCGGCCACCTCGGGAACTGACGCCCAACTCAAGCCGCCCCATCGGCGACGTACCCGCTGAGGCGGCGGAGCCGGATGTAAGGGGCCGCGGCGTGGCGGGCACCGCGAAGCGGGCACGGCCCCTTACATCCGGTGAAGCCGCCGGTGCCGCTCCCGCCGTCGTACTCATGCCAAATCGAGCATCAGGACGTCGTGCCGGATCCATTCGATGACCTTGTCCAGGCCTTCGTCGGTCTTGAGGTTGGTGAAGCAGAAGGGTTTGTTGCCGCGGAATTCTTTGGAGTCGCGTTCCATGACGGCGAGGTCAGCGCCGACGTGGGGGGCGAGGTCGGTTTTGTTGATGATGAAGAGGTCGGACTTGATCATGCCCTGGCCTGCTTTGCGCGGGATTTTTTCGCCTTGGGCCACGTCAATGATGTAGATGGAGAAGTCGACGAGTTCGGGGCTGAAGGTGGCGGAGAGGTTGTCGCCGCCGGATTCGACGAAGATGACCTGCAGGTCGGGGTGCCGGGTTTTGAGTTCCTCGATGGCGGCGGTGTTCATGGAGGTGTCTTCGCGGATGGCGGTGTGGGGGCAGCCGCCGGTTTCGACGCCGATGATGCGGTCCACGGGGAGGATGCCGTTGGCGGCGAGGATTTTGGCGTCTTCGATGGTGTAGATGTCGTTGGTGATGGCGGCCATGGAGATGTTGCCGCTCATGTGCCGGGTGAGCCGTTCCACGAGCTGGGTTTTGCCGGCGCCTACGGGGCCGCCGATGCCGATTTTGATGGGTTCAGTCATGGTGTTCCTCCTTTGGGTTCATGGGCGGTCAGCTCATGAACATTCGGGCGCGCTGGCGTTCGTGCCGCATTTGTGCAATTTCCAGTCCGGGGGTGACGGCGCCGAGGTCGTCCGGCGCCAGGTGCGCGATCACGTTGATGGCGGCAGCGACGTCGTCGTGGGCTTTCCGCAGCACCCGCTGCCCGGCGTTTTGGCCGAGGGGGATGGCGCGGACGGCGTTCTGCGTCAGGGAGGTGGCGGTGGCGAAGAGGTAGGCGGCGAGCGCCTCCTGCAGCGGCACGCCCAAAGAGCGGGCGACGACGGCGAACGCGAGCGGCTGGTGCCCGGCGGCCCGGCCGGTGGCCACCAGGTCCCGGTACAGTTCCAGCGCGGGCGAGGGAAACACCTCAGCCCCAATCTCGAGCAGCCGGCCGCCCATCTTCACGCTGGCCTCCCGAACCTGCCGCGGCAAGAGTGAAGCAGACAAAAGCGAATCCAGCTCCCCAAGATCACCCCCCTCATACAGAAGCCGAACAGCCAACCCATCCGAATAAGTCAGCGACTGCGCCACAAAAGCCGAGAGCCAGTTTCCAAATGACACTTCATCAAAAACGAGCTCCCGCTCGATGTACGTCTCAAACCCAAGGGAGTGAGCAAAAGCCCCAGTAGGAAGCGCAGAGTCAGTGAGCTGTTGAAGAGCAAGCTGATACCCGCTCACGAAAGGCGCACCCAAGGCGACGAACCCAAGCGACGCCCGGGGATGGGGGCCGCGGCGTGGCGGGCACCGCGAAGCGGGCACGGCCCCCATCCCGGGGCGGCGCAGCCAACCCGAACACCTCGAGGAGCGCGCAGCGCGGCGACGGGCCTATTAGTGCGAGTGTTCAGCATGGCGGAAAGGCACAGGCATGACGCGTTCCTGGCGGGTGTAGGGCACGGAGTTGTGGCGGAGGTAGTCCTCGACGGTGTGGTCGTAGGCGCACACCATGACGTCTGCTTCATACTCCGAGGACGCATCGAAGAACTGTGCCTGGAGGTGCCGGTTGCCGAGGGAGTGTGCGGTGACGCCCATTTCGTGGATGGTGCGGGGTGCGATGACCAGGACGTCGGTAGGCAGGACGGACACCACGATCATGTTGGACTCTTCAACATGCAGGATGTCGCCGTCGCGGAGGTCGCCGGAGCCGGCGGGGAGGCGGATGCCGATTTCCTTGCCATGGTCGGTGGTGGCGCGCTGGATTCGTTTGACCAGCGAGGTGCTGGGGAGGACCACTTTTTCGCGGTGGAGTCCGGCGTAGGCGGCGAGGTCGGCATCGGGCATTTCGTGCAGGTTGCCGAGGATTTTGTCGATGATCACGTGGTTTCTCCGGAGTTCTAGAACAGGAAGTAGCGCTGGGCCATGGGCAGCACGTCGGAGGGTTCGCAGGTGACGTCTTCCCCGTCGACGGTCACCTGGTAGGTTTCCGGGTCCACCTGGATGTCCGGGGTGGCGTCGTTGTATTTGAGGTCGGCCTTGGTGAGGTTCCGGATCCCTGACACGGGCCGGATGACCTTCCCGAGGCCCAGTTCTTCGGGCACCCCGGCGTCGATGGCGGCCTGGGACAGGAAGGTGATGGAGGACTGCTGCACCGCTTTGCCGAACGTGGCGAACATGGGCCGCATGGTGCGCGGCTGCGGGGTGGGGATGGAGGCGTTGGCGTCCCCCATCAGGGCGTAGGCGATCTGGCCGCCTTTGAGGACCAGTTCGGGTTTGACGCCGAAGAACGCCGGGTCCCACAGCACAAGGTCCGCGAACTTTCCTTCCTCGACGGAGCCGACGGTGTCGGCAATGCCCTGCGCGACGGCGGGGTTGATGGTGTATTTGGCCACGTAGCGCTTGAGCCGGAAGTTGTCGCTGCCCTCGGAACCGTGGACACCGCCGTCGGGCGCTTCCAAGACGCCGCGTTGCTTCTTCATCTTGTCCGCCACCTGCCAGGTGCGGGTGATCACTTCGCCCACCCGGCCCATGGCCTGGGAGTCGGAGGAGGTGATGGAGAAGATGCCCAGGTCCTGCAGGACGTCCTCGGCGGCGATGGTTTCTGCCCGGATGCGGGAGTCGGCGAAGGCCACGTCCTCGGGGATGTCGGGGTTGAGGTGGTGGCAGACCATGAGCATGTCCAGGTGCTCTTCGATGGTGTTCCGCGTGTAGGGCAGTGTGGGGTTGGTGGAGGCGGGCAGGACGTTGGGCATCCCGGCGATCTTGATGATGTCCGGGGCGTGGCCGCCGCCGGCACCTTCGGTGTGGAAGGTGTGGATGACGCGGCCGTCGATGGCGCGGATGGTGTCTTCCACGAAGCCGCACTCGTTGAGGGTGTCGGTGTGGATGGCCACCTGCACGTCGTATTCGTCGGCCACGTGCAGGGAGGTGTCGATGGAGGAGGTGGTGGCGCCCCAGTCCTCGTGGACTTTCAGTCCGATGGCGCCGGCGCGGATTTGCTCCGCGAGGGGTTCGACGGCGGACGCGTGGCCTTTGCCGAACAGGCCGATGTTCATGGGCAGTCCTTCGGCGGCCTGCAGCATCCGCTGGATGTGCCACTTCCCCGGAGTCACGGTGGTGGCTTTGGTACCTTCGGCGGGTCCGGTGCCGCCGCCGATCATGGTGGTCACGCCGCTGGCCAGGGCGGTGGGCACCTGGTCCGGAGAGATGAAGTGGATGTGGGTGTCGATGCCGCCCGCGGTGAGGATCTTGCGTTCCCCGGCGATGATTTCGGTGCTGGCGCCGATCACGATGTCCACGCCGTCGGTGATCTGGGGGTTTCCGGCCTTGCCGATCTTGACGATGTGCCCGTCCCGAAGGGCGATGTCCGCTTTGTAGATGCCGGTGTAGTCCAGGATCACGGTGTTGGTGATGACGGTGTCCGGCACACCGTCGCCGGAACCGTCACCGTCGCGGACCGCCTGGCCGTTCTGGCCCATGCCGTCGCGGATCACTTTGCCGCCGCCGAACACCACTTCCTCGCCGTAGGCGGTGAGGTCCTTCTCGACTTCGAGGAACAGCTCCGTGTCCGCCAGGCGGATCTTGTCCCCGGTGGTGGGGCCGTACAGGTCGGCGTACTGCCTGCGGGAAATCTCGAAACTCACTGGGTGTCCCCTTCCGTGCCGGAACCGCCCCGGCGGGCGCCGCCGTCGAGCTTTCCGTTGACGGCGTTGCTGAGGCCGAACACCTCCCGGCGCCCGGCCAGGTCAATCAGCCGGACGACGCGGGAGTCGCCCGGCTCAAACCGGGCGGCAGTCCCTGCGGGAATGTCCAGCCGGCGGCCGTAGGCGGCATGACGGTCGAAGGCCAGGGCTGAATTGGCCTCGGCGAAGTGGAAATGCGAACCCACCTGGACCGGCCGGTCGCCGGTGTTGGTCACGGCCACCTCGATGGCTTCCCGCCCGGCGTTGGCCGTCACGGGTTCCGGCCGGAGGACGTACTCCCCTGGGATCATGGCGGCGCTCCTTAGCGGATGGGGTTGTGGACGGTGACGAGCTTGGTGCCGTCGGGGAACGTGGCCTCGATCTGGACATCGTGGATCATTTCGGGCACTCCCTCCATGACGTCCGCGCGCGTGAGCAGGGTGGTGCCGTAACTCATGAGGTCGGCCACGGTGCGGCCGTCGCGGGCCCCTTCGATCAGTTCATAGCTGATGATGGCGACGGCCTCGGGGTAGTTGAGCTTGAGGCCTCGGGCCTGCCGCCGGCGGGCGAGGTCGGCGGCCACCACGATCAGGAGCTTTTCCTGCTCACGCGGCATCAGGTGCATGGGGTTCCCTTCGACGGTGCGGGGCGTGTTGACAGCGTAGGCCGGTCAGGTTTCCGCCACGTTTCGAGGGCATCAAGAAAGGCTGGATTCCGTTCCGACCCCGGCTTCAGTGAGCCGGGCAAGGATCTCGTCGCTGGACTGGACAGGCTGGCGGTAGGTGGCGGACAGGATGCGGAGCATGTCGGCGGCGTCCTGGTCGGCTTCCGAGGCCATCGCGTCCCTGGCATAAGTCACGCGGATGTTGTGCGCGAAGGCGTCCGCCCCGGTCTGGGCGATGCAGTTGTGCGTTGAGACGCCGGCCAGCACCACTTCGCCGGCATCCCAGTTCCGGAGCCGTGCCAGCAGGTTGGTGCCCACGAAGGCGCTGTCCCTGGTCTTGTTCAGCTGGGGCAGGTCGTCGGTGATGAGGCCCGGCACCGATTGGGCCTGCCCGCTGCCGCGGAAGATGAACCCCTGGTCGTCGTCCAGCATGCTCAGGGTCCAGGTGGACTTGTCCCGTTCATGCTCGGTGCCCACCAGGAGCGCCTTGTGTCCGGCCGCCCTGAACCCCTCCAGCAGGCGGTTGCACTCGCTGACCACCCGTTCCTGCTGGGCTGCCAGTTCCGGTGTCTCAAAGAAGGCGTTCTGCATGTCGATGACCAGGAGGGCAATCACGGGGGCACCTTTCCGAATCGTGAACCGGTGCCATGGCTGTACCCGCCGCCGGCGCGGACAAAACCTGCATACCCGGAATCTAGGGGGCGGACTCCCGGATCCTCAGCTCGAACCCGGCCTCCACGTGCACACCCTGTGCTGCGGTTTCGCGCCCGGCGATCCGGTCCAGCAGCAGGCCGATGGAGCGTTCGGCGATCTCCTCCATGCCGGGCGAGACAGTGGTCAGGGAGGGCGACGCGAACCGGGCTTCGTCGATGTCATCGAACCCGGCGACGGCCACGTCCGCCGGCACGTTGACGCCGCGGATCAGCAGTTCGTGCAGGGCGCCGAGTGCCAGCACGTCGTTGAGGCCAAAGACGGCGTCGAACGTCACGCCGGCCGCCAGGAGCCCGGCCACGGCGGCAGCCCCGGTGTCCCGGCGCCACTCGGCAGGCGCCACCAGGGCGGGGTCGAACGGGATGCCGGCGTCCTCGAGTGCCTTACGGTAGCCGTTCAGGCGCAGGCCCGCGCTCCCGGAAGATTCCGCGGGGTTCGCTCCGATCACGGCAATACGACGGCGGCCACCGGCCAGCAGGTGCGCCGTCAGCGCTGCCGCGGCTTCCCCGTTCTTCATGGTGACCAGGTCGAATCGCGGGTCCATGATGTGCTCGCCGAGCATCACCAGGGGCTTGGTGCCTGCCCGCGCGGCAATGGCCTCGGCGTCCGCCACCAGCGGCGTGAACAGCAGGCCGTCGGTGAGCTGCCGGAAGGTTCCCTGCAGGGCGCCGAGTTCCGCGTCCGCCTCGGCGTCGGACTGTTCCACCATTACACGGTAGCCGTGGCGGGAGGCGGCCTTCATCACCTTGGAGGCCAGCTCCGCGTAGTACGGGGCGGAGAGGTCGGACAGGACCAGGCCCAGCATGGAGGTCTTGCCGGACCGGAGGCTGCGGGCCGTGAGGTTTGCTTCGTAGCCCAGTTCCGCGATGGCGTCCTGCACGCGCTGCTTGGTGGCCGGCCGGATGAATTCGTAGTCGTTCAGGACATTGGAGACGGTCTTGAGGGACACGCCCGCAGCCCTCGCGACGTCGTTCATGGTGACTGCCATTAACGTTCTTTTCCTGCTTTCGCCGCGGCCTTGGCCGCCTGCTTGCTGGCCCGTACCTTGGCCAGGGATTCCGGGTCCACGATGTCCGCCACGGACAGGTAGCTGCCTTCCGCACCGTAGTGGCCGGCGGCCTCGCGCCATCCGGGCGCGTCGAGGCCGCGCTGCTTGCCCAGCAGTGCCAGGAAGATTTTGGCTTTCTGCTCCCCGAAGCCGGGCAGGGCCTTGAGCCGCCGCAGCACCTCGGCACCGTCCGGCGAGCCCTTGGTCCAGATGGCGGCGGCGTCGCCGTCCCAGTCGCTTTCCACTGCCTCCGCGAGCGCCTGGACGCGGGCGGCCATGGACCCGGGGAAGCGGTGCACGGCAGGACGTTCCTTGAACATCTCCACGAACGCGGCGGGATCGTGTGCGGCGATGGCACCAGGATCCATCGAACCGATCCGGGTCCTGATTTTCTCCGGCCCCGCGAAGGCGGACTCCATGGTCACCTGCTGGTCCAGCAGCATGCCGGTCAGCAGGGCGAAGGCGTCCTCACTCAACAACTTGTCCGCGGCGGGGTCCCCCGTGATGTGCAGTTCCATGCCGTCCATCCTCCCACCTGCGGGCCGCCGTCGTCACAGCAACGGCGGCGGCCCGGCACCAGGGCGATCAGCCCTCCACAGCCAGCCGGATCATTGACCAGGACACTGCCGGGAGCTCCGCTGTGAGCCGGCCGCCCTCAACCTGCACCGTTCCGTTGTCCGAGGGCAGGACGGAGGTGGAATCGTCGGCGCTGGCCTGCCAGTAGGGGTCCTTGTTGGCGTAGGTAACGGCTTCCACCAGGCGCACATTGCCCAGGGCTGCGACGGCGGCGTCCAGCGTGAGGGCGTCGGCGGCGGACCGGTTGACGGCGAACACCACTGCCTCGCCCTTGCCGGCGTCGTACGTGGCGACGGCGGACAGTGCCGCGACGTCCGCCGTCTTGCCGCCGCTGACCAGCGGGGATTCGACGGCGAGCCGCAGCACGGTGCCGGAGGCGTGCCGGGAGGTCAGTGCGAAGGGGTGGAAGGTGGTCTGCTTCCAGGCACGGCCGCCGGGTTCGGTCATGATGGGCGCGATGACGTTGACCAGCTGGGCCAGGCTGGCGGAGTGGACGCGGTCCGTGTTCCGGAGCAGCGTGACCAGCAGGTCCCCCACCACCACGGCGTCGGCCACCGTGTAGGTGTCTTCGAGCAGCACGGGGGCCACCGGCCAGTTCTTTCCGGTGGGTACCTTGGACTCGTCCCGGCTCATGTGCCACACATTCCACTCATCGAAGGAAATGTTCACCTGTCTGGTGGATTTCTTCACGGACTTCACGTGGTCGATGTGGCTGACGATGTCGTGGATGAAGGCATCCATCTTGTGCCCGGCGGCGAGGTGTTCCTGGAGGTCGCCGAAGTCTTCGAAGTACTGGTGCGCCGAGACGAGGTCCACCAGTTCGTAGGTCTCGGACAGCACCACCCGCTCCCATTCGCCGAACGTTGGCATGGTGGGCCCCGAGCTGCCGCAGGCCACGAGTTCAAGGCCAGGGTCGATCATGCGCATGCCGCGGGCAGTGTCCGCCGCGAGCCGGCCGTACTCCAGGGCGTTCTTATGCCCGATCTGCCAGGGCCCGTCCATCTCGTTGCCCAGGCACCACATCCTGATGCCGTAGCCGTTTGCCGCGCCGTTGGCGCGGCGCTGTTCCGACAAGGCCGTGCCGCCGTCGATGTTGCAGTACTCCAGCAGGTCCAGCGCTTCCTGGGTGCCGCGGGTGCCGAGGTTGACGGCCATCATGGGCTCCACCCCGGCCTTGGCCGACCACTTGGCGAATTCGTCCACGCCCACCGTGTTGGGGTCCGTGGAATGCCACGCGAGGTCAAGGCGCACCGGACGCTGCTCCACCGGGCCCACGCCGTCCTCCCAGCGGTAGCCGGAGACAAAGTTGCCGCCCGGGTAGCGGACCGTGGACACTCCCAGCTCCCGGGTCAGTTCCAGCACGTCCCTGCGGAAGCCATCCCCGTCCGCGTCCGGGTGGTCCGGCTCGAAGATGCCGGTGTAGACGCACCGGCCAAGGTGCTCCACGAAGGCACCGAAGGTGCGGCGGCGGACGGGTCCGACGGTAAAGGAGGGGTCGATGGTGATGGTGGCGGCGGCAGGTTGTGGCAGGGTCACGAAAGGCATCCTCGGTTCGGTTTTTACAACGTTATAGAAACATTCTTGAAGCAAGGGCTTGCCGAGTCAAGAGTTTTGTTTTCGGTGCCCTGGAGGATATTCGCCGCCGTGTTGACGGGGCGTGCGCGTCCGACCTGCGGCAACATCCACTAGGGACCCTGGGGCCGCACGTCCAAGTACTACCTAATCGAAAAAACAGGTACCAGCTACGCGTTCACCTGGAGTTTGCCGGGATTTAAGTTTTTCTCAGAGACAAGGCCTGTTGGCTCTCGGTACTTGGCTCACTAGGGGGTGTGAGACTGGCAATGCGCGCACGACAGGTAGGCCCAGGTTTCCCGGTCCAAAGGATCCGGGTGATAGGCGGGGCCGGCGACGAGGAGTCCTTCGAGACCAAGGGCTCTCCCCCAGCCGTCGCCGGCCCTCTTGCCCCCGCCTCCGGCTCCAGGGTCCACGCGAAGCTGCACGCTGCAGGCAGCCACGGCACGGCAGGGAACCCGGCCCTTTTGCTCGACCTGGTCAATGGCACCCAGTCCCTTGCAGACTCGCTGGACCTGCTGGTCGCGGCCTCAGCGGCGCACGTGGTCAGGACCGCGGGACTGGATGTGGGGTGCGGAGTGGTGCTGCACCAGCCCAAGCGCAGCCCGGCAATCACGGGCACCAGCGAGGAAGTGGTCCGGCTGCTGGATTGGGAACGGGAGGCAGCTGAAGGCCCGGTCACCGACGTCATGGCCGGCGGCCACCCCGTTGCAGTACTCCAGAGGAACGGGGACTTCCGCTGGCAGCGTTACTCCAGCCAGCTGCAGTCCGCCGGCTACGGCAGTGCCCTGGCGGTGCGGCTGCGGTTGGAACCCGAACCGCCAGGGGATACGACAGTCCCCCGGGAAGACGGGCGCCCCGGCCGCAGCGAAGCGGGCCAGCCCGCCGCTGTCCTTGCCTTCTTCGCCCACGACGCCAAAGCCTTCCCGCTGCAGGTCATTGCTGAAGCACGGAGCTTTGCGGCACTGGCAACCAAGAGCCTGCAGATGGCCGTCAACCTGCACGCGGCCCGCTCGCTGGCCACCGACCTCCGCTCTGCCCTGGACAGCCGCACATCCATCAACGTGGCGTGCGGGGTGATCATGGCGCAGAACAGGTGCTCCTACCAGGAAGCATTCTCCATCCTGGCCAAGGCTTCGAGCCACCGGAACATCAAAGTGCGCAAGGTGGCGGAGGACATCCTGGAGCAGCTGCCCGAGGGCGCGCCACAGGCGCACTTCGGCCACTAGGTTCCTGCCGCGGCACGGGTTCATTCCTCCCGGGATGGGTAGGAACCGTTGAGGACCGGGCACGGGAGGAGTGGCAGGGTGAAGGACGACGGGCAGGCATCCACCCCGCGCGGCCGTACCCGGAATCCAGCGCCGGGTGGTGCCTCCGCCTGGCCCGCAGGGCCGCTGGCCGCTGGCCTTGGGCTGGCCGCACACCTTGGCGGCGGAGGCCTGTCGCCGGCAGTCCCTGTCGTGGTGGCGCTGGCGGCGCTTCTGGGACTGTCCGCGGTGCTCCTGCAACGCCTGGCGCCGGCACGCCTTCCGGGCTGGGCCATCCTGGTGGCATCCGCCGCCGCCCAACAACTGCTGCACCTGGCGTTCGCAGCCTTCTCGACAGCCGGCGCTGTCCCGTTGCCGGACCACATGCATGGCGGACTCCCGGCGCCGGACGTACCGTCGTCGCCAGCCGTCCCTGCAGCCCACTCGCTGCACCTGATGCTCTACCTGCATGCGGCCGCGGCGCTGCTGGTGGCCGCGGCCGTTGCCCAGTGGGGCCGGTTCACGGGGTGGGCGCGGGCGTCCCTCAGGATGTAAGGGTGCCCCTGGCGATGCTCACGCTGGAGTGGGCCGGGTTGCCGTCCACGGGCTCGTCCGACACGTCCACCACCGGGTACTGCGAGAGGTCAAGACCGGCGGGAACCTGGAATGTCCCCGACGTGGAATTCATGACGCCGAGGCTGACCAGCCGGGACAGGTCCGGGGCGATGAGCCACACCTCCTGGTAACCCCTCGCTTCATCCTTGTCCAGGGTGACCTGCAGGTTGCGCGAGCCATCCGGAGCTGCCACCACCTTGGCCGAGCCTGCCGCCGAATGCTGCGGCAGCGGCTCCAGCTGGGCGGCCGCCAGCTGCTGGGGCTGGGGACGGTTCAGCGCCCAGATCCCGCCGAAAGCCACCAGCACGGCAGCAGCCGTGGCGGCCAGCCAGGGGCCGGGATGCCGCCACCACGCGGCTTTGGCCTGCCCGCGGAAAGGGACAACGTTCGACGGCGGCACTGGGCCCGGTGCGTCGGCGCCAGGGCCCGGGGCGGAGCCGGCGGCGGAACCGAAGGATGGGCCGCCGCGTCCCTTCCCGGCCGCGTCCACTGCCAGGGGGTCCTCCCGCAGGGACTCGTCCAGGCCGAGTTCGCGATGGATTCCCGCCCAGACCGCCGGGCCGGGCATGGAGAGCCTGCTCGTGTCGGGCGCGGTCCTGACCGCTTCCACGGTGCGGCGCAGGGCGGCATAGTCGGCAGCGCATTCGGGGCACGCCCGCAGGTGCTCCCGGCCTTCCGGGTCGTCCCATCCTTCGTACAGGGCCAGGAGGCTCAACTGTTCCGGATCAAGATGCGGCATGGTCTACCTCCAATCTGCTTCTCAGGTGGGTCAGGCTGCGGCGGATGTGGCTCTTGACGGTACCAAGGGGCAGGCCAAGTTTCCGCGAGATCTGTTCGTGCGTCAGGTCCTCGTAGAAGGCAAGCTTCATGATGGAGCCCTGCGGCTCGCCCAGCCGTTCCAGTTCGCCGTCCAGGAGCAGCCGGTCAGCAAGCATTTCGGCTGCCTCTGTTCCAGCTCCTGTCTCGCCGGCCATGCCTGCACCGGCGGCGGCAAGGGCCTTGCGGGCCTCGCGGGTCCACGCCTGCTGCGCATCGGCGATGGCGTTGCGGGTGATCCCCACGATCCAGGCAGGGAGCCTGGCGACCTCGGGATTGAACGTGGCCCGCGAGCGCCACACACGGATAAAGACCTCCTGGGTCACATCGTCTGCGGCGGCACGGTCCGGAAGGGACCGCAGCGCCAGGGTGTGCACCAGTGTCGCGAACTCGCGGTACGCCGCTGCCAGCGCCCTCTCGTCGCCGGCCAGGAAGGAGGCGGTCAGACCGTCGTCCCATCCGCGGGAGGCGTGCCCGGGCGATGTCACAGGCAACTCCTTCCCGGCTTCGGTGACGAGAAACATGCTGGTCACCGCTTATGCAGGGGCAGCAGTGACAATCACATTGTCGCTGTAGTCCATGCGCTCGTCCAGCCACCGGCCGCCGCAGGTGACCAGCTTGAGTTCGTGTGGACCGTGGCGGCGGAACACCGAGCCGGAGTCGAATCTGTCCTTGGCCATCAGTTCCACGCGCACCACCCGGTAGGTGAGCGCCGGGGCATCCTCGCGGCCCACCCGGATCAGTGTTCCGGCCGCAAGGGACTTCAGCGCCGAGAACGGCGCCCTGTCGGAGGTGGTGTCGATATGGCCGGCGATGACGGCGGTGCCTTCGGCTGCCCCGGGGGCGGGACCGAATTTGTACCAGGCGGCACGGTCGAACACGTCGGGTATCTCCATCGCCCCGCCGCCTGATACTCCGGCAGGTACCACGGGCATGCTGATGGAGGTCCCGGACACCGAGAGTGACGTGGGGGCCGGGACGGACCGGGGGGCGGGCGGCGGAGTCGCCGGCCGGATCTGGATGGCGCTGGTCGAGGGAACAGCGGGCGAAGGAACGGCCGGCGGGGTAACAGCTGCCGGTGAAGGCGCGGCAGCGCCGGCCGGGGACGGGGCGGCGGTCGCAGGGGCCGGGGAACCGGCGGCCGGTGGGACGGGGGCCGTCTCACCGGCGCCGGCGGGGCCCGCAGTCCCGGCGGTACCGGCCGGACCGCAGCCCGAAAGAACCAGTGCGGCAGCAAGCACCGCCGCCGCAGCGCCCGGGGAACGGCGGCGGTCCGTTCCTGCCGGCGTCGTGCCTGTCTTCATGCCTGCTGTCCTCCCTTCAGCACCGGGTAGCCACCCTCAATGGTGCCCGGCGACCCGGATCCGGCGCCGGACCACCAGGGCGGGCGGCCACCCGGCGCATCCTCACCAGCAGTCAGGGGAGCCGTCCCGCATTGCCGGGCCGGCTCCCCTGCGCTGGTCCTTCAACAGCTTCCGCCCGCGTTACAGCTCCGCGCGCCGGGTCCTGACGGCGCGGGCCACGCCGACCGCTCCGGCCAGGAGGGCCAGTGCCGCCAGGCCGAAGCCGGCAGTGGCAACGGCCGGGCCCGCACCGCCGGCATCCGCTGAACCGTTAAGGGCACCGGGAACCGAACCCGGGGCGGAATGCAGTCCGTCGATGGTCTGCACGGCGAGCTTCAGGTTCTGGTCCTGCAGGCTGCCCCAGGCGTAGACGATGGTGTGCGTTCCTTCGGTGACCGCCACGTCCGCGGGGCCGAGCACCGGGGTGGTGGTGCCAGCGGCGGCAACCGCGGCAGGGACCGTGCCGGCGTCGAGGGTCAGGGTCTTTTCATTGGGGTTGGCCAGGTTGCTGATGACGGCGGTGCCGCCGGCCAGGACGTCGACGGCGGGGGCAGCGGCTGCGTGCCGGACCGTCAGTTTGCCCTTGCCTGCGGGTATCTGGGACACGTCATTGGTGAACAGGCTGGCCGTGGGTTTGCCATCGGCACCGAGGTGCGCGGCGGCGGTGTAATTTCCGTTGGCGGCAAGGTTGACGCTGACGGGGCCGATCGCCGGTGCGGAAGCGTCTGCGGCGTCCGCTGCCGTGATGGCGATGTTGTACGTGCCGGCCGGGAGGGCCAGCGGTCCGGCGAGGGTTCCGGGAGTGAAGTCATCCAGGGTGCGTTCGCCGTTGACCCAGACGTCCACGGTCAGTCCGGGGACGCCATGCAGCACGGAAAGCTGCGCGTCCCCGTCTGCTGCGTGGGCTGGGCCTGCAAGAGCGATTGCGGCTGCAATGGCTGCTGCACCGGCACCTGCGGTGAAGATTGTGTTGCGCATGTCCATCTCCTTGAGCGGCCCGGCTGCCGGGCGTCTTTTGCTGACACCCCTACTACCGGCGCAGCCCCGGATTTGGATGCAGATTCATGGAGATTTTTTTGGCTTCTTTCTTCCGCCTATGGGGCGGGGGCGGCGGTGCTGGCCCGCAGGACCAGTTCGGGCGGAACCACGGTGGAGCTCACAGCGGCACCGGACTCGATCTCCTTGAGCATGATGTCCATGCAGCGGCGCCCCAGTTCCTCGAAGTCCTGGCGGACAGTGGTCAGCGGCGGCGTGAAGTACCCCGCTTCCGGCTGGTCGTCGAAGCCCACCACGGAGACGTCGTCGGGCACCTTGACCCCTGCCTCGGTGAACGCGCGCAGCAGGCCCAGGGCCATCTGGTCGTTGCCCACGAAAATGGCCGTGGCCGTCAGGCCTGACGCCAGCCGGCGGCCGATGGCGTAGCCGCTGCCCGCGCTCCAGTCGCCCTCGACCAGCAGGGATTCGTCCAGGCCGGCCTCCCGCAGGGCCGCCCGCCACCCCTCCGCACGTTCGGCGCCGTCCGTCCAGTCCGGCGGCCCGGCAACGTGGCCGATCTTCCGGTGCCCTTCCTTGATGAGGTGTTCGACGGCGAGCAGGGCGCCCGCGCGCTGGTCCACCATTGCGCCGCTGACCGAGGCGCTGCCGGTGGAACCCACGGCCACCACGGGCACGGGAAGGTTCAGCTGCTCGAGTACGTCAACGGTGTCCGCATGCGGCACCAGGACGGCAATCCCGTCCACGGCCTGGTCCATGAAGTGGCCCACGGCGTTGGAGATCGCCTCCCGGCTGACTTCCCGGAGCGCGGCGATGCTGACAAAGTACCCGGCGTTGCGGGCCGCCTGCTCAACCCCCAGCAGGGTGTTGGCCGGGCCGTACTGGGACAGTTCACTGGCCAGCACGCCGATGGTCTGCGAGCGCCGAGTAACCAGGCTCCGGGCCGCGGTGTTGCGCCGGTACCCCAGTTCGGCAATGGCAGCCTCGACTTTTTCGCGCGTCGCTTTGCTGACATTGGGGTGGTTGTTCACCACGCGGGAGACAGTCTGGTGCGAGACGCCGGCCACCTTGGCCACGTCTTCCAGGCGCGGCATCCGGCCCTTGCTGGTTTTCGGCATGTGCCTATTGTGCCTGTTGGCGTGTTTCCGGCATGCGGCACATGCCGGAAACCACAGCGGCTTCGTGCGGAGCAGCGGCTTTTGGAGCCTTGCGCGGCCCGTGCCCGGGGGGAAGGATGGGGGTGATCCCGCGCCTGTAAAGAAGGAGCCCGGCGGCATGACCAAGTACCTGATCTCGTTCCCCAGCGGCGCCATGGACATTCCCGACGGCGGCCTGCAGGAAGTAGCGGATGCCGCGCACGCCGTGGTGCAGGACGCGAAGGACGCCGGCGTCTGGGTTTTTGGCGGCGGCATTGACGAGGGCGTTCCACCCGTCATGGTGGACGGCGGCGGAACGGTGCGTGAAGGCACCTATCCCCAGACGGCGCAGATAGAAGGCGGCTACGCGGTACTGGAACTTCCCACCTACGACGCCGCGCTGCAGTGGGCCGCGAAGATGGCGGCAGCCTGCCGCTGCGCACAGGAGGTACGCGCCTTCGCGTACGACCCCGCCAGCTGAAGGCCCCGGCAGATCCGTGGAGCTGGACTACCCGTTCACGGGAACCTGGCGGTGCAGAACTCTCCGGCCAACCGCGTGCCCAGCCACGGGACGCGGTTGTTTGCGACTAGCCATGCCATCGATTTCACGCCTGTGGACCGGGACGCGCGTTCGGCGCCAATCACCCTGGCTGCGTTGTTCCGGCCCCAGCCGCCGGACCGCTTCGTGGGCTTTGGCAGGGCCATCCTGGCGCCGGTCTCCGGGACGGTGCACGCCGCCCACGACGGGGAGCCGGACCATGCAGCCTTCCGCGGCTTCCCGTCAATCGGCTACGCGGTCACCCAGGCAGGGAGGGTGCGGGCGGGCTGGCTGGGCCTGGCCGGCAACCATGTGGTGATCGAACGCCTTGGGGTGTTCGTCGCCCTGTGCCATCTGCGGTGCGGGAGCGTCGGTGTCCACCCGGGGCAGCGGGTGGTGCCTGGGGACGTGATCGGCGGATGCGGCAACTCGGGCAACAGCACGGAACCGCATCTGCATGTCCAGGCGATGGATGGTCCTGATCCGGGGCGTGCGGCAGCCGTTCCGATCTCATTCCCGGGCGGGCTGCCGCGGAACGGGACCGTTGTGTCCGGATAAGGGCTTCGGGACGGCTTCGGAAACAAAAAGGGTGTCCGCCCTGACGCCGGGCGGACACCGCGAATTCGTGTGGGTGGGCCCTGTGGGGCTCGAACCCACGACCCACGGATTAAAAGTCCGATGCTCTACCAACTGAGCTAAAGGCCCCTGCCGGCCGGTCAGACACGTAGTGTCCACCCGTTCGGCCCAATCCATTTCTGGACGTTAATACTCTAACCCATGCTTCCGGCGGCTTTGTCACATATCCCGGGCTCCGGCGTCGTGCATTCCTGCCACCCGGTCACGGCACTTGCCGCAGCCCGAAGACTCCTTTTCCGCGCCTCACACCGTGCATCCCCGGATGGTCCGGCGGATGCTCGATTTCCGCTGCGGCACAGGAGTAGCGTGGGGGGCATGAGCGAGCAAGCAGGAACCAGTCCTTACGGCGGCGGCAACCGGCACCACAAGCCCAAACCTTTCGCACCGATGGACTTCGAGCCCTTCGCCGGCGGGGCCGACCCCGCCCGGGTTTCCGAGGCCGCCCACCTTGCCGCCCAGGCCCTGGTCCGCCATGGCCGCGACAGCGACGATCCCGTGATCACCGAGCGCCTGGTGAAGCTTGCCGACGAACAAGGGCTGGATGCCATCGCCGAGATGTGGGCGGAAAGCCCTGCCCGCTCCCTCCCCGGCGCCCTGTGGCGGCTCTACGCCCTCCGCGCCGCCACCGTCCAGGACCCCGAACGGATCTCCGTCTACTTCCGTGCGGGCAGGGACACGGCGCAGGTCTCCAACGTGGTGGCCGGCGCCGCCGAACCGCCGGGCGCTGATGAAATGCGTACCATGGCCGATGCCATCCTTTCCGGCGCGTTCGACGGCGATTTCGACGTCGCCCTGGAACGTTCCGCAGCCTTTTGCCGCGTCGTTGCCCTGGGACAGGCCACCCTCGCCGACGGCGCCGAGCACGCCAACGAGGCACATGCCAGCAAACTGACCCGCAACTCGCACCAACTGGTGAAGACCGCCGAAGACCTGGAACACGCCGCCAACGCGTGGCGCCTGGGTGAGCTGGACTGATACCTTTCCAGTCCCCGGAGCGCCATTCGGGGACGACGCCGGCCGCCGCTGTCAAGATTGACTTGGGCCGGACGAAGTAGAAGACTGAAACCGGTGCCGAGCCGCGAAACCCCCGGGCTTCAACAATTAGCCGCCTAGAGCGGCCTACCGCCGAGAGGCGTATCCGGTTCGGCACCATTTTTCTGCCCTCATCCGGGTGGCCAATTCAGGGCGTACTGTGACTGGCCGGTAGAGTAGGCGACAGTTGCGCGCCGGCGTCACGCCACACGGCAGCGACCCCCGCCTTAATAAGTCCCCGGAGACCGGTACATACGTGAAGCTGCGCCTTTTTCCCCAGGAGCCCGCCGGGCTGAACCTGCTCTCGCAGATGGCACACCAGATCGTGCTGGCCAGCGCCACCCTGGCCGAGATCCTTGGCGTACCGGCGGACGGCCACGCCAAGCTCGTGGAGGACATGCACAACATCGATGCGAAATCCGCAGAGCTGCATTTTGCCCTGCTGACCCATATGCGCACCAGCTTTGTGAACCCCCTCCCCAGGGAGGACATGTACGCCCTGTCCCGGTACCTCAACGAGGCCATGGAGAAGATGGACGCCGCCGCGGAACTGGTGGCGCTCTACAAGCTGGACCGCCTGCCCAAGCGTGCCGCGGACCAGCTCGAGATCATCAGCCGGCAGGCCGACCTGACCGTGGACGCCATGCGCCGGTTGAACAACCTGGACGACCTCGAGGACTACTGGATCGAAATCCTCCGCCTGGCCAAGCGGGCCGAGCGGACCCACCGGGTCTGGGTGGCGGACATGATCGCCGACATGAAGTGGGCCCAGTACTCCCGCAACCGTGACATCGCCAACCAGCTGGTGGAGGTCACCAAGGACATGCGGCGGGTGGCCACCCAGGTAGGCAGCATCATCGTCAAGGAGTCCTGAGGTGGCGCCAGCCATCTTCACCGCGGTGGTCCTGCTGGCTGCGGGATTCGCGTTCCTCAACGGCTTCCGTGACGCGTCCACCTCGGTTGCCCTTGCCGTGCGCAACAGGGCCCTCACCCCCAGCGTGGGCGTGCTCCTGGCCGCGTTCTTCAACTTTGTGGGCGCCCTTTTGAGCGCCTCCCTCGCGGTGGCGGCCAGCCAAAGCTGGATCAACCTCCCGCACGGCACCGACGGCCTTAACATCCTCGTTGCCGGACTGGCCAGCGCCTGCGCCTGGGGCCTGCTCATGTGGCGCCGCGGCATCCCCGCCTCGTCCACCCACGCCCTCGTGGGCGGCCTTGCCGGCGCGGGCCTGGCAAGCCTGGCCATCGGCGGCCCGGGCGTCGCCGGGGTGGACCAGTCACTCCTGTTCCAGGTGGTGCTGCCCCTGGTGCTGTCCCCGCTGGTGGCCTACAGCGGCTCCTTCCTCCTGGTGTATCCGGCCACCTGGGTGGCCCGCTACACCCAGCCCAACGTGGTGAACCAGCGGTTCCGCCGGGGCCAGGCCGTGGCCGCCGGGGCAGTCGCCTTCGGCCACGGACTGCAGGACGGACAGCGCGTCAGCGCAGTCCTGTTGCTGGCACTGCTGGCGGCAGGCTATTCCGACGGCGGGATCCCCACCTGGGTGGCCGCGCTCTCTGCCGTGATGATGACGGCCGGCACGCTTTTTGGCGGCTGGCGGATTTCGCACACCATCGGCTACAAGATCACCCGGATCGATCCCCTGCGCGGGTCCGTGGCCCAGACCTTCAGCGCGCTGATGCTTTTTGTCGGCGCCATCGCCCTGCATTGGCCGCTCTCCACCACCCATACCGTGACCGCCGGGGCGCTGGGCGCGGGGGAAAACCAGCATTTTTCCGTGACCAACCGGAAGCTGGTCATCCGGATCCTGTGGTTCTGGGCCCTGACTCCCCTCGCCACGTGCGCCCTGGCCTTCGTGCTGGCGCTGGCGTTGTCCCCCATCCCCGGATAACGCGCGGCTGCGCCGTCTAGCCCCAACCCTGTACAGCTCCGGTAACGGTGACGTAGATTCAAAGTGCGCCCCCGGACACTGATGCCGGGGACGGGCCGTCCCAGCCGGGTGCAGGGCCGTGGACGGGCGCCGCTGCAGCAACACGGCGGCCCGGATGCACAACGCGGAAAAGCTAGGCATCATGTCTCTCCCGTATTCCCGCGGCCCGCTGCCACAGCCCCGGCAGCTCCAGTGCGAGGCCTGCGGAACCGAAACGCAGCTCACCGTTCATGCCATTACGGCCATTGGTGCCGCGGGCGGGGACCTGGTGACGGTCTCCTACACCTGCAACGACTGCAGCCTCTTCCAGGAACACACCGCTTATGCCACCGACGTCGCGGCTGCCCTGAGCCAGGTCCGCTGGATGGCCAAGGTGGTCCTCTTCGGGGACGACTACATCCACTGCGGTTTTCCCATGGAGGAGGCGGAATTCGAGGTGGAGCGGCTCTGCTACCGCAGCAGCACCACGGCAAGCGGCCTCAACGCCGTGTCCCTGCCCACCCGCGTCCTGCGCTGCCAGTGCGGGTTCCAGCTGGAAGTCCCGGAATAGGTCCGCCGCGCCGGGCCACGTGGCGGGCAACCCGGACCGGCACGCAGCTGGGGCCGGGCAGGAACGGGGGCCGGGCCGGACCGGGGGCTGGCTAGAGCTGGGGAGCCGCCGGAGCCGGCCCTGCTGCCAGGACGGCAGCCAGCTCGTCCGCCGTGAGGTTTGCTGCGGTGCAGAGCTCGTCCTCTGCCACCCCGCACGCGGAGGCCTTGCGGACCGCCTGACGCAGCGACTCCAGGGCGTTGTCCAGCTCCCACTGCATGCTTTCCAGGTGCGAACTGGTCCGCCAGACCTCCGAGAGCACGTCGCCCTCGTCGTCCGCTCCGGTAACGGCCAGCGCGATGTGGGGTTCAAGCTCCGGGGTCAGCGGACCGGCGGCCAGGGGACCCGCCAGATCCGCAGCGGCGGCAAAGTCAGGCGCCACGGCAGCCGCCGACGGTGCCGGTCCGGTTCCGGGCAAGGAAACAGTAAGCTGGGGGCCCAGACCGCTGTTGGCCGTTTGCGTCATTGCCGAACTCCTTTAGTTGGCTTACTACTAGACATGAAAGTATCTAGTTAAGCGTACTAAATGATCGGGTGCACCGCCAACGGACCTGCTGCTTATCCAAAACGGCCTGAGACGTAGTCCTCGGTGGCCTTCTGGACCGGGTTGCTGAAGATCGTGTGGGTGTTGCCGTACTCGATCAGCTTGCCCGGCTTGCCGGTGCCCGCGATGTTGAAGAACGCGGTCTTGTCGGACACACGTGCGGCCTGCTGCATGTTGTGGGTCACGATCACTACGGTGTACTGGTCCTTGAGCTCATTGATGAGGTCCTCAATGGCAAGGGTGGAGATGGGGTCCAGTGCGGAGCACGGCTCGTCCATGAGGATCACCTGCGGCTCCACCGCGATGGCCCGGGCAATGCAGAGGCGCTGCTGCTGGCCGCCGGAGAGGCCGGAGCCAGGCTTCTCCAGCCGGTCCTTGACCTCGTTCCACAGATTGGCGCCCTTGAGCGAACGCTCCACCAGCACGTCTGCCTCGCCCTTGGAGATCTTCTTGTTGTTCAGCTTGACCCCCGCCAGGACGTTGTCGCGGATGGACATCGTGGGGAACGGGTTGGGCCGCTGGAACACCATGCCGATCTGCGAGCGGACCGTCACCGGGTCCACGCCTGCGCCGTAGAGGTTGTCGCCGTCCAGCAGCACCTCGCCCTCGACCCTCGCTCCTGGGATGACCTCGTGCATGCGGTTCAGGGTGCGGAGGAAGGTGGACTTTCCGCAGCCGGAGGGGCCAATGAACGCGGTGACGGACTTGGCCTCGATGTTGATGCTGACGTCCTCCACGGCGAGGAAGTCGCCGTAGTACACGTTCAGGTCCTTGACGTCGATGCGCTTAGACATGGTGTTCCTTCACTTGCTGTGTGTGGGTTGAAGTCTGTGGATGCGGCGGGCGAACCGCCGGCCGGTCAACGGCCTGTCTTGGGGGCGAAAATCCGTGCGACCAGGCGTGCCACCAGGTTCAGGACCATGACCAGGATGATCAGCACCAGCGCCGCTCCCCAGGCCCGCTGCGAGGAGGGGTCCGGGTTTGAGGGCGAGGTGGGGTTGAGGATCTGGGTGTAGATGAACGTGGGCAGCGATGCCATCCAGCCGCCGAACACGTTGGAGTTGATGCTGGTGGCAAAGCCGGCGGTGACCAGGATGGGCGCCGTCTCGCCGATGACCCGGGCGATGGCCAGGGTGACGCCGGACGCGATGCCGGAAATCGCCGTCGGAATCACCACCTTGAGGATGGTGCGCCACTTGCGGACGCCCAGGGCGTACGCCGCTTCGCGGAGTTCGTTGGGCACGATCTTCAGCATTTCCTCGCTGGAGCGCACCACCACGGGGATCATCAGGACCGACAGCGCGACGGCGGCCACGGCGCCGGTCTTGGTCCCCGGCCCCGCCACCACGAAGAAGAACGCGGCGGCGAACAGGCCGGCCACGATGGAGGGGATACCGGTCATGACGTCCACGAAGAACGTGATGGCCTTGGCCAGGCGTCCGTCCTGCCCGTACTCCACCAGGTAGATGGCCGTGAGCAGCCCCACGGGAACGGAAATCACAGTGGCCAGCAGCGTGATCTGCACGGTGCCGAGGATCGCGTGGTAAATGCCGCCCATCACCGGGCCGCCGCTTTCCACGGCCTTGTTGTCGAAGGCACCGGTCACGCCGTTCATGGAGGTGGTGAGGAATCCGGGGTCGATGAGGCCGGGAATGCCGTTGACCAGCACGGTCCAGATCACCGAAACCAAGGGCAGCAGCGCCACCAGGAAGGAACCAACCACCAGGCAGGTGGCCAGTTTGTCCTTGGCCTTGCGCGAGCCCTCCACCGCGCCGCTCCAGGAGACCAGGCCGGCCGCGAACAGGATCGCGGAGACCACGCCCCAGCCGAACGGGTTGAAGCCGGCCAGGGCCATGATGGCGGCGCCGACGATCAGGGCGGCACCGAGCACGGCATACGGTGCGTACTTGGGCAGCTGGCCCTTGGTGAGCGCTGACCGCTTGCTGCGGACGGGGGTGAGCGTGGAGGTCATTTAGTTGGCTCCCGAGAATTCCTTGTGCCGGGTAATGACCCAGCGGGCGATCATGTTCACGGCCAGGGTGATGATGAACAGCACCAGGCCGGCGGCGATCAGGGTGCTGACCTTGAGGCCGCTGGCTTCCGGGAAGTTCAGGGCAATCTCGGCAGCGATGGTCTGGTTTCCGGACTGGATCAGGCTGGCGGTGAGGGCGCCGGAGGAGAGTACCAGGGCAACGGCCATGGTCTCGCCCAGGGCGCGGCCCAGGCCCAGCATGACGGCGCTGATGATGCCCGGACGGGCGAAGGGCAACACTGCCATCTTGATCATTTCCCAGCGCGTGGCGCCCAGCGCCAGCGCCGCCTCCTCATGCAGCTTGGGGGTCTGCAGGAAGATCTCGCGGGACAGCGAGGTGATGATCGGCAGGACCATGACCGCCAGGACAATGCCGGCAGTGAGGATGGTCTTGCCGGTACTGGAGGCCGGTCCCTGGAAGATGGGGAGCCAGCCCATGTTTGCCGCAAGCCAGCCATAGGCCGGGGCGATTTCCTTGGCCAGGAAGGCAGCACCCCAGGCCCCGTAGACCACGGATGGGATGGCGGCGAGGAGGTCCACCACGTAGCCCAGGCCGGAAGCCAGCCGTCGGGGTGCGAAGTGGGAGATGAACAGTGCCACACCGATGGCGACGGGCGTTGCGATCACCAGCGCGATGACGGCGGCGATCAGGGTGCCGATCACGATAGGCCAGATGTAGGTGAAAAAGCCCTGGCCGCCCTGGATCTTGTCGGCGGGTGCGGTCAGCGCGGGAACTGCCTGGACCACCAGGAAAAGTGCGACGCCGAAGAGGACGGCGAGGATCAGGCAGCCGGCTGCCAGCGTGGCGCCGGAAAAGACTTTGTCCCCGGCGCGTCCGGCGCCCTGGGTACTGGTCAGGGTGGTGGCGGTCATTCGACGGCCCTTCGGTTCGTTGCGTGAAAGAGGAAGCGGGTGCAATGCCAAGTTCCCCGCGCTGCCTTCCGGCAGGCGGGGAACCCGGTTTTGCGGCGTTGGCTAGGACTTGGCCTTGATCGAGTCGATGGCCTTGACGGCCTTTGCGGCCAGGTCGGAGGACAGCGGAGCGGACTTGGCCGAGTCTGCGGCAGCCTTCTGGCCCTCGTCGGAGACTACGTAGTGCTCGAAGGCCTTCACCAGGTCAACGGTCTCCTGCTTGTCGTAGGTGGTGCACAGGACGTGGAAGGACACCAGGACGATGGGGTAGGCCCCTGCGATGGTGGTGGTGCGGTCCAGCTTGATGGACAGGTCGTTGGCGGCGCGGCCTTCAACGGGCTTGCCGGCATCCACTGCCTTGGCTGCTGCGTCCGCGGAGATCTTGGTGAAGGAATCGCCCACCTTGATCTGCGCAACGCCCAGCTTGCCGCTTACCGCGGAGTCGTCAGCGTACGTCACGGCGCCTGGGGTGTCGGTGACGGTCTTGACCACGCCGGAGGTGCCCTTCGCGTTTTCGCCCTGCAGGCTGGCAGGCCAGATACCGGCAGCCTTGTCAGTCCAGACGCTGGGGGCTGCGGCAGCCAGGTAGTCGGTGAAGTTCTGGGTGGTGCCCGAGTCGTCGGAGCGGTTGACCGGGGTGACCTTCAGGTCGGGCAGCGATACGCCTGCGTTCAGGGCGGCGATGGCGGGGTCGTTCCACTTGGCGATCTGGCCGCGGAAGATCTTTGCGACGGTGGTGGCGTCCAGCTTCAGGTCCGTCACGCCGGGGACGTTGAAGGCCACGGCGATCGGGGAGATGTAGACCGGGACGTTGATGGCGCCGTCGGGTCCGCAAACGGACTTGGAGGAGGCGTACTCGTCATCCTTCAGGTAGGCGTCCGAGCCGGCGAACTGGGCCGAGCCGTCCAGGATGGCCTTGCGGCCTGCGCCGGAGCCGTCCGGGGAGTACTGCACGGTGGCGCCGGAGTTGGCGGAGGCGAAGTTGGTCTTCCATGCGTCCATGGCGGCGCCCTGGGCGGAAGAGCCGATGCCGGTCAGCGTGCCGGTGACCTTGGGGCCGGCGGCGGACTGGTTGCCGGCAGGAGCGGTGCCCGTGGCGTTGTCTGAACCGCAGGCGCTGAGCGCGAGTGCGCCGGCTGCGATGACAGCGATAGCCGCGTGGCGGCCGAAGCGGAGTGCCTTCACTTAGATGTACCCCTTCCAGGGTTATTCAGGTGCGGGGACAGGGCCGGAGAACCCTGCTGCGCGATGCGTACGGTGTGTACCTTCAAGTAAGTTATGGGCCGCAGGTAACGGGATGGGCTGTCCAAAGTGAACGGAGGATTAACGACGGCGGGATATTGGCTGACATATGCCGGGTCACCATTGCGCGAATCACAGATGCGGCCGTAGTGGCCTGTCCCGGACGCCCCACCGCCACTGAATAGACTTGAACCCATGGCAATCGAAGCAGGACTCTTGGCAACCAGGCGGTTCCTGCGCAGCCGCGTCCGGACCGGGCTGATCCGGAGCCGCAACTCGTTTATCCCCGCCATCCAGATGACCGTCTGCGCGGTGGGCGCCTACGCCTTCGCGGAATATGTGCTGGGCCATTCCGGCCCGCTGTTTGCCGCCACCTCCTCCCTGATCGCGCTCGGGTTCTCCCGCGAGCCGCGGCTGCGGCGGGTGATGGAGGTGGGCCTGGGCTGCACCATCGGGATCGCCGTGGGTGACCTGCTCCTGCACTGGCTGGGCGGCGACATCTGGGTGGCCGCCGTCGTTCTTCTCTTCTCCATCCTGCTGGCCCGGTTCCTGGACAGCGGAAACATCTTCACCACGCAGCTGGCGCTGCAGTCGCTGCTGGTAGTGCTGTTGCCGGCGCCGTCCGGCGGCCCGTTCACCCGGAGCATCGATGCGGTGGTGGGCGGCCTGTGCGCCCTGCTGGTGACCATCCTCGTGCCCAAGGATCCCCGCAGGGAACCTCGACGGGACGTCCAGAAACTGCTGCACGAGCTGGCCGAGGTGCTGCGCGAATGCGCCGGGGCCCTGGTGAACAGCGACTCCACGCAGGCGTGGCACGCGCTTATCCGGGGCAGGAACTGCCAGCCCCTGGTGGATGCCATGCGCCAGTCGCTCCGTGCGTCCGGCGAAGTCGCCACGCTGGCGCCCGCCTACCGCCGGCACCGCGACGAACTCGACCGGTTGAAGCAGTCGCTGGACTTCATCGATCTGGCGCTGAGGAACAGCCGTGTCTTCGCGCGGCGGCTGACCAGCGCCATCAACCACACCGCCCTTTCGGACGACGCCACGGACAGCATCGCGGAGGTGCTCCAGGAGACCGCTGCCGCCATTGACGAACTGTCGCTGGGGCTCGCGGAAATGCACGACGGCGTCCGGCGCGCCCACCTGCGCACGGCCCGCCGGGACCTCAGTGAAATCGCGCTGCGGCTGCATCCGAAGCTGCTGCAGGTGCAGCGGCTGGAAGGTGAAACGGTGGTCATGCTGTTCCGGCCGCTGATGGTGGACCTGCTCGAGGCCACCGGCATGGACGCTGCCGAGGCACGGGACGTTCTGCCCGCGCTGTAGGCTCCCGCGAACAATGTCGGTGCCCGCCACTAGGGTTGAACGCATGGCAACAAAGACTTCCCGCGCTTCCAAGGCGCCCGCGTACAAATGCGCCGAATGCGGCTGGACCACCGCTAAGTGGGTGGGCCGCTGCGGCGAGTGCCAGGCGTGGGGCACGGTTGAGGAAACGGGCACGGCGGTGGCACGGACCACGGCCGCCACCACGGTGGTTGAACCGGCGCGGCGGATCGCGGACGTGGACGCCACCACCGCCGCGTTCCTCCCCACCGGGGTGGACGAACTGGACCGGGTGCTGGGCGGCGGCCTGGTGCCGGGCGCCGTCATCCTGCTGGCGGGTGAGCCCGGCGTGGGCAAGTCCACGCTGCTGCTGGACGTCGCGGCTAAGTTCGCCCGGACCGCCCAGGACGTCCTGTACGTCACCGGCGAGGAGTCCGCCGCGCAGGTGAAGCTGCGCGCCGAGCGGATCGATGCCGTCGCCGAATCCCTGTACCTGTCCGCGGAAACGGACCTTGGCCAGGCGCTGGGACAGGTGGAGAAGATCGAGCCACGGCTGCTGATCGTGGACTCGGTCCAGACCCTCAGCAGCGCGGATGTGGACGGCAGCGCCGGTGGTGTGTCCCAGGTGCGCGAAGTGGCGGCCTCCATCATCGCCGCCGCCAAGCGGCGCAACATGACAACCCTGCTGGTGGGGCACGTGACCAAGGACGGTTCCATCGCCGGGCCCCGCCTGCTGGAGCACCTGGTGGACGTGGTGTGCCAGTTCGAGGGCGAGCGGCATTCAAGGCTCCGGCTGCTCCGCGCCGTGAAGAACCGGTACGGCCCCACCGATGACGTGGGCTGCTTCGACCTCAACGAGAACGGCATCGAGGGTTTGGCCGATCCCAGCGGCCTGTTCGTCAGCCGCACCAAGGACCCGGTCTCGGGCACCTGCATCACCGTCACCATGGAAGGGCGCCGGCCCCTGCTGGCGGAAGTGCAGTCACTGCTTGCCGAAAGCCCCAATTCACAACCCCGCCGGGCTACCAGCGGCCTGGACAGTTCCCGGGTTTCCATGCTGCTGGCCGTCCTGCAGCAGCGCGCCGGGACCCAACTCCACAAGGACGACTCCTACGTCGCCACGGTGGGCGGGGTGAAACTCAGCGAACCGGCAACGGACCTCGCGGTGGCCCTCGCCGTGGCCTCAGCCAAGGCCCGCAAGCCCCTGCCCATCCGGCTCATTGCGTTCGGCGAGGTGGGCCTGGCAGGCGAGGTCCGGCCGGTCCCGGGCATCAACCAGCGCATCCAGGAGGCCCACCGCCTGGGATTCACCCACGCAGTGGTCCCTGCCAGCCACACCGGCCCGGGCCCCGTCCCTGCAGGATTTTCCGTCCGCGAAGTGGAGCACCTCACCGAAGCGCTCAGCCTCCTGATCGGTTAGGACGCGCCGGCCGGTTAGCAGGCAGCCATGTGGAACGCGCTGGCCGGTTGGCACGCGGGTAGCCAAGGGATACGCTCCGTGACAAAGGCCCCGTCGCGGGTACTGTGTTTGCAAGGCCTTTCTGCAGCGGGAGGTTTGCTCAAATTCGGCACTGGGGGCCAGTTTGGTAATCCGGGAATATGAGGGCCGCACGGAAGCGCCCGGCAAGGTTCTTCGCGCGCCGGCCGAACCTGTGGTGTCGGACCGCCTCGACGGACTCTTCGGCGGCCTGAGTGCCCGCAAGAGGGTAATGGCCTGCCAGTTGCCGGTCACCTTGACCATCGCACTGGTGGTGGCTGCCGCCGCCGTTTTCAGTCCGGAGACTTTGACCAACAACCTGTTCCTGGCGGCGCTGCTGTTCCATCTGGCAATTGCCGCAGCCTGCGCAGCCGTACCCTGGGCCCGGTTACCAGCAGGGGGCTTTGCCGCGATCCCGCTCCTCGACTGCCTTGCCATCGGGTTCACCCGGGAGGCCGGCGGCCCGGCCTTCAGCGTCATGAGCATGATGCTGGTGTTCCCCGTCGTATGGTTGTCGGCGCAGGTCCGGCCCTCCATGCCTGCCCTGGCCATCGCGGGGACGATCCTCAGCACCGTGGCCCCCGCCATCGTGCGGGGCTCGGCACCGGCCGGAGGATCGATGATCCGCACCATCATCCTCCCGCTGGTCATGTCCGTCATCGCTGTCACCGCACACGTGGTGGCCACCACCATCCGCCGCCACCGCACCAGGCTGTTGGAGAGCGAACATGACCTGGCCCGCGCGCTGGACGAGAGCGTCCGGCGGCAGGGGCTTCTGGATGCGGTCCTGAAGTCCGTCGGAGTCGGGGTTTGGGTGGTGGACCGCCGCGGCAGGACGGTGCTGGCCAACAAGGCGATGCACGCCGACGCCGCCCTGGCCGGGATCCTCGAGTCCGCCGGCGGTAGGGTCCTGCTGTCTGCGGACCGCTCCACCCCTGTCCCGGCCCGCCTCCATCCGGCAGAGCGCGCCGCCTCAGGGGAAGACTTCCGGGATGAGCTGTACTGGGCCGGCCCCGCGGACCGCCAAGCCGCCTACTCGGTGAGCGCCCACAGTTTTCCCGCCAAGGGAGGGCAGGAAGGCGGCGCGGTCATCACCTTTGTCGATGTCACAAGCCTCATCGGGGCGCTGGCGGCAAAGGACAACTTCGTTGCCACGGTCTCGCACGAATTGCGGACACCGCTGACCTCCATCCTTGGCTACCTGGAACTGGCCATGGACGAGCCCGGACATGAGGATATCCGGGAGGAACTCCTCGTAGTACGCCGGAACGCCGAACACCTGTTGAACCTGGTCAACGACCTCATCGCAGTGGCGTCCGAGCGCGTGGAGCTGTCACCGGAGCACGCGGACCTCGCCCGGATCGTCACCGAGGCGGTGGACTCAGTGCTGCCCAGGGCGGCCGGCGCGGGGCTCGAACTGAAGCTGGAAGTGGAGCGGCCGCTTCCCGCCCGGGTTGACCCGGCACGGATCAGCCAGGTCATCCACAACCTGCTCTCGAATGCCATCAAGTTCTCGCCCCACGGCGGCCTTATCACTGCCACCGCCCGCAGGACCGAGGCCGGATTGGTCTGTTCCATCAGCGACACAGGGATCGGTATGAGCGGGGAGGAGCAGGAACAGGCCTTCACCAAGTTCTTCCGGTCGGCGCGCTCCCGCGAAACGGCCATCCCCGGTGCAGGGCTGGGGCTGCCCGTCAGCAAGACGATCGTGGAAGGCCACGGTGGTTCCATCAGCCTGGACAGCGAGCCCGGCCGGGGCACCACGGCAACCTTTGTCCTCCCCGCCTGAATGATGACGGTGCCAGCCGGCGTTGGCAGGGCAGACAACCGGGTTTGCCCGCTGTCAGGCCCCCGCCAACCACCGCGCAACGTCGCTGCGCAGCACCAGCAGCGGGCCGCCCGTGGCATTCACATTGCCGTTTGCCACGTAATAGCCGCGGCCTGAACCCGCTCCCCCGGCGGCGCGGTCCAGGGCATCCACCAGGTGCCTCGGGAGGTGGCCCTGCGGACCCAGGCCGCGCAGCTCATCGACTTCTTCCGGCGTCAGCCGTCCCAAAACCTCAGCAATGTTGGCCATGAGTGGTCCCGTCCCTCTCGAGCAGAGTGCCTGGCAGAGTGCCTGAGGGAATAACCTAAAGCAGCGCCGTGAACTCCACGTTAACGGCGGACTGCCATTGGACGACGGCCGGCAGCGGCCCACACTGGAGGATCAATGCCCATTCGCAGTGCAGGCATCCTGCTGTACCGGCCGGACCCGGACGCAGCCGCCGGCTCCCCCGTCCGGGACCGGCTGCAGGTCTGGATAGCGCACATGGGCGGCCCCTTTTGGGCCCGCAAGGACCAGCACGCCTGGTCCATCCCCAAGGGCGAATATGCCGACGGCGAGGACCCCCTGGCGGCTGCCCTGCGGGAGTTCGGCGAGGAGATGGGGACGCCGGCGCCGGACACCGGCTACCGGCTGCTCGGCGAATTCCGGCAGCCCTCCGGAAAGCTCATCACGGTCTTCACGGCGGAGGCGGACTTCGCCCCGGATGAAATCACCAGCAACACCTTTCCGCTCGAATGGCCCAAAGGATCAGGCCGGATCCAGCACTATCCCGAGATCGACGACGCCCGCTGGTTCCCTGGCCAGGAGGCCCGGCTCAAGCTCGTCAAAGGACAGCTGCCCATCCTTGATGCGCTGGACAGGCACGTTGCCGGCAACGGGTCTGAAGCGGACAACGGGACTGGGGCGGAGAACGGGCCTGAGGCGCAGGACGGGGAGGCTAGGAGCGGGCACCCCCGGCCTTGACCGCAAGTACGGGCCGGTCTGCCTGCATGAGGATCTGCTGCGCGTGGCTGCCCAGGATGAACTTGCCTACCTGGGTACGGTGCCGGAGGCCGATCACGATCAGGGATGCGTCCACCTCGCGGGCCACGTCCAGGAATTCGTCCGCGAGGTCGTGCTCGTAGGGCGGCTGGATAACGGTGGCCGTGACGCCGGCGTCTGCTGCCTGCTTCGCGGCCTGCGCGAGGACGTCCTCCGGTGCCACCGACTTGTCCACCAGCGCACCCTGCCGCGCCGAGTTCACGATATAGAGGTCCTTCTGCCGGAGCTGCGCTTCGGCGATTCCCGCGGCGAGGGCTGCCTCGCCGGCCGGGGTGGGAACGAACCCGACAATGATGCTCATACCTTCTCCTTGATGTTCTGGTTGGTGCCGTTCCCCGCAGCGGCGGCTGCCGCCGTCGTACTTTTACGCCTGGCCAGCACGCCCCGGATGCCCGGCAGCACCGCCACCAGGACAAAGACCGCCAGCAGGGTTGCCGAGATGGGGCGGGTGAAGAATCCGGTGGGGTCGCCGCCGAAAACCAGCAGCGAGCGCCGCAGCGAACTCTCCAGCAGCTCACCCAGGACGAATGCCAGGACCAGCGGTCCCGGTTCGAAGCCGAACTTCTTCATCAGATAGCCCAGCACGCCGAAGAACACCACCAGGGTGACGTCGAACATGCTGTTGTTGATGGTGTAGGCGCCCAGCAGCGTGATCAGGGCGGTGATCGGGGCGAGGATGGCCGCGCGGACCCGGAGGATCCGGACGAAGATGCCCACCAGGGGCAGGCTCATGATCAGCAGCAGGATGTTGCCGATGTACATGGAGTTGACCACGCCCCAGAACAGGTCCGGGTTCTGCTCCACCAGCTGCGGGCCGGGCGTCACGCCCTGGATCAGCAGCGCGCCGAACATCAGTGCCATGGTGGCGTTGGCCGGTATGCCGAGGGTCAGCAGCGGGATGAAGGATGACGTCGCCGCCGCGTTGTTCGCTGTTTCCGGGCCGGCCACACCCTCCGGAGCCCCCTTGCCGAAGCGCTCCGGCTGCTTGGCCCGTTTCTTCTCCATGGCGTAGGAGGCCATGGACGCGATGGTGGCACCGCCGCCGGGCAGGATGCCCAGGAAGAAGCCGAGGACGGAGCCGCGGGTGATGGCGCCGGAGGCATGCTTGAGGTCGGACCGGGAGGGCCAGACATTGGAGACTTTCGACGGCGCCTTGGCGGCGCGGTGGCGCTCCTCCAGGTTGTAGAGGATCTCACCCAGGCCGAAGAGCCCCATGGCGATGGGGACGAAGTCGATGCCGTCAGCCAGCTGCAGGCTGCCGAAGGTGAAGCGGCTTTCACCGGTAAAGACGTCGCGGCCCACGGTGGCGAGCAGGAGCCCGACGGCGGCCGCGATAAGGGCCTTGGCCTTGGAACCTCCGCTGATGGTGGCCACCAACAGGATGCCCAGCATGGCCAGGGCAGAGTATTCGGCCGGTCCGAAGTCGAGGGCAAAGCCCGCCACGACGGGGGCCAGGAAGGTCAGGCCAATAATGGCTGCTGTTCCGCCGATGAAGGAGCCGATGGCTGCCAGGCCAAGGGCAGTCCCGGCCTTGCCCTGCCTGGCCATCTGGTACCCGTCAAAGACGGTGACCACCGATGATGCCTCACCGGGGAGCCGCAGCAGCACGGAGGTGATGGTGCCGCCGTACTGGGCACCATAGAAGATTCCGGCCAGCATGATGATCGCCGTGACGGGCTCCACGCTGTAGGTCAGGGGCAGCAGGATGGCGATGGTGGCTGCGGGACCAAGCCCGGGCAGCACGCCGATCAGCATGCCGATCACGACGCCGATCAGGCAGTACAGCAGGTTCATCGGTTCCAGGACGACTGAAAAACCGTTGATCACGGGATTGAGGAAATCCACGGTGGTCTCCTAGAAGAGGTGGGGGATGGACGTGCCGAGCGCCAGGACGAAAATCCCGTAGAACGCGGCGACGACGATGGCGCTGACCAGGAGGGCGGAACGCCAGGTTTCGCTGCCCAGGAATTTCATCCAGATGATGCACAGGATGAGGGACGGGAGCTCGAAACCGATGACGGGCATCAGTGTCACCATGGCGGCAAGCGTGGCGAGGCCGGTGAGCGGGGAGAGGGACATCCGGGTGAATTTCTCCGCGTCCCGGTTATGCCGGCCCCACACGAGCTGGAAGATGGCCAGGGCCACCATGACGCAGCTGGTCAGGAACGGCCACAACCCGGGCTCGGGCTTTTCCGGAGTGCCCAGGCCCATGGCAACGGACAATGCGAGGGCGCCGAGCCCGATGGCGAGCACCACCAGGGACGAGGCGGCGTTGGCGAGCGGACCGGCAGCGGGAGGCTTTTCCTCCTCCCACTGCGCGGCGAGCTCTTCGGGAGTCAGGGCTTCGGGGAGTTCTTCGTTCGGGCTGGACAATGCATCCCCGTCCTGCTGCCGGTCGGGGCTCACGCCCTTCCCGGCAGCGACTGCTGGAGTAGTCTCCATGGCCGTTACTTGTTCCCGCTGAGGCTGATGCCGTACTTCTCCACCAAGGACTTGTACTTCGCGGCGTAGTCCTTCCATTGGGTAGCCACTTCCTGACCGGAAATCTCCTTGGGGGTCAGGAGGTTCTTCTTGTTGAACTCCTTGTAGGCATCGGAGCTGAACGTGTCCTTGAACGCGGCGGCGAGCTTGTCCTTGACCTCCTGTGGCGTGCCCTTCGGGGCCGCGACGGCACGGTACTGCGCCACCGGCACGTCATAGCCCGCCTCCTTTGCCGACGGAACATCCGGCAGGAAGCTGTTGCGCTCTTCGGAGAAGACCAGCAGCGGCGCAACCTTCCCGGCCTGGATCTGGGCCATGGCCTCGCCAAGCTGGACCGTGGCCAACTCCACCTGGTTGCCCAGGACGGCGGTCAGGGCCGGTTTGCCGCTGTCGAACGGGACATCGGTGCCCTGAACGTTGGCCTGCTTGAACAGCACCGTCTGGGCAAGCTGGCTGCCGGTGCCCACCCCGGTGGTGCCGAAGGTGATGTTGCGCCCGGCCGAGGTGACGTCCTTGAAACTCTTGAAACCGGAGCCCTGGCTGGCCACGAGGACGTAGTCATCCTGGGAGAGGCCGGTGATGATATCGAGGTCATCGAGGTTGACTGCCTCGTCCTTGCTGACGGCCAGGGGCGTGATGGTGACCAGCGACGCGGTCAGGAGGACCAGCTCCTGGCCGTCGGCCGGCTTGCCGGCAACTTCCTTCGTGGCCAGCGCACCGTTTGCCCCGGGCTTGTTCACCACCGGCATCGGAGCACCCAAGGTCTTGGCCGCTCCGTCGGCGAGTGCCCGGGCAATGAGGTCGGTGCTGCCGCCGGCCGCCTGGCCTACGGTCATCGTGACGGGCCCGGACGGGTATTTGGAGGTGTTGCCGGCCGCGGCTCCGCCGGCAACATTGCCGCCGCAGGCGGTCAGCGCCAGCAGGGTGAAGGCGGACGCCGTTCCAAGGACGGCGCGGCGTGACGGGAAGTGCATCATTGGGACTCCTAGGGCAAGTGCAAGTGCGGGCTGGGGCGCCCGGAACAGCTGTGAAGGGGGTCACCCCCGCTTCGCTTTGTCGAGTGTAGGGAGCAGCTATGATGCCTGTCTAAGCCCTTATCTGCATCATTTGATACCCGGAAGGCATCATGTTCACATTCGACCAGTTGGCCGGCTTCATTGCCGTTGCCGAGGAGCTGCATTTCGGCCGGGCAGCGGAACGGCTCAACATGACGCAGCCTCCGCTCAGCCGGCAAATACAGAAGCTGGAAAAGATCGTGGGGGCCGAACTGCTGGAGCGGGACAACCGGAAGGTGGAACTGACGTCCGCCGGCCGGACCTTCCTTGATGAGGCACGCAGGCTGATGGCCCTGGCTGAGCGGGCCCCGGTGACGGCGCGCCGGATTGCCTCCGGCAAGTCGGGCGTGCTGCGGATTGGATTCACCGCAGCCAGCGGCTTCAGCATTCTGGGACCATTGCTGGACGAACTGTCGGGCATCATCCCGGACGTGGACATCGAGCTGCACGAACTCGTCACGGGCGATCAGCTGGCAGGACTCCTGACCGGCGAACTGGACCTGGGGCTGGCCCGCCCTCCCTTTGACCGGGAGAGCTTCGACTCACACCTGCTCTACAGGGAATCCATGATGCTGGCCGTCCCCGAAGGCCATCCCCTCGGACGGCTGGGACGGAGCATCACCGCTGACGATTTCAGCGGGGAGCCCCTGATCATGCACTCCCCCACGCAGGCCCGCTACTTCTATGACCTGGTGGTGCGCATGCTCCCCATCCGGCACGCCAATGTTGTGCATACGGTCAGCCAGATCCTCACCATGGTGTCGCTGGTTGCCGCCAACCGGGGCCTGGCATTCGTGCCCCACTCGGCCACCCTGCTGGGCATCCGCGGAGTGGAATTCCTGCCGCTCGAGGGCGGCGACAGCGAGCAGGTGGAACTCCATGCGCTGTGGAACCGGCGGATCACCAACCCCGCCCTCTCCCGTCTCTTGAAGGACCTGGAATTCGCGATGGAGTAGCTCCGGGATGCAGCGGCGTTCGATGCCGGGAAGGTATCAATACATATAAAAATGCACTTAGACAGGCATCAGGACCCCTCCTACTCTGGAGTGGAACCATCAGCCTGCCGCCGCGCGGCGCACACACCGAAGGACCACACCGTGGCTAAGTACACACCCCAGGAACTCGCGGACACGCTCAAGGAAGGCCTGCTGTCCTTCCCTGTGACCTCTTTCGACGCCAACCTGCAGTTCGATGAAGAGAACTACCGCAAGCACCTGGCGTGGCAGGCAAGCTTTCCGGTGGCCGGCCTGTTCGCCGCCGGCGGCACCGGCGAAGGCTTCTCGCTCACACCGGCAGAATCGGAGCACGTGGTGCGCACCGCCGTCGAGGAAGTGGGAGGCACCGTCCCTGTCCTCGCCTCCGCGGGCGGCTCCACCGCACAGGCCATCGCAAACGCCCAGGCGGCGGAAGCAGCCGGCGCCGAAGGCATCCTCCTCCTGCCCCCATACCTGACCGAAGCCGACCAGGACGGCCTGGTGGAGCACGTCAGCGCCGTCTGCGAGGCCACCTCGCTTGGCGTCATCATCTACAACCGGGCCAACGCCATCTACAAGGACACCACGGTGGCAACCCTCGCCGGCCGGCACGAAAACCTGATCGGCTTCAAGGACGGCGTCGGCGACCTGGAACACGACGCCCGCGTCTACGCCAAGCTCGGCGACCGGCTGTTCTACCTGGGCGGCCTCCCCACCGCCGAGACGTTCGCCCTGCCGCTGCTGCAGCTGGGCATGAGCACCTACTCAAGCGCCATGTACAACTTCGTTCCGCAGTTTGCCCTCGACTTCTACCAGGATGTCCGCAACAACGACCGTGCAGCCGTGAACAAGAAGCTCAACGACTTCGTCATCCCCTACCTGGATATCCGTGACCGCGTGAAGGGCTACTCTGTCTCGATCGTCAAGGGCGGGCTGGACGCCATCGGCCGGTCCGCAGGACCCGTCCGGCCCCCGCTGCAGAACCTGGCCCCGCAGGACCTGGCGGACCTGAAGGCCCTGATTGCCACCGTTTCCTAGCCGTCACCACAGACGGCACCACGCCAACCACAGGAGGAACCCATGACCCTCACCGGGCACTCACTCATCGCCGGCCGGACGGTTGCCGGCGAAGGCAAGACCACCACCGGATTCAACCCCGCCACGAACCAGGCGCTGCAGCCCGCCTACACACTGCTGACCGAAGAACAGCTCAAGGCAGCCACCACCGCAGCGAAGGAAGCCCTCCCGTCCTTCAGCACCCTTGGCCCGGAGGCCCACGCCGCGTTCCTGGAGGCCATCGCGGACAACATTGACGCGATTGGCGAGGAACTGATCACCCGCGCAGCACAGGAAACCGGGCTGCCCGCGGCCCGGCTGCAGGGCGAACGGGCCCGCACCACCGGCCAACTGCGCCTCTTCGCCGGCGTGGTCCGCCAAGGCGACTTCCGCGGCGTCCGGATCGACCCCGCCCTCCCCGGCCGCACCCCCATGCCGCGCCCCGACATCCGCCAGCGCCAGGTTCCGCTCGGCCCGGTGGCGGTTTTCGGCGCCAGCAACTTCCCGCTCGCATTTTCGACGGCGGGCGGAGACACGGCCTCTGCCCTGGCCGCCGGCTGCCCCGTTGTCTTCAAGGCCCACAACGCCCACCCCGGCACCAGTGAACTCGTGGGCCAGGCCGTCACCAAGGCCGTCCGGGACGCGGGCCTGCACCCCGGCGTGTTCTCGCTGGTCTACGGCCCCGGCTCCAGCATCGGCCAGGCCCTCGTGGCCGACCCCGCCATCAAGGCCGTGGGCTTCACCGGCTCCCAGTCCGCCGGCATCGCCCTGATGAAGACTGCCGCTGCCCGCCCCGAACCCATCCCGGTCTATGCCGAGATGTCCTCGCTAAACCCGGTCTTCGTCTTCGAAGGCGCCCTCAACGGCTCCGCCGAACAGATCGACGCCCTCGCCGCTGCCTACCTCACGGCCGTCACGGGAAGCTCCGGCCAGCTGTGCACCTCCCCGGGCCTGCTGTTCGCCCCCACCGGTGAGGCAGGCGACAAACTTGCCGCAGCCGTCGCCCGCGCCGCCGCAGCCTGCCCCGGCCAGACCATGCTGACGGAGGGTATCGCCGGTTCCTGGAACAGCGGAACCGAGGCACTCGGCTCCGCGGCCGGCGTCGAACTGCTCGGCCAGGGTTCCCCCGGTCCCACCGAAAACGCCCCCGCCCCCACCATCTTCGGCACCGGCATCCGGCAGTTCCTGGACAACCACGTCCTGCACGAGGAAATTTTCGGCGCCGCGTCCCTGGTGATCCGCTACGACAGCACCGACGACCTCCTTCAGGCCGCTGCCCGGATGGAAGGCCAACTCACCGCTTCCCTGCAGCTCACCGAACAGGACTACTCCACCGCCGCGCCCCTGATCCCCGTCCTCGAACAGAAGGTAGGCCGTATCATCGTCAACGGCTGGCCCACCGGAGTGGAAGTAGGCCACGCCATGGTCCACGGCGGCCCGTTCCCCGCCACCTCCGACTCCCGCACCACCTCCGTGGGAACCCTGGCCATCAACCGGTTCCTCCGGCCCGTCGCCTACCAGAACCTTCCCCAGGAACTCCTCCCCGAGCCCCTGCAGGACACCAACCCCTGGCACCTCAACCGCCGCATCGACGGCGACGTGGTCCCCGCAGCAGAGAAAGCAGAAGTCAGCGCATGAGCAACCAGCCCCTTATCGCCGGCATCGAGGTGGTGCCGGTCGCCGGGTACGACAGCATGCTGATGAACCTCAGCGGCGCGCACGGTCCCTTCTTCACCCGCAACATCGTCATCATCACCGACTCGGAAGGCCGGACCGGGCTGGGTGAAGTTCCCGGCGGCGAGAAGATCCGCACCACCATCGAAGAGGCGGGCGCACTGCTCAAGGGCAAACCGGTGGCACGCTACCGGTCACTGCTGCGCGGGGTTGCGGCGGCGTTCGCTGACCGCGATGCCGGCGGCCGCGGGCTCCAGACCTTCGACCTGCGCACGACGGTGCACGCTGTGACCGCCGTCGAGTCCGCCCTGCTGGACCTGCATGGTCAGTTCCTCGGGGTCCCCGTGGCGGAACTGCTGGGTGACGGCCAGCAGCGGACATCGGTGCCGATGCTCGGGTACCTGTTCTTCGTCGGCGACCACAACCGGACGGACCTGCCCTACCTTGTGGAAGACAACCCCGCGGACCGCTGGGAGGAGCTCCGCCGCCAGGAAGCCATGACTCCGGAAGCCGTGGTCGCCCTCGCCGAAGCCGCCCAGGAACGCTACGGGTTCAGCGACTTCAAGCTCAAGGGCGGCGTGCTGTCCGGCGACGACGAGGTGGACGTGGTTACCGCCCTGGCCCAGCGTTTCCCTGATGCGCGGGTCACCCTGGATCCCAACGGCGGCTGGCTCCTCGAGGAGGCGGTCCGGCTGGGCAGGCGGATGCACGGCGTCGTGGCGTACGCCGAGGACCCCTGCGGCGCCGAAGGCCGTTTCTCCGGCCGCGAAGTCATGGCCGAATTCCGCCGCGCCACCGGCCTGAAGACCGCCACCAACATGATCGCCACAGACTGGCGGGAAACGTCCCACGCCGTCCGGAGCAACGCGGTCGATATTCCGCTCGCCGACCCGCACTTCTGGACCATGCACGGCTCGGTCCGGGTTGCGCAGCTGTGCAACGAATTCGGCCTCACCTGGGGATCACACTCGAACAACCACTTCGACATCTCGCTGGCCATGTTCACCCACACCGGTGCAGCGGCCCCGGGCGAAATCACCGCCTTGGACACGCACTGGATCTGGCAGGACGGCCAGGGCCTCACCAAGGAACCACTGCAGATCAAGGGCGGTGCCATCGAGGTACCGGACAAGCCCGGGCTCGGCATCGAACTGGACCGCGGCGCCCTGGACAAAGCCCACCAGCTGTACCTGGAGCACGGCCTCGATGCCCGCGATGACAGCATCGGCATGCAGTACTACATCGACGGCTGGTCCTTCGACCCCAAGCGGCCCTGCCTGGTCCGCTGACAAGGCACCGTCACCAACGTCCCACCGGCAGAGGGGTCCACGACGGACCCTCCGTCACGGACAACTGCCGCGGCCACTCCCCGGCAGCTGTCCGGTACATTTCTCCAAGGCCCCCGCCTTGCCTGTCCCCACCCAAAGGAAACACTCAATGAAGTCTGTGGACAACGCCGTCCTGGACCTGGCATCCGCCACCAGGAAGTTCTTCAAGCGCGTGCTCCCGGTCATGCTGGTCATGCTGGTCTGCAACCAGCTGAACCGCTCCAACATCGGTTACGCCCAGGACCACCTCCAGGCCGACGTCGGCATCGGCGCCGCCGCGTACGGTTTCGGTGCCGGCCTGTTCTTCATCGCGTATGCGATCTTCGAACTGCCCAGCAACGTGATGATGGAAAAGTACGGCGCGAAGGTCTGGTTGACCAGGATCATGGTCAGCTGGGGCATCGTCTCCTTCCTCATGGCGTTCGTGCAGAACGAAGCCATGTTCTACATCCTGCGGTTCCTCCTCGGCGCCGCGGAGGCCGGCTTCTTCCCTGCCGTGATCTTCTATTTCGCCCGCTGGGTTCCGGCAGGCCAGCGGGGCAAGGCGACCGCTGTGTTCATCGCCGGTTCCTCCGTGGCGGCTGCAATCTCCGGGCCCATCGCCGGGATGCTCCTGAGCATGCAGGGCACCTTGGGCCTGCGCGGCTGGCAGTGGCTGTTCGGTTTCGAAGGCGTTGTCTCCGTGCTGGTGGGCATCGTGGTGTTCTTCCTGCTCGACGCCAGGATCGAGGACGCCAGGTGGCTGTCCCCGGCAGAAAAGGCGGCCCTGGCGCAGGCGATCAGCGCCGAGGATGAACAGCACGCCACGGCGGACACCGGCAAGGTCAACCGCTGGAAGATGCTCCTGAACCCGCAGATCCTGCTCCTGTGCGGCATCTACTTCGCCATCCAGCTGTCCATCTACGCCAACACGTTCTGGCTTCCCAGCATCGTCAAGCGGATTCCGGGGACCACGGATCTCTCCGCCGGTTTCCTGTCCTCCGTCCCCTGGATCTGTGCGGTCGTCGCCATGTACTTCGCCGCGAAGTGGCAGGACAAGGCCAAATCCAGGAAACCCCTGCTGGTGGTTGCGCTCCTGGTCGCCGCCGCCGGCACGTACGCGGCCGCCGTCGCATCCCCCGTGCTGGCGCTGGTGTTCCTGGCCATCGCCGCCATGGGCTTCAAAAGCGCATCCCCGCTGTTCTGGACCATCCCGCAGTCCGGCCTGCACCCGCTGGTGCTGGCCCCTGCCATCGCCATCATCAACTCGCTGGGCAACCTGGGCGGATTCGTGGCACCGTTCGGCTTCGGCATCATCAAGGAACAGACGGGCAGCGTAATTCCCGGGCTGTTCGCCCTGGCCGCTGCATCCGCAGTGGCTGCCGGCCTGGTCTACTTCCTCAGGGAACGCCGCACTGCAGAACCGGCCGGGGAAGCTGCGGACGCGTCCGTGGAGGCGGCGGTTCCCAGCCGCTCCTGACGCCCCCGGCCTCGAAACCGCCGGAAGTCAGGCGCCAGTAATCACCAGGGCCACGCTGTGCCCGCCAAAACCGAAGGCATTCACCAGGCCTGCCGGGGCATGATCCGCCGGCAGCTGGTGGGTGCTTTCGGTGATGACATTGAGGTCCACTTCGGGGTCCAGTTCCTCCACGTTAAGCGTCGCGGGCACCTTGCCTTCGCGGAGCGCTTCAAGGACCACGACGGCGGCCAGCGCCCCGGCGCCGCCCAGCAAGTGTCCGGTATGCCCCTTCGTGGAGGTCACGGGGAGAGCCGCGCCGAAGACGGCGTTGATGGCCTGCCCTTCCAGCCGGTCGCCCACCGGCGTGGAGGTGGCATGCGCATGGACGAATCCGATGTCCGCGGGCTGCATCCCCGCCGAATCCAGCGCCTTCTGCATCACCCGCCGCTGCATTGCGGGGTCGGCGGCCACGATGTCGTTCGCGTCGGACGTCACCGCGCCCCCGGCCACTGCACCGAGCACGGCGGCGCCCCGGGCGCGGGCGTGCTCCTCGCTCTCCAGCACCACCACCGCGGCGCCCTCTGAAAGCACGAACCCGTCGCGGCCGCCGTCGAACGGCCGCGAGGCCCGCTGCGGATCACCGGCATACGTGGACAGGGCACGGATCTGCGAGAAGCCACTGATCACCAGGTCGTTCACGGAAGCGTCCACCCCGCCGGCAATCACGACGTCGGCAGCACCGGAACGGATCATCTCGGCTGCCTGGACAATCGCCTCAGCCCCGGACGCACAGGCGCTGACGGGGGTCCGTGCGCCGCCGCGGGCGCCGAGGTCGATGGACACCCATGCGGCCGGGCCGTTGACCATCAGGCGGGTGAGGGTGTGCGGCGAGACCTTGCGGGGGCCTGATGCGGCGAGGGTCCGGTCCTGCTCGATGGTGGAGCCAAGCCCGCCGTAGGCGGAGCCGATCACCACGGCGAACCGCTCGGGATCCACCTCCGGGCTGCCGGCCTGCGCCCAGGCTTCCCGGGCGGCCACCAGCGCCAGCTGGCCGCACCGGTCCATCCGCTTCATCTCGCGCGTGCTGAGGTGCTGCGAAAGCTCTGCCGTGACCTGCCCGGCGATCCTGACCGGCAGCTGCGCCGCCCAGTCATACCCGAGCGCCGCGATCCCGGAACGCCCGTCAAGCAGGGCCTCCCAGGTTTCCTTGACCGTGGAACCCAAGGGGTTGATGGTGCCGGCGCCGGTGACCAGTGCGCGGGATTCGATGCCAGCCATGAGGCCCTACTTTGCGGGGTTGTGCGTGCCGATGGGCACGAGGGTGAGGTCCGGGTGGTTCTTCTCGATCCGCCGCAGCGCCCAGACGTCGTTGAACAGGGCGAGGTACTCGCCGTCGGACCGCAGCAGCACCTCAGCGCCGGGCACATTGGCCAGCGCGGGCATGGCGTCCGCCGTCGAAATCCGGGCCAGCGAGTACGGCAGGCGTTCCAGGCGCATGGGCGCGCTGAAGTCGTGCGCCATGCGGTCCTCCACCACTTCGAACTGCATGGGCCCGACGGCGGCAAGCACCGGCGCCTGGTCGCCGCGGAGATCGGAGCGGAGCAGCTGGATGACGCCCTCGTGTTCGAGCTGCTCAATGCCGCGGCGGAACTGCTTGAACTTGCTGGGGTCCTTGGACCGGGCCACCTGGAAGTGCTCGGGGGCGAACAGCGGGATGGCCGGGTATTCCACCGGGTTTTCGAGGAACAGGCTGTCGCCCACGCGCAGCGACGAGGCGTTGACCAGGCCCACCACATCGCCGGGATAGGCCTCGTCGATGACTTCGCGTTCGCGGCCGAACACCTGCTGGGCGTACTTGGTGGCAAACGACTTTCCGGTGCGGGTCTGGGTGACCACCATGCCACGTTCGAAGACGCCGGAGCAGACGCGGATGAAGGCCACATGGTCGCGGTGGGCCTTGTTCATGCCTGCCTGTACCTTGAACACGAAGCCGGAGAACGGGGCTTCCACCGCGCGGGGGTTGCCGTCGATGTCCGGCCGGGGCGCTGCGGGCGGGGCGAAGTCCACCAGCGCATCCAGCAGTTCCTTGACGCCGAAGTTCAGGGCGGCGGAGCTGAACAGGATGGGGGTGGCCTTGCCTGCGTGGAAGGCATCGACGTCGAACTCGAGGTTGGACTCGATCACCAGCCCGGCCTCGTCGACGGCGTCGGACCAGTTGCTGCCCTGGTCTGCCGCGGCTTCCTCGGGGGTGAAGTATTCGGTGATGGCGATCTGCGCGCCGGCGTTGTTGCGCTGGAACCGGGCGAAGCGGTCGTTCCGCAAGTCCCAGACGCCGCGGAAGTCCCCGGAGATGCCCACGGCCCAGGTCAGCGGCATGGGCTGCAGTCCGGTGCGTTCGGTGATTTCGTCCATCAGTGCCAGGGCGTCCAGGCCGGGCCGGTCCCACTTGTTGATGACCGTGATGATGGGCAGGTTGCGCTGCTTGCAGACCTCGAAGAGCTTCATGGTCTGGGTTTCCAGGCCCTTGGCGGCGTCCACCAGCATCACTGCGCAGTCGACGGCGGCGAGCACCCGGTAGGTGTCTTCGGAGAAGTCGGCGTGGCCGGGGGTGTCCAGGAGGTTGATGACCGTGTCCCGGTAGGAGAACTGCAGGGCGGCGGAGCTGATGGAGATGCCGCGGTCCTTTTCCATCTGCATCCAGTCGGAGACCGTCTCCTTGCGGTTGGCCTTGCCGCTGGACGCCCCGGCAGTGCCGATGACTTTGGCGTGCAGGGCCAGCGCCTCGGTGAGGGTGGACTTTCCGGCGTCCGGGTGGGAGATGACGGCAAAAGTCCTGCGGCGGCCCGCTTCCTTGTGAATCTCGGAGATCCGGGCGGGGGTCAGGACATCTTGGGACACGGTGCTACTTTCGCTGCGGTTTGTGGCTGCCCTGGGGCCTGTCGGGTACTGCGCTGCGACTCGAGGGCGGGGAATGCTATTGGCAAACGGCCAAAGTACAAGTTTATCGCAGGGCCGCAAACCGGCAGGGCTGCGCTTAACGCGGGCGAAACCGGGCGTTCAAGGCCGCGAAATGCCATGCCGTTAGCGTGGGCGCATGATGCATGGCGCCACCTTCTCCGGGAACCTTTTCTTCGATCCTCTGGCAACCAACCTGGGGTCAGCCCTGGGCGGCGGCCCGGCGGCAGCAAAGGGGCCAGTACCAGCAAGAGGGCCGGTGCAGGAGCAGGCGGATCCGTCCGGCCCGCCCCGGCGGCGCGGGGTGCAGTCGCCGGCGGAGCATAAGGCGCTTCGGGCCGCGTCCCTGTCGAAGGTCAGCAGGGACCTGGAACGGATGCTACGGGAACGGAAACGCTGAGGCACGACGGCGGCGCGGCGGCACCAGCCAGCTGACACGCAGGTGCCCCCCCCCGGTAACGCGGGCCGGGTACCGCTGCCCGGGACCGGCATGATGGTTCCATGCGCAGCATCGAGTTGGTCTTTGACAGCGTTACGGACGCCCTGGTCAGGGACGACTGGGCCCGGCTGCAGGCCGCAGGCCTTCCCAGCCTGGCAACGCACACCTCCCCGAGCAACGCCCCGCACATCACTCTTGCCGCCGGCGCGGATCTGCAGCACGTCGGCGCCGGCCCGGACCTGCAGGACGGTGGCCCTGGGCCCTGGCACCGGCTGCCAATGGACATCGCACTGTCCGGAGCGGTTGTCTTTCCTGTGGGCAGCGGAAAGTATGTCCTGGCCAGGGCAGTCCTCCTGTCGGCGGCCCTCCTGGACCTGCACCGCGGGCTGCACGGGGACCTGTCGGGTGCCCTGCCGATGACCGCCCCGGGCGCCTGGACCCCGCACGTCACCATTTCGCGCCGGATCCGCGGGGACCAGCTGGGCGCAGCCATGGACCTCCTGGACCTGCGCGTGGACGGACAGTGCACGGCGGCGCGGCTCTGGGACAGCAACACCAAAACGCTCACGCCGCTGGGCCCACCCGCGTGACCAACCCCTGAGGCACGGCGCGCCGGACCCAAAGTGGCCGTCCGGGTTACGTGGCCACCAGGCATTTTTCCAGCCCTTCCGGGCACCCCCTAATGGGGCACTTTGGGGCTTGCCCGTGCGGAAGTGGCGTTTCTTGCCCCTATCATTGAGCTTGCGGGAATCAGAGCACTTTTTGATCCTGCCGGCCAACTGCGGACGCCGGCATTCCTGCGGGTGGCAGTCCGCACCGTTGAAGGGAAACACCTATGGCGCGGAGCCCCGAAGAATCGCTGAGGGCCACTCTGGGCCGAGTGGCACCCGGAACGCCCCTCCGCGACGGCCTGGAACGGATCCTGCGCGGCCGCACCGGCGCACTGATCGTCCTCGGTTCCGACCGCACCATCGATTCCATCTGCTCCGGCGGGTTCGACATCGGCATCGAGTTCTCGCCCACCCGGCTGCGTGAGCTGGCCAAGATGGACGGCGCCATCATCTGCGACAAGGACGCCGGCAACATCCTGCGCGCCGCCGTCCAGCTGGTCCCGGATTCGAGCATCGAAACCCAGGAGTCGGGCACCCGGCACCGTACGGCGGAACGGGTGGCCAAGCAGACCGGCGTGCCCGTCATTTCCGTGAGCCAGTCCATGCAGATCATCGCCCTCTACGTCAATGGGCTGCGGCACGTCCTGGAGGGCTCGGAGAACGTCCTTGCCCGTGCCAACCAGGCCCTGGCCACCCTCGAACGCTACGTGGCCCGCCTTGACCAGGTCACCAGCTCGCTGTCCGCACTGGAAATCGAGGCCATGGTGACGGTGCGGGACGTGGCCGTCACCCTCCAGCGGCAGGAGATGGTCCGCCGCATTTCCGAGGAGATCTCCCAGTACGTCCTGGAACTGGGGGAAGACGGCCGGCTCCTATCCCTCCAGCTGGACGAGCTCACCGTGGGCCGGGGCCCGGGCAGCGACGTGATCATCCGTGACTACGCCAGCCCCAATGCTTCCGCGGAAGACATCGACAAGGCCGTTAATGAGCTGGTGAGCCTCGGTCCCACCGAGCTGATCGATCTCGGAAAGATCTCCGCGATCGTGGGGTTCGCGGGCGGTGAGGCCAACCTCGATGCCGTCGTCCAGCCCCGCGGCTACCGGCTGCTCTCCGGCCTGAAGGCTGTTCCCAAGGCCGTGGCGGACCGGCTGGTGGACCACTTCGGCGGTCTGCAGTTCCTGATGGCGGCCACCATCGACGACCTCATGACCGTCGACGGCATCGGCGACCAGCGCGCCCGCGCCGTGCGTGAAGGCCTGAGCCGGATGGCCGAGGCAAGCCTCCTGGACCGCTTCCTCTAAAAATTTCCCATCCGTGGGACACCGCTCATCGAGTGCTCCGTAATTGTCGTTATGAAGCCTGAAAACGACAAGTAGGCAGCAATCGATGAAGCAGCAACTTAATTCAGCTGGAAGACGGCCTTGGGGCTGGCGCGCGAACCCAGCTTCGCGGTGAAAATGTAGTAGGCCCCGCCGCCGCCCGGAGCGGCGGCCACGGCCTTGCAGCCGTCGGTGCTGCGGTTCCGGCTCCACGGGAAGTTGGCGGTTTCGCTGGCGCCGGGTGCGATCACCTTGACCAGGTCCTCGCTGGACGCCTGGCAGTCCTTGGACGAGAAGATGCGGTCTGATCCGCTGGTCACCAGGAATTCCATCTGCGAGGTGCCGATGTTGACCTCGCAGGGGACAGTGCCGCCGTTGGTCACCTTCAGGGTAAGCAGCGGGTTCTCCCCGGGGCCGTAGGCCGGCTTGTCCGTGGACGCCGTCACGGTGACCAGGTTCTGGTTGCAGGTCGGGGTGGCGGAAGCAGTGGGCGACGGCGCGGCGGACGGGGTTGCCGGCGCGGAGGCAGAGGGGGTCGCGTCCGCAGACGGGGAAGCCTGGGAGGTGGCAGGAGCTGGGGACGACGGATTCGGGGACGACGGATCGGTGGACGATGCCTGCTGCGAACCGCCTTTGAAGGCCCCGGCCAACGCGAAGCCGCTGACCACCAGCGCGATGACCAGAAGCAGCGCCCCACCGGCCACCAGCCGCCGGCGGCGGTACACGGCGGGGCTGGGCTTACGGACGCTGCTGGAACCCGATGCCGTGCCGCGTGCTGGTGAATTGCCTTGCCTGCCCATCCTCCTAGGCTAGGGAACACTGCCTGTTCTGCCTTGCCACCACGCCGCCGCACCCCCGTCACTCTGGTCACAGCCGGTTTGCGGGCCGCCGGAAGGCATCCATTACAGTGTTGGCATCGACACTCAAACCTCCCCCACCCTGGACCTTCCCGTGGGCTCTGCCACCCTGGACCTGCTCCACCAGCGGATCACCTCCTGGTTCGCCGGCATTGCCCGTGACCTGCCCTGGCGCGAGCCTGACTGCTCCGCCTGGGGCGTGCTGGTCAGCGAGATCATGCTGCAGCAGACCCCGGTGGTGCGGGTGCTCCCCGTCTGGCACGAATGGCTCAAGCGCTGGCCCTCCCCCGCCGCCCTGGCAGGGGACCCGGCAGGCGAAGCGGTCCGTTCGTGGGGCAGGCTGGGCTACCCGCGCCGGGCCCTCAGGCTGCACGCCGCGGCAACGGCAATCGTGCAGGACCACGGAGGGAAGGTCCCGGACACCTACCCTGAACTCCTGGCCCTGCCGGGTGTCGGCAGCTACACAGCCGCCGCGGTGGCTGCGTTCGCGTACGGCCGCCGGGAGACGGTGGTGGATACCAATATCCGCAGGGTCCACGCCCGGCTTGTGTCCGGCGTCGCGCTTCCCGCCCCGGCGCTGACGGCGGCGGAGATGCGCCTGGCCGCCGCCCTGCTGCCGGACGACGACGGCACGTCCGTACGCTGGAACGCTGCGGTCATGGAGCTGGGGGCGCTGGTGTGCACGGCCCGGGCGCCCAAGTGCGCTGCCTGCCCGGTGAAGGACTCCTGTGCCTGGCTCGCGGCGGGTGAGCCCCCGCCGTCGTACGTCCCCAAAGGTCAGGCGTGGCACGGCACCGACCGCCAGGTCCGGGGCGCCGTGCTGGCTGTGCTGCGGTTGGCGGACGCACCCGTACCGTCGGACATGTTCCTGCGCGAACCCGCCGATCTCGGCTATGCACCGGAGGGAATCGGGGTTCCGCTTGCCGCGCTGCACCGGCTCAATTCCGCACCCGAGCAGCTGGAGCGGGCGCTGGCAGGGCTGCTGGCGGACGGGCTCGCGGAAATGCACGACGGCGGTTACCGGCTCCCGGCCTGATCCGGCGGCGGCACGGCCGGATGGCATACTTTCTGGTGACTGGAACCGGGGGAAGCCATGAGAACCATCCTGTACATCGTGTGGGCGCTGTTCGTTGCCGCCGCCATCTTTTCGCTGCTCTACGCTGCCCGCAGGACCAGACGGCAGGAGCGGTTGATGTCAGGCTGGCCCAAGGCCCAGGCCACGGTCACCGGCAGTGCCACCGGGTGGACCAGCGGCGTGGGCGGCGCCAACCGCAACCTCCGCTACTACCCCACCTACCAGTTCGTGGACCCGCAAGGCACCCTGTTCATGGGAAAGTCCGAGGTCTCCTCGGTTGAACAGCCCATGCCCGGGTCCCTGATCGAGGTGGCGTACAACCCCGCAAATCCCAACGAATCGCTCCAGGTTTCAAAGGAGCCGCGCACCGCCATGGGCTGCCTCATCGCCTTCTTCGCGGTTTTCGCCATCGCGCTGTTCTGGTTCATCGGCATCTTCCCGCTGGGTTAGGCACCGGCATAACGATGCTGCCGCCAATTGGGGCCGGCCACCGCTGATGCGCCAGGTGCGGACCTAGCCTGAAGGCATGCGCAAGCCCATCCTGCTCATGGCATTGGTGACCGCGGCGTCGCTCACCTCCGCGTGCGAGCCGGCCGGCAGCGCGTGTCCGGCGATTGCCCAGGCCACCGCCGTGGCCGTAACGGTCTCCGCCGGCTACTCACCCCGGGTGGCGGCGCTGCACCTGCGCGCCTGCCAGGACGGCACCTGCACGGAGGGCGGCATCGAACTGCGCCCGGGCAGCTCCTCGATTGACCAGGGATGCAGCCCCGAGGGCGCCTGTTCGGCCACTGCCTCGCCCGATGGCACCAAGGTGGGGAGCCTCATGCTGGCCACCCTGACGGAATCACCCATGGCGGTGACCGCCTCGGGCACGGCGGCGGATGGGACCGCGCTTCCGGTCCGTACGCTGGAGTTCCAGCCGACGGCGCAGTATCCGTTCGGTGAGCAGTGCGGCAAGTTCCTGTCCGCGGCCGTCGTGCTGGACGAGGCCGGGCTGCACCAACAGCCTGCGTCCCGGTAACGGGCGTAGACCGGACTAGAACAGTGCCGGCTGGGTGAAGGGGCCGCCGTCGGCAGTTCCGGCCGCCTGGGAGCCGTCGATGGGCTCGGCGCTCCAATCGAAGCCGAGCTCGGCAAGGAGTTCCTCAACGGAGATTTGGCCGTCCAGCACTTCGATTTCCGGGGTGTTGTCTGCTTGCGGCCGTTCCATGGCATCGAGCTTATTCGCAGCAGGCGCCCAGGGGCTCAGGGCTCGCCGAAACCGGCCTCCACCAGGCCGCCCACGTACTCCACCGCCCGTTCCGCGTCCACTCCCCACGCCTCCACGTGCAGCACCGTCCCCTTGCCGGCGCCCAGGGTCATCAGGCCGGTCATGGACGCGCCGTCCACGCCGTTGATGTTCACCTCGGCGTCAAGCGATGCCAGCCCGCCTGCAACCTTGGCCGCGGGCCTGGCATGCATCCCTGCCTGGTTGACCAGCTCAAAGTCGCCGGTACAGTCGGGCGGGGCGCTGCTGACGGCCTCCGGCTCCTGCCTGTCCGGCCCGGGCCGGGCTGCCGGCGGGCGCACGCCTTCAGCCGCCTGGCGGACGGCCTGCACGTCAGCTCCGCCCTGGGCGGCCACCGCGGCGGCCACCAGGCCTTCGACCAACGGGGCGTCGGCGATCAGGACACCGGCCGGATTCTCCAGGAATTCGAGCGCCGATTCCGCTGTCATCACGGCCGACCCCAGGTCGGTGAGGACCACGGTGCCGTCCGCACCGCCGGCAACCTCGCCGCGCCCGCCGGCCTGCCCGTCGGAGCCGGCACCCGACTGCTCTTCCTCCTGGTTACCAACTTTGGTCCTGGCCTGCTCCAGCGCGCCGAGGACCTTCTCAAGGCTCGTGCCGATCCTGCCGTCGTCGGTGCCCCCGGCGGGCAGGATGACGACGTCGGGTGCCATTTGTGCGGCAAGCTCCACGGCGCCGTCGGCAATCTTTGCGCTGTGGGACACCACCACGATGCTTACCGTCACGCAGCAGCCCCAACTGCTGCACGCAGGATCAGCGCGCTGGACACCGCGCCCGGGTCCCGGTGGCCGGCGCTGCGTTCGCCCAGGTAGCTGGCCCTTCCCTTCCGCGCCACCATCGGATCGGTGGATACCGCCCCCGCCTCGGCGGCCTCGGCAGCCGCCACCAGGACGCCAAGGACATCGCCGTTGCCGCCGTCGGCAGCGGTACGGGCCGCATCGACCGCCGGCGTCCAGGCGTCCACCATGGTCTTGTCGCCGGGCTCGGCCTTCCCGCGCGCCACGATCCCGTCCCGGGCAGCCGCCAGCGCCCCGGCCCACGCCGCCGCATCGATCTCGGCGGAATCACCAAGGGCGGTGGCGGCGCGCAGGAACGCCGTACCGTAGAGGGGCCCGGCAGCGCCGCCCACCTTGGACATCAGCGTCATCGCAGTCATCTTCAGCGCGGCCCCGGGTGTCTCCGGCTCCCCCTCGCCGAGCTTGGCCAGGACAGCCTGGAAGCCGCGGTCCATGTTCTCGCCGTGGTCCGAGTCGCCGATGGCGCGGTCCAATTCGATCAATTCAACACGGTGTTCGGCCATGGCCTGCGCGCACAGCGTCAGCCACTTCACCGCCCAGTTCACATCCAGAGCCACAGTCACACGCCCCAGCGGAGGGCGGCGGTGTGCACGGGCGCGTCCCATAGTTCCGTGAGCTCGTCATCGAGCCGCAGGACCGAGATGGAGCAGCCTTGCATCTCCAGTGCGGTGATGTAGTTGCCCACCAGGGACCGTTCCACCGTGGCGCCGGCATCGGCAAGCACCTGCGCGGCCCGCCGGTACACGATGTAAAGCTCGCTCAGCGGGGTGCCGCCCATGCCGTTGACGAACAGCAGCACCTGGTCCCCGGAGCTGATTTTCAGGTCGGCCAGGACCGGTTCCAGCAGGCGGTTGGTGATGCTGTCCGCGTCTTCCATCGGGATTTTGTGCCTGCCCGGCTCACCGTGGATGCCGATGCCGATCTCGATCTCATCCTCGGCCAGGTCAAAGCTGGGGGTGCCCGCATGCGGAACGGTGCAGGCCGAGAGCGCCACGCCCATGGTCCTGACGTTGGCGTTCACCCGCTCACCGATGGCGGCCACGGCGTCCAGGTCGTCGCCGCGCTCGGCGGCGGCGCCGGCGATCTTTTCCACCAGCACCGTGCCGCCCACGCCGCGGCGGCCGGCCGTGTACAGCGAGTCCTCCACCGCGACGTCGTCATTGACCAGCACCGTGCGGACGCTGACGCCTTCGGCTTCGGCGAGTTCGGCCGCCGTCTCGAAGTTCAGGACGTCGCCGGTGTAGTTCTTGACGATATGCACGACGCCGGCACCTGAGTTGACTGCCAGGGTGGCCGGAAGGATCTGGTCCGGCGTAGGCGAGGTGAACACCGCCCCCGGCACGGCGGCGTCGAGCATCCCCCGCCCCACGTACCCTGCGTGCAGGGGCTCATGGCCGCTGCCGCCGCCGGAAACCAGGCCCACCTTGCCGGCTACCGGCGCATCCTTGCGCGTGACGTAGATGGGGTCCTCGCTGACGTTGACCAGGCCGGAGTACGCCAGGCCAAAGCCCTGGACTGCTTCCTGGACAACGGATTTTGGATCATTGATGAGTTTCTTCATGGCGGTGCTCCTGGCTGCTCCTGAAGGATGTGTTTTTTGACCCTACTACCGGGATCACTGCCCGCGGTAGGTTCGTCCAGCCCGGGTTTTGACGGTCGATGCCGCGCCCCTGATCCCGGGCGCAGCAAAGGGACAGCCCCCAATGACTGTCCCTTTCCTGAGGCCCCCCACATATCGACCCCAGGTAGTTTATCCATCAATTCGAGTAAAGCCAAGAAGGGTCTTCGCAGGTGGTACCGCTGAGACCCCTAGAGGGTGCGGATCATCCGGGTGTTGCCGAGGGTGTTGGGCTTAACGCGTGCCAGGTCCAGGAATTCGGCCACGCCTTCATCGTGCGAGCGGAGAAGTTCCGAGTAGACCTCCGGGTCCACGGCGGACTGGTCTGCCATGACTTCGAAGCCGTGGCGCTTGAAGAAGTCCACCTCGAACGTAAGGCAGAAGACCCGGCTGACGCCCAGGGCGCGGGCCTGCTCCAACAGGCTTTCCACCAGGACGTGCCCCACGCCCCTGCCGCGCCACTCTCCGGAGGCTGCAAGGGTGCGGATCTCGGCCAGGTCCTCCCACATGACGTGCAGGGCCCCGCAGCCGATCATGTCGCCTTCACTGGATTCGGCGATCAGGAATTCCTGGAGGCTTTCGTAGTAGGCCACCGTCTCCTTCGCCATCAGGATGCGCTCCTCGGCCAGGGGCGCCACCAGCTTCTTGATGGCAGGGACGTCGCTGGTGCGTGCTGGGCGGATGTGGAAGGAGTCAGTCACAAAGCCATCCTACGAGGCGCGACGGCTGCTATTGGTTGCGGACGGGCTGGGGCGCTAAAGGTGGGCCGCCCACAAGCGTCGGCGGTCAGGCATTTGTGTAGGCGCCGTCAAAGCGAGGAACGAGCAGGCGCCGGCAAATGCCTCGGCCGACGGCGCAAAGCCAACCAACCTAGAGCCCCAGTTCGGCCGGCAGCTCGATCTCTTGGCCCAGGACGTTCCGTGCCAGGAACCACTCCACCACCTGGTACCAGACCCTGGAGTGCTGGGGCTGGAGCACCCAGTGGTTTTCATCCGGGAAGTACAGGAACCGGTGCGGCGTCTGTCCGTCCTGGTCCGCGGCGAGCCGGGACTTGGACAGCAGCTCGTACCAGAGCCGCAGCCCCTCCCCGATGGGCACCCGGTAGTCCTTGTCGCCATGGATCACCAACATGGGGGTGCCGATCTTCTCCGCGTGCAGGTGCGGGGAGTTCTCGAGCGCCATATCCTCGGTCATTTCTTTGAGCCAATACTGGGAGGCGTCCGTGGTGGGCCCGAACTGGTCGAGGGCCCAGAGGCTGGCGTGGGTCACGATGGCCTTGAACCGGTCCGTGTTGCCCGCCACCCAGTTGGCCATGTAGCCGCCAAAGGAGCCGCCCATCGCAGCCGTCCGGGTTTCGTCGATATCCGGCCGTTCCACGGCGGCGTCGGTGACAGCCATGAGGTCCGTGAACGGCGCCTTCCCCCAGGAGCCCCAGCCGCGCTGGATGTACGACTGTCCGTAGCCGGTGGACAGGGCGGGGTCCGGCAACAGCACCGCGTAGCCCTGGGCCGTCAGCAGCCAGGGGTTCCAGCGCCAGGTCCAGGCGTTCCAGGATCCCAGCGGGCCGCCGTGGATCCAGAGGAGAAGCGGCGCGGGCTTCCCGTCCGACGCGTCCCCGGGGAGGGCGAGGTAGGCAGGCACCCGGGATCCGTCCGCGGCGGTGGCGGCGATGCGCTCGAGCCGGCCGGGGCGGGCGGGGCGATCGGCGGGGGCGGGCAGCCGGGTGGTTTCCCCGGTGGCAAGGTCGATCCGCACCGCTTCGGCAGGGAATTCGTAGGAGCTGCGCAGGGCATAGGCGCTGCGTCCGTCGGGAGCAATGACGACGTCGGAGTAGGCTGCGGCGTCCTGCGTCACCCTGGTGACGCCCACTTCAGCGGCAGCCGCCGGGACGCTGACCCGGAAAACCGGCGACGCGCCGTCGTCGTCCGCCGTGACCAGGAGGGCTGAGCCGTCCGGCAGCCAGGCGGCAGGTTTGGGCCAGCGGTCCCAGTCGTGGGCCAGGGGCTGCAGGCCCCCGGCGTCGCCGCCGTCACGGCTGGCCCCGCCGGACACGTCCAGCAGGTGCATCCTGATTTCGGGAGCCTGCAACGGGGTGGAATCACTCTCGCTGACCACAGCCAGCGTCCTGCCATCAGGGCTGACAGGACCCGGGAAGAAACTCATGCCTTCCTGGTCCAGCAGCACCTTGAGACTGCCGGAGGCAACGTCCACCGCCACCAGGATGGAACGGCTGTCCGCTTTGGCCAGGGGTTTGGTGCAGCTGCTGTAAATGGTCTTCCCATCCGGGCTGACCACCGTTTCCGCCTCCCGCAGCCTCGGCCCCACCTCCGGGGTCAGGTTGCGCAGGACCAGGGGCGCCGTGGCGTCCACCGTTGCTGGCTTGCCGGCTTCCTGGTCTGCGCCTGGTTCCACGGCGAAGATCCGCGGCTGGCCGGGGCCGAGGTCGGCGTCCCAGTAGCGGACCGGATATTCGCTGTGCAGGATGGCCGAGACCTTCTTGTCCTTGCGGGATTTGCGACGCGCGGCGTCGTCCTCCTCGTCTGCCGAGCCTGCCAGGACGTCGGCCGTGACGAACGCAGCATCGGCGTTCCTGGCCGCCATCACCCTGCTGACGCCGCCGGGGCGGCTCAGGACCACGCGGGCTTCGCCGCCGTCTGCCGGAAGCAGCCACAAGGCATTGACCGGCTCCTCGTCCGGGCTTTCGGGGTCGGGACGGGCGGAGGTGAAGTACACGTCCCCGTTGGCGGCGAAAGCCGCCCCGGCCTCCCCCTTGGCGCTGCGCGTGATGCGGCGTGCGTGCTTCTGCCCGGCCGGGTCCAGTTCCCACAGGGCTGAGGCATACTCGGTGCCCTTGCCGTTCAGGGTGCTGACCGTGGTGACCAGCCGTGAGCCGTCGGGGCTCAGCGCCAGGCCGCTTACCCTCGGGATGGAGAGGTAGTGGTCGAGGTCGTGGAAAGGGGTCTGTGGTTGCTCATCCGGGATCGCCGGATTTTGATTAGCCATGCTCCCGATTCAACACGTTTTTGTGCCGCCCGTCACAAACCTTCAGAAGCCGACACGCTAGTTGGTTGGCTGGGGCTGGGCCGGGAGGCGCCACCACCGGCGCCATTTGCCGCTTGCTGCTCGTTCCTCGCTTTGACGCAAGCTACACAAATGACCCCGGCGCCTGCGCTTCGCCTAACGCCCACCAACGAACGAGGTGGCGGGCATCAGGGATTTATGTAGGCGCCGTCAAAGCGACGGAGGAGCAGGCGCCGGGAAATCTCTGATGGCCGTCACCGGACTCAACCACGGACGGCGGGTTAATCAGGGAAAGCCCCGCCGCTCCTTGCGGAGGGGCGGGGCTTTCGCTGTGGTGCTTAGACGCTCGGGGCGATCTCCGGGATGCGCGGCTTGGCGTTGCCGGCGAAGGTGAACTTCGCGTCGTCGCCTTCGCCTTCGACATCCACCACGACAATGTCGCCGGTGTGGATCTCGCCGAACAGGATCTTCTCGGAGAGCTGGTCCTCGATCTCGCGCTGGATGGTGCGGCGCAGCGGCCGGGCACCCATGGCGGGATCGTAGCCGCGGGTGGCCAGGAGCACCTTGGCGGCCTTGGTGAGCTCGATGCCCATGTCCTTGTCCTTGAGGCGCTTCTCCAGGCGGGTCACGAACAGGTCCACGATCTCGATGATCTCGTCCTGGGTGAGCTGCGGGAACACCACGACGTCGTCAACACGGTTCAGGAACTCGGGGCGGAAGTGCTGCTTGAGCTCCTCGGTGACACGGGCACGCATGCGGTTGTAGCCGGTCTGCGTGTCGGTGCCGGACTGGAAACCGGTGGCAACGCTCTTGGAGATGTCCCGGGTACCCAGGTTGGTGGTCATGATGATCACGGTGTTCTTGAAGTCCACCACGCGGCCCTGGGAGTCGGTCAGGCGGCCGTCTTCCAGGATCTGCAGCAGCGAGTTGAAGAGGTCCGCGTGGGCCTTTTCCACTTCGTCGAACAGGACCACGGAGAACGGACGGCGGCGGACCTTCTCGGTCAGCTGGCCACCCTCTTCGTAGCCGACGTAGCCCGGAGGGGCACCGAAGAGCCGCGAGACGGTGTGCTTCTCGGAGTACTCGGACATGTCCAGCGTGATGAGGGCGTCCTCTTCACCGAACAGGAACTCCGCGAGGGCCTTGGCGAGCTCGGTCTTGCCGACGCCGGTGGGGCCGGCGAAGATGAACGAGCCACCGGGGCGCTTGGGGTCCTTGAGCCCTGCACGGGTGCGGCGGATGGCCTGGGACAGTGCCTTGATGGCCTCGTCCTGGCCCACCACGCGCTTGTGCAGTTCCTCTTCCATCTTCAGCAGGCGCGAGGACTCTTCCTCGGTCAGCTTGAAGACCGGGATACCGGTGGAGTTGGCCAGCACCTCGGCGATGAGGTCCTCATCCACCTCGGAGATGTCGTCCATGCCGCCGGACTTCCAGTGGCGTTCCTTCTCGGCCCGCTCGGAGATCAGCTTCTGCTCCTTGTCGCGGAGCGAGGCTGCGCCCTCGAAGTCCTGGGCGTCGATGGCGGATTCCTTCTCCATCTTCAGCTTGGCGATGCGCTCGTCCATGGCCTTGAGCTCCGGCGGGGCCGTCATGCGGCGGATGCGCAGCCGGGCGCCGGCTTCGTCGATCAGGTCGATGGCCTTGTCCGGCAGGAAGCGGTCCGAGATGTAGCGCTCGGCCAGGCTGGCGGCGGAGGCCAGGGCACCATCGGTGATGGTGACGCGGTGGTGTGCCTCGTACCGGTCGCGCAGGCCCTTGAGGATCTCGATGGCGTGCGCCACGGAGGGTTCCTTGACCTGGATCGGCTGGAAGCGGCGCTCCAGCGCGGCGTCCTTCTCGATGTGCTTGCGGTACTCATCGAGCGTGGTGGCACCGATGGTCTGCAGCTCGCCGCGGGCCAGCATGGGCTTCAGGATCGAGGCTGCGTCGATGGCGCCCTCGGCGGCACCGGCACCCACCAGGGTGTGGATCTCGTCGATGAACAGGATGATGTCGCCGCGGGTGCGGATCTCCTTGAGGACCTTCTTCAGGCGCTCTTCGAAGTCACCGCGGTAGCGGGAACCTGCCACCAGGGAACCGAGGTCCAGGGTGTACAGCTGCTTGTCGCGGATGGTCTCCGGAACGTCGCCGCGGACGATCGCCTGGGCCAGGCCTTCGACGACGGCCGTCTTGCCGACACCGGGCTCGCCGATAAGGACCGGGTTGTTCTTGGTGCGGCGGGAAAGGACCTGCATGACGCGTTCCATTTCCTGCTCGCGGCCGATGACCGGGTCCAGCTTGTTCTCGCGCGCAGCCTGGGTCAGGTTGCGGCCGAACTGGTCCAGGACCACGGAACCGGCGGGGGCGCCTTCGGGCTGTCCGCCACCGACGCCTGCGCCGGTGGTTTCCTTGCCCTGGTAGCCCGAGAGGAGCTGGATGACCTGCTGGCGGACCCGGTTGAGGTCGGCGCCGAGCTTGACCAGGACCTGGGCGGCAACGCCCTCACCTTCGCGGATCAGGCCGAGCAGGATGTGCTCCGTGCCGATGTAGTTGTGGCCCAGCTGCAGGGCTTCGCGCAGCGAGAGCTCCAGCACCTTCTTGGCGCGGGGGGTGAAGGGGATGTGGCCGGAGGGAGCCTGCTGGCCCTGTCCGATGATCTCCTGCACCTGCTCGCGAACGCCGTCGAGCGAAATGCTCAAGGACTCAAGAGCTTTGGCGGCAACGCCCTCACCCTCATGGATCAGACCCAAGAGGATGTGTTCGGTACCGATGTAATTGTGGTTCAGCATGCGTGCCTCTTCTTGGGCAAGCACAACTACGCGACGGGCACGGTCCGTAAATCGCTCAAACATTTCGCCACACTCCTAGCTACGACGTACTTTGATGCTACGTGCCAGCTCCGGAGTTGTGGAGCGTGTTCGCCACAGGGGAAACCGGGGCGCTTGCGGGAATAACCGGCGGGCGGAGCCGGGGACGGGTCCGTGCTGCGGATCAGCCGCTGAATCCGGGACTGCACCTTCGGGTACCGGCGCATTTCCGGGCTGCCTGGAGAAGCCATTACCGCCGCGGCTGCTGGCGGCCGGGAAACCCGAAAAAAGCCATTTTGATGCGTCCAGCCCGCCTGCGCGGCAGTCCATATTGCGGAATAGAGAAACCCCGCCCCGCCTGGCGGCGGTAAGCGGGGTTTCGGTGGAGCTTAAGCCGGCCCTAGGAATTTGCCTTTTGGTAGGCTTCCTGGATTTCGGCCTGAATTCGGCCGCGGCTGTTAACGGTGTAGCCGTTATCCCGGGCCCATTGCCGGATTTGCGCCGAATCATGGCCTCGGCCGGCGGCCGGTGCCTTTGCCCGCTGCGGGCGCCCACCGGACGCCTTGCGTGCAGCGGTAATGAACCTCTCCAATGAAGACCGGAGTTCAGCGGCATTGGCTGCGGATAGGTCAATCTCGTAGTTGACCCCATCGAGGCCGAACTTCACATTCTCGTCTGCGGATCCCCCATCCAAATCATCAACGAGGATGATGTTTACTTTCTGTGCCATTAAGGTCTTCCTCTTGCTGGAAAGTCGGTTTTCAGAAAAGCAGGATGTTTCCCAAAAAAAGTATGACTCTTATCTTGGCAACGCGTCAAAGCGCCTAATGGTTCCTTGGGGATAAAGGCGGAAAGTAGGGGGTTTTATCTATTTGGATTCCGGGGCCGGGCCGTCCGTGGGCTGCACGGGCTGGGAATCGGCTTCGGCCTGGGCACGGGCCTCCGCCTGCCGCTCCGCCTTGTCCGCATTGAAGATTGCCTTCATGGCAAACCAGAAGAGCAGGCCCACCACCAGGGAGGGCAGGAGAACTGCGACGTATTCCATGGTCAGTGCCCTTCGGGCTTCAGCAGGGGGAACAGGATGGTTTCGCGGATGCCGGCCCCGGTGAAGAGCATCACCAGCCGGTCGATGCCAAGGCCGATGCCACCCATGGGGGGAGCCCCGTATTCCAGGGCGCGCAGGAAGTCCTCGTCCAGCTGCATGGCCTCGACGTCGCCTGCGGCCGCATGCAGTGACTGCTCGGTGAGCCGCTCGCGCTGGATGACGGGGTCGATCAGCTCGGAGAAGGCGGTACCTCGCTCCATGCCGCCGATGATCAGGTCCCAGGCCTCAATCAACCGGCCGTCCTCGCGGTGCGGCCGGGCCAGTGGCTGCGCGGACGGCGGGTAGTCGTACACGAAGGTGGGATTCAGCAGGGTGGGCTCCACGATCTCACCGAAGAGCTCCACCACCAGCTTCTCGGCGTCCCACTTGGGGTCCACCTTGACGTCGTGCTGTTCGGCGATACCGCGCAGCACCTCAACGGACGTCTCCGGCGTGATCTCCTGCCCAACGGCGTCGGAAAGTCCGGGGTACACCGGCAGCCAGGCCCACTCGCCGTCGAGGTTGATCTCCCCTGCTTCGGTCTGCAGGACACGGCCGGCACCCACGGCGTCCGCGGCGTCAAGGATGATCTCCTTGATCCGTTCGGCCATGACGAACTGGTCGGCCCAGGCCTCGTAGCACTCAAGGGTGGTGAATTCGGGGCTGTGGGTGGAGTCCACGCCTTCGTTGCGGAACACGCGGCCCATGTCGTACACGCGGTCGATGCCGCCCACGACTGCCCGCTTGAGGTACAGCTCGGTGGCGATGCGCAGGGTCATCTTCTGGTCGAACGCGTTCATGTGGGTCTCGAACGGGCGGGCCAGGGCGCCGCCGTGGACCAGGTTCAGGATGGGCGTTTCCACCTCGACGTAGCGGTGGCGGAACAGCGTTTCGCGGATGGAACGGGTGATGGCCGCGCGGGTGTAGACCATCTCGCGTGCCTCATCGCGGACCATCAGGTCAACGTAGCGCTGGCGGACGCGGGTTTCCTCGTTGAGGTCCGCGTGCAGGACGGGCAGCGGGCGGAGGGCCTTGGAGGCCATGGACCAGGAATCCGCCATGATGGACAGCTCGCCGCGGCGGGAGGAGATGACCTCGCCCTTGATGAAGACGTGGTCGCCAAGGTCAACCAGGGCCTTCCAGTCGGCGAGCGCTTCCTCGCCCACGTTGGCCAGGCTGAGCATGGCCTGCAGGCGGGTGGCCTTGCCGTCGGTGCCGCCTTCCTGCAGGGTGGCGAAGCAGAGCTTGCCGGTGTTGCGGATGAAGACAACCCGCCCGGTGACGCCCACGATGTCGCCGGTGGTATCGTCCGCTTCGAGGTGCGCGTACTTTTCCCGGATCTCGGCGAGGGAGTGCGTGCGCTCCACACCCACGGGGTACGCCTCGGCGCCGCGCTCAAGAAGTTTGGCGCGCTTTTCCATGCGGATGCGCATCTGCTCGCTGGCGTCGACGGGCTCTGGGGCGTTCTTGGGCGCGGGGGTGTTTTGGGAAGTCACAATCATCAAGTTTACCGGGCATTGGGTAGCCGGGTTCCCAGTTGCCGTGCAGGTGTGCGCCCTAGGATGGGCGGGTGAAAGAACGCGTACTTCCAACGCACGACGGCGGCAGGCTGGCTTTGTACAGCTACGGCACCGATGATGCCCCGGGCGAAAAGCGGGTGCTGGTGATCGGCGGGGCGTTCCTCACGGCGCTGATCTACCGCCCGTTCTCGATTGAGCTGGCCAAGGGCCTGGGTGACGGCTGGGCGGTGGACGTCTACGACCGCCGGGGCCGCGGCAACTCGTCAGAACAGCCGGCGGACTATTCCATGGCCACGGAAATCCAGGATGTCCGGACGGTCCTCACCGCCACCGGCGCCCGGAACATCCTGGGCCACAGCCTGGGCGGGGCGGTGGCCCTGAACGCCGTCCAGGAGTTCACCGGGACCTCGTTCGTCCCGGACAGGCTGGCCGTGTACGACGCGGCGGTGAACATCGACGGCAGCATCGACACCGCGTGGCTTGACGGGTTCGAGGACGCCGTCAACAACGGCAGGGTGGGCCACGCCCTGGCGCACATGAAGAAGGCCACGAAGCCCGGTTCGGCGATGGCCAGGATCCCGGAGCCGGTGCTGGCCGGCCTGATGGCCGTGTTGTCCCGCACGAAGGTCAACAGGATGTTCCAGCAGGTCATGCCCAGTGGAGTCGGCGAACTGCGGGCTGCCTACGACGAAAGAGACCACGCCCGGGACTTCAGCGTGCTCCCCGCGGGCACGCATTTCATGGCTGGCGGAAAGAGCCCCCGCTACTACAAGGTGACGGCGAAGCGGCTGCATGCGGCGGTGCCGGGCAGCACCTACCAGCTGTCCCCCAAGTGTTTCCACGGTTCAATTCCGGCCGCCGTGAAGGAACTGGTGACGGACATCGCGGCCTACTTCACAGCCGGCGCTGAACGTCCGGACGGGGAGCCCCGCCCGGACGCCACTGGCGCTATCCGCGTTCCCCGCGGCTGAAGCCGGCCAGCGCCGCTTCCCCGAGGTCGCGCCACACCGTCCGCGGCTTCGGGGCCACGCTCCGGTCCGCCAGCCAGTCGCCCCACGCGGTGATGTCCTCGCCGGAGGAGGCAGCCACGGCATCGCAGGCGAATCCAACGGCGGTGGAACCGTCCGAAAGCGTCACGGATCCCAGCAGCATGGGCTCGGGAAGGGCCGCCAGGAACGTTCCAAGGGCCGCCGGGGACAGCAGCCACCGCTCCCCCGCGAGCTCGGCGCCGTCGTCGGACCGGTAGACGCCCGGCTTGGGCGGCACCGTGTCCAGCGACACCATCCGGTAGCGTGCGGCGGTCCGGACGGGCCCGTCCCAGTACGCGCCCAGTTCCTCCAACTGGGGTGCCAATGGCTGCCCCCTGCGGTGCGCTCCCACCACCACCAGCGGGACGGCGGCTGCGCCGGCGGCCACCGGCCAGGGAACGGACGACGGCGGCTGGCTGGCTGCCGCCTCAAGGGGAACCGAAGCGCCGGCAGCAAAGAGCGCCGGGGCGGCGGGGGTGGCTTCGATGCGGCGGGCGATGTCTGCGGCCACGGCGTCGTCGAAGGTCCGTCCCACTACCGTCAGCCCGAACTGGGCACCGTCGGCCTCGCCGGCAGGAACCGCCACGGCGCAGAGATCAAAGAGGTTGCAGAAGTTGGTGTACGTGCCCATCCGGGAGTTCACGCCCACCGGGTCCGCGGCTACGTCGGCCAGCGTGGGGTGGAACGGCGCGGTGGGGATCAGCAGGGCGTCGAAGCCCTCAAGCCGGGCCATCGCCTTCGCCTTGAGTGCTTCCAGCTTGGCGGTATCGGCAACGTACCGGTGCGCGGGCACGGTGCCGGCCGCCCTGATGATGCCCTCCACCGTGGGGTCGATGCCCGCGTCCCCTGCCCCGCCGCCGTCGAACGTTTCCAGGAAGCTGCCCACGGCGGCATGCCGTTCTGCCACCAGCCCGCCGTCGTAAAGGAGCCTGGCGGCCTCGAGGAAGTCGTCGAATTCGATGGGGGCTGTTTCCACACCGGAGGCTGTGAGACGGCCTACGTGCCGCCCAAACTCGGCAGCCCAGGCCGGCGGAAGGGCCGGGAGGGTGGCCGGATACGCGACCCGGGGCCGTGATGGTGCAGCCAGCCGGACGTCCGTGGGCCAGTCGCGGGAGTTGCCGGCCATGACGCCCATGGCCAGCTCGGCGGTGGACAGGCCCCGGGCAAAGATGGTGACGGCATCCCAGGACCGGCAGGCGGGCACCACCCCGGCAGTGGAGACGGCGCCCAGCGTGGCCTTGATCCCAACAATGCCCTGGAGCCCGGCCGGCACCCGGCCGGAGCCGGCGGTGTCCGTGCCGATGGCGATGTCCACGAGCCCCAGCGCGACGGCCACGGCGGAGCCGGAGCTGGACCCGCCGGAGATGTACTCCGGCCGGCGGGAGTCGCGGACGGCACCGTAGGGGCTGCGGGTCCCCACCAGGCCCGTGGCGAACTGGTCAAGGTTGGTGGCCCCCAGGACCAGGGCGCCGGCGGCACGGAGCCGGGCCACCGCTTCGGCGTCCTTTTCCGGGAGGTAGCCGAATCCGGGGCAGGCGGCCGTCGTCGGGATGCCGGCCACGTCCACGTTGTTCTTGACGGCGAGCAGCAGGCCGGCCAGCGGGAGTTGCGCCCCGCCGGCCACAGCGGTATCGATGGACGCCGCTTCGGCCAGCAGGTCCTCCCCGCTGCGGAGGGTGATCCAGATTTCGGGCCGGTCCACTGCCTTGAGCGCTGCGAGCGCTGCCTTCACGCGGCCGGTGGCGCTGGCGGTGACTGGAGTGCTCATACGGCTGCCTCTTCCAGTTCCAGTTCTTCCAGTCCCGCCGGTTCGGGGGCGCCTGCCGGTTCGGGGGCGCCTGCCGGTTCGGGGGCGCCAAGGACCACCACTGCCTCGCCGGCCACCACCTGGCCGCCGGCCGCCGGCAGGACCCGCAACACCACGCCGTCGCACGGCGCCTCGAGCACGGTTTCCATCTTCATGGCTTCCAGCGATACCAGCGGCTGGCCCTTGGCCACCCGGTCGCCTTCCGCCACGTCCACCTTCCAGACACTTGCGGCGAAGGGTGCCGAGACGAGCGAGCCGTCCGCCGGGACCTGTACGTCGTCCACTACGGGAGTGACGACGGCGGCCAGCGCCTCCGCGCGGTCGAACTCGCCGGCGTCGGCCCAGGCCTGCCGTTCCACGGCGAAGGCCGCGCCCTGCTTGTCCCGGAATGCGTCGATGGACACCCGGTTCTCGGCCAGGAACTGTTCGTGCCCGGCCAGGGAGAAGGTGCCGTCCTCGATCTCCACCCCGCGGCCGCGGCCGGCGGCCATATCGGCGCGCAGGTCCAGCAGTTCCTCGGGGCTGACGGGGTACCAGGAGATCCGGTCGAAGAAGCGGAGCAGCCACGGCGATCCGGCTTCGAACGGGGCGGAGTCGGCATAGCGCGACCACACCTGGGTGGTGCGGCCCACGAACTGGTAGCCGCCGGGGCCTTCCATGCCGTAGATGCACATGTAGGCGCCGCCGATGCCCACGGCGTTCTCCGGCGTCCAGGTGCGCGCAGGGTTGTACTTGGTGGTGACCAGCCGGTGCCGCGGGTCCAGCGGGGTGGCCACCGGCGCGCCGAGGTAGACGTCGCCGAGGCCGAGGACCAGGTACTCGGCGTTAAAGACGGTGTCGAAGACGTCGTTGACCGAATCCAGGCCGTTGATCCGGCGGATGAACTCGATGTTCCAGGGGCACCAGGGGGCGTCGTCGCGGACGCCTGCCATGTAGCGTTCGATCGCTTCCCGGGTCGCTGGATCGTCCCAGGACAGCGGCAGCCGGACCGTGCGGCTGGGCACCACCAGTTCGGAGCTGGCGGGCAGGGCTGCCTCGACCTCCTGGACCAGGTCCAGCAGCCGGGCGGTGGACAGGACGGACGGGTCCACCTTGATCTGCAGTGACCGGATGCCGGGAGTGAGGTCCACGATGCCAGGCACCCGGAGCTGTTCAATGTGCTGGTGCAGGGCGTGGACCCGGGCGCGCAGCCCGAGGTCCAGCACCATCTCGCCGTATTCCACCAGCAGGTTGTCATCGCCGGAGCGGCGGTAGGTGACTGCGGGCCGGCCGGAACCTTCCGGCACCCGGCCCAGCACGCCGTCGTCGCCGTCCCCGCGGACGGGGCGGGGGGCGGCGCGGCCTACCACCTGAGCTGCCGTGGACGGGTCCGCTGACCACTCTGCATCCCCCGGGAGGACCAGCTGCCGGCCGGGTCCCAGGTCCGTGGCCGACGGCGCCCGGCTGGCTTTGATGGGCACGAACCGGACCTTATCGCCCGGCCGCAGTTGGCCCAGCTTCCAGCGCTCGGCCGTCACCACGGTGACGGGGCAGACGAAGCCGCCCAGGCTGGGGCCGTCCGGACCCAGCAGGATGGGGGTGTCACCGGTGAAGTCCAGGGCGCCGACGGAGTAGGCGGTGTCGTGGATGTTGGACGGGTGCAGGCCTGCCTCGCCGCCGTCGGTGCGGGCCCAGCGGGGCTTGGGGCCGATGAGGCGGACGCCGGTGCGCGCGGAGTTGAAGTGCACCTCATACTCAGTGCCGTACAGCTCCTCGATGTCTTCGCGCTGGAAGAACTCGGGGGCACCGTGCGGGCCTTCGGCCACTGCCAGTTCCCAGGTTGTGGTGAGCGCGGGACGGCTGTCGAGCGGGACGACTGCGGTTGGGGCCGGGTCCTCCGCGGACTTCACCGCGCGCAGCACGTCGCCTGCCCGGAGGACCCGTCCGGCGTGGCCGCCGAACTGGCCCAGGGTGAAGGTGGAGGCGCTGCCCAGGTACTCGGGGATGTCGAGGCCGCCCTGGAACAGGATGTAGCCGCGCAGGCCCTGGCCGGCGGCCGTGCCGACGTCGAGCGTTCCGCCGGCCGGGACGGTGACGGGTGTCCAGGCAGGCACCTCGGCGCCGTCGACCGTTACCGTTGCCTCGGCACCGGTGACGCAGATGGTAGTGGCGTGGGTGAAGGTCAGGCTGGGGCCGGTCATGGTGAATTCCAGGCCGGGGGCGCCTTCCGGGTTGCCCAGGGCAGTGTTGCCGAGCCGGAAGGAGAGGTCGTCCATCGGGCCGCTGGGCGGAACACCGATCTGCCAGAGACCGGTCCGTCCCGGCCAGTCCTGCACGCTGGTCTGCAGGCCGGGGCGGGTGACGGTGATGCGCGCTTCCGGGTCCCCCACGCTGTCAAGGGTGCTGGTGGAGTGGCCCACGCTGCGGACCACGTCCATGCCGCTGACCGCCCGGAGCATTCCCAGGTTGGTCTCGATGCCGTCGATCCGGGTGTTCTCCAGGGCGGCGGCGAGCCGGTCGAAGGCCTCGGCGCGGTTGGCGCCGGAGGTAATGATCTTGCCCAGGAGGGGATCGTAGTTGGTGGAAACGTCGGTGCCGGTCTCCACCCAGGCATCAACGCGCGCTTCGGCCGGGCCGGGATAGGCGGCGTTGGTGACGGTCCCGGCGCTGGGCTGGAAGCTGCGGGCCGGGTCCTCGGCGTAGACGCGGGCTTCCACGGCGTGGCCGGATACCGGCAGCGCGTCCGGAACATCGGCCAGGACGGCCTGGGCTTCGGCTCCGCCCTGGGCCAGGCGGAGCATCCATGCCACCAGGTCCACGCCCGTGACGGATTCGGTGACGGGGTGTTCCACCTGGAGGCGGGCATTGACTTCCAGGAAGGAGGCTTCCCGGCGGGCGGAGTCGTAGACGAACTCCACGGTGCCGGCGGAGCGGTAGTTAAGGGAGGCACAGAGGGCGCGGGAGCTGCGGTGCAGTTCCTCGCGCAGTTCCGCGGGAAGGTCGGGAGCGGGGGCCTCCTCCAGGACTTTCTGGTGGCGGCGCTGCAGCGAGCAGTCCCGGTCACCCAGGCTGACAACGCGGCCTTCGCCGTCGCCGAACACCTGGACCTCAACGTGCCGGGCGTTTTCGACATACCGTTCGGCGAAGACGCCGGCCGTTCCGAAGCTGGCGCCGGCCAGGCGGGCCACGCGGGGGAAGCTCTCCGCCAGTTCCGCCTCGGAGCGGCAGACCGTCATGCCGATCCCGCCGCCACCGCCGGTGGCCTTGAGCATCAGCGGGAACCCGATCGTCCTGCCGGCTTCGACGGCGGCGTCCACGTCCTCCAGCAGCCCGGAACCGGCGATCATCGGCACCCCGGCCGCCCGGGCGGCGTCGCGCGCCGTGTGCTTGGTGCCGAAGATGCGCAGCTGCTCGGGGGTGGGGCCCACGAACACCAGGCCTGCGGCTTCCACCGCTTCGGCGAAGGCGGCGTCCTCCGACAGGAAGCCGTAGCCGGGGTGGATGGCGCCGGCGCCGGTGGCCTTCGCGGCGTCCAGGATCGCGTCCACCCGGAGGTAGGACTCCTTCGCGGGGGCAGGGCCCAGGAGCACGGCTTCGTCGGCGAGGCGGACGTGCTTGGCGCCGCGGTCCGCCTCGGAGAAAACGGCAACCGTGCGCAGTCGCAGCTTCTTGGCGGATTCGATGATGCGGCAGGCGATTTCGCCGCGGTTGGCGACCAGCAGGGTGTCAAAGTTGTTCACTTGGCTGCCTCCGGCCGGGTGACGATCATGCGGACTGGGGTGGGGTTGAAGCCGTTGCAGGGGTTGTTGACCTGCGGGCAGTTGGAGACGAGCACCAGGGTGTCCACCTCGGCCCTCAGGGCCACGCGCTTGCCGGGGGCGGACAGGCCGTCGACGATGCCCAGGGCGCCGTCCGGGTCCACGGGAACGTTCATGAACCAGTTGATGTTGGAGACAAGGTCCCGCTTGCCCAGGCCCCACCGCGAGCCCTCGATCAGGAAGTTTTCCACGCAGGCGTGCTGCTCGCGGGTGTGCTGGCCGTAGCGGAGCGTGTTGGATTCCTGGGAGCAGGCGCCGCCGATGGTGTCATGCACGCCCACTTCGTCCGCGACCACGGTCATCAGGGCGGCGCCGGTGTCTGCCCGCAGGACAGAGCCGGTGGTGAGGACGATCGACTGCTGCGCGGCGATCGTGGTGGCGGCGGAGTAGCGGATGGTGGTGTCGGCCGCGGCGTACAGGAGGCAGTCCACGGCCTGGTTGCCTTCCAGGTCCACGATCGTCAGCACGTCCCCGGCAGCCACCACGGCGGACCAGGGGCCGCGAGCCTCGACGGATTCGTCCAGGATCACTTCGCCGGGAGCGAGGGCGGTCCGGGCGGCGTCCGGGCGGGTGTCAATGGCGGTGTTCATCGGGCGTTCCTTGCGGTGAGGTCGTGTTCGGTGTTGCGGAGTGCCTGCAGGTGTTCCGGCGTGAGTGGGCCTGCCAGGTTGCCTGCCGCCAGCGCATCCAGGTCCTGCGGGGCGTGCCAGGCGAGGATGTCGACGGCGGTCCCGGTGAAGTCCGGCCGCGGGTCCAGCGGGTGGGCGGTGTTGGCCAGGACCAGCACGGCGTCCATCTGGAGGAGGAGGTCGACGGCGGCGCCCGGCCCGGCGCTGCCGGTGAAGGTGATGCTGCCGGCCGGGTCCACGTTGATGCCCTTGAAGAAGGACAGCGAGGGGGCGACGTCCCGGGGGCCGAGGCCGTTCTTGAGGGCGCCGAGGGTGAGCAGTTCGCGCGCCGCCGGGGATGCGCTGTGCGCTGTTCCGGGTCCGTACTTCGCGGTGTTGCCGGCGAGGGTGGTGGCCCCGGTGAGGGCGTCATGCCGGTTGGACGTGTCCGCGACGATGGTGGCCATCAGCCGGCCGGCGTCCGAGAGCAGCGGGTGGCCGGCACCCGGATAGGCCTGCCACGGGACCTTGACCGTGTCGGCGGCGTTGAGGCGTTCGTGCAGGTTGCCGGCACGGTACAGGAGGGTGTGCACGCAGGCGTCCCCGGCGGTGTCGGTGAGCCGGATACGTGTGCCGCGGGCCAGGGGCAGGCTGGTGTAGCGGCCACAGGCCAGGGACTCCGCCCAGGTGGGGGACGCGCCGTCGGGCATCCCGGCCAGGAGGCGGTCCGGCGCCGAAGCTGCCGGCACGAAGCGCATGGTCTCCGCGGTCCTGCCGTGCTGTTCCCGGGCGTGGGCCCGGGCGCCGGCCGTAGTGGCGGTACCGGTTGTTGGCGTTTCGATGGTCTGTGTCATGTCAGTCCTGGATGTCGTGGAAGTTTTTTGCTGAGCGGGAGTTGCGGGTCACGCCTTGGCGAGGTTCCGGCTGCGGACCCAGAAGCCCAGGAGCAGGACGGCCGTGACCATCAGGGGCGCGGACCAGAGCAGGAGGCCGTTCTCTCCGGAGGGGTCATACACCTCGGGCCGGGGCCAGGCGAGGTTGACCACCATGACCACTCCGTAGAGCACTGCGAGGATGTTGACCGGAAGGCCCCACCGGCCCAGGGAGAAGAGGCCCGCGGGCATGGCCTGTCCCACCCGGTTCCAGTCGCCGCGGAGGCGGTTGATGAGCTGCGGGACGGTGACCAGCAGGTAGGCGAGGTAGACCATGACGATGCAGACGCTGCACAGGGTGGTGAACAGGGCGGCGTTGCCGACGTTGATGGCGAGCACGCCCACTGCCAGGGCGCCGATCACGATGGAGGGCCACATGGGGGTGCCGCGGGTGGGGTGGACCGAGGAGAGCAGCGCCGACGCCGGGAGCTTGCCGTCGCGGGCCATGGAGAAGACCAGGCGCGAACCTGCGGTCTGGATGGCCAGGGTGCAGACGAAGATGGCGATGGCCACGTCCACCAGCAGGACCTTGCCCCAGAAGGTGCCCAGGACGGCAGTGAGGACGTAGGGCAGGCCTTCCGTGGCGAGGCGGCCGTCGTCCAGGCTGGGGGCGGCCATCAGGGCGGTGATGATCATCAGCGCGCCGCCGAGGCCGGAGATGAGCAGGGCGGACAGGATGGTGCGGGGGGCGGTGCGGCGCGGGTCCTTGGTTTCTTCGGACAGTTCGCCGGCGGAGTTGAAGCCCACCATGACGTAGGCGGCCATCAGCCCGGAGACCAGGAAGGCTCCCACGGCGCCAAGGTCCGATCCCTGCAGCACAGTGGTATCAGCAACCACGTCGGGTCCGCGCTGGGCGGCGCTGACGAGCGCCAGGATCACAGCCGCGACTCCCACGATTTCGCAGGTGACGCCTACCGAGTTCACGTGCGCCATCAGCTTCACGCCCAGCGAGTTGATGATGGTGGTGGCCACCAGGAGCACGGCGCCCAGGACCACGGCGTTGGAAGCGCCGGTCACGGTGTTGAGCGCGGGGTCGCCGCCCACCACCTGGAAGCCGTCCCAGAGCTGGGGCAGGACCACCTGCAGGGCGATGGCGGCTGCCGCGGCGGTCACCACCTGCGCGATGGCCATGAACCAGCCGGCGAACCAGCCCACGCCCTCTCCCCCGACGCGGCGCGCCCACTGGTAGACGGCTCCGGAGAGCGGGTAGCGGGCTGCGAGTTCCGCGAAGTTCAGGGCCACCAGCAGCTGTCCCACCAGGACAACTGGCCAGGTCCAGAAGAACGCGGGTCCGGCGAAGGAGTAGCCGAAGGCGAAGAGCTGGAAGATGGTGGTGAGGATGGACACGAAGGAGAAGCCGGCGGCAAAGGATGCGTAGCGGCCGAGCTTGCGGTGGAGGGTGGGCTGGTAGCCCAGGGACGTCAGGTCTGCATCGTCCTGGTGGACGGTGGGGAGGACGGTTGATGTCATCGGGAATCTCCGGGGATGGAAAGGGATCGTGGGGGCAAAGCCTCCCGGTACCGCAGCGCTCGGCCGAAGCCTGCTGATTACCGGTCAATTGATAGTTTTCCAGCGGGATGTCCCCAAACAGTTTCACCTCTGTAAAAGGCGGATAGACATCTTGTTTCCGGCAGAATTCCGTCCCCTCACCACTTGCCAGCGCAGGATTGGGCCGGGTTCGCGGGCGTCCCGGTGGTGCAAGAATGAGGCAGTGACTTACGCCGGACCGGGCCGCCCCCGCCACCAGCAGCCCTCGCGGCCAGGGGCCACCGCCCGCGACGAAATCCTCGATGCCGCGGCTGAGCTCTTCACCACCCAGGGTTTTGCCAGCACGTCCACCCGGTCCATTGCGGACGCCGTGGGAATCCGGCAGTCCTCCCTGTACCACCACTTCAAGACCAAGGACGATATCCTCGAGGACCTGCTGGAGGGGACGGTGTCGGCCGGCCTGACGTTTGCGCGCGCCGTGGCGGCCCTGCCCGCCGGCGATCCGGAAACCGAAGCCCCGGCCGGAAGCCGGCTGCACGCCGTCGCGCTTTACGACGGCACGCAGCTGTGCACTGCCCGGTGGAACCTTGGCGTCCTGTACCACCTGCCGGAGGTCCGGAGCACCCGCTTTGCCCGCTTCCTTAGCGACCGGCAGGAGCTCAGGGCCCTGTATGGGCAACTGGGCGCCGGCTTGCCGGCCACTTCGGCCGGCGTGGAGGGTCCGGACGGCGGTGACTTCACCTTCCGCCTGGTCGAATCCCTGATCTACCTCCGGGCCGATGGCGCGGTTACCCCAGGTTCGGCCCTGCAGGCCGCGGACGCGGGACTGATCCTCTGCGGACTGGGCCCCGAACTGCCGGCCATCCGCGCCGCCAGTAAGGCGCTGATCGAACGCCTGGCGTAAGATCCGCAACGCCGGGCGCCGGGATGCCCCGCGCAGTTGGCTCGGCTAGGCTCGGAACATGACGCGAGAGAACATCAGGACCCCCGACGGCGGCACTGTGGAGCTCTTCTCCACGGGCGCGGAACTGGCTTCGGCAGGTTCGGGCGTGGTGGTTGTTCCGCCCTCCATGGTGACGGCCGCGGACTACACCAAATTCGCGCAGAAGCTGAGCGCATCACTGGGCCGTCCGGTGCACACCTTCAACCGGCGCGGGCGGGGAGCCTCGTCTCCGCAGCCGGAGGATTACACCCTTGACGTGGATATCCGCGACCTGGACACGGTCATGAAGCACACCTCCAGCACGGACGTCTTTGGCCACAGCTTTGGCGGCGCGGTTGCCCTGCACGCAGCCCGGACCCTCCCCGTGGAGCGGCTGGCCGTCTACGATCCCGCCGTCTCCGTGAACGGCAGCGTCACGGCCACTTGGATCGCCGAGTATGAACGTGCCATTGCTGCCGGCGACGACGACAGGGCCCTCGCCGTCATCCAGCGCGGGCTCGAGGCCGGCGGGACGTTCTCATCACGCATGCCGCTGTCCATGCTGACGCTGGCAAACAAGCTCACCGCGGGCACCACGGAGGGGAAGCAGCAGCGCGAGCTGATGCGGACCGGCGTCCGCGAAATCAAGGCGATTATTGCCGCGGACATGCCGGCCGAGCCGTTCCAGGCACTGCCGCTGGAAACGCTGATCGTGGTGGGCGAGAAGAGTCCCGCCTACTTCGGCATCGCCTGCGGGCAGATCCACGATGTCCTGTCCGGGTCCAGCTACACCATCCTTCCCGGGTTCGGCCACGACGGCGCCATCAAGGCCCCGGACAAGCTGATCAAGGAACTGAGCGACTTCTTCGCCGGCTGATTCCGGGCGGCCGCACTTGACGTTGGTTGGGGGTCAGTGACCGCCGTGGCCCGCGGCGCCTTCGGTCTTGCGCATCATCGCAGAGAGCACGACGGCGGCAAAGGCGATCACTGTGGCCGTCATGAAAGCGGCACTCATCCCGGCAACGAGTCCGGACGCTGCACTCACAACGGCGAAGATGGACACCAGGAGTGCCGTACCCGCGGCGCCGGCCACCTGCTGGGTGGTGCTCATGATCGCAGACCCGTGCGAGTAAAGGTGCGGAGGCAGCGGGTTCAGGCCCGTGGTGAAGGCCGGGGTGAACAGCAGCGCCAGGCCGAAACTCAGCCCCACATGCAAGGTGACGATCCACCAGACCGGTGTGCCGGCGTCGAGCATTGAAAACTGCCAGAGGGTGACCACCATGAGGATGGATCCGGACACCGTGAGCGGCAGCGGGCCAACCTTGTCGAAGGCGCGGCCGATGACCGGCCCCAGCAGCCCCATGGCCAGGCCACCGGGCAGCAGGGCAAGGCCGGTTTCGAGCGAACCCAGCCCGCGGACCTGCTGGAGGTAGAGCGGCAGCAGGATCACGCCGCCGAACAGGGCCATCATGGCAACCACCATCAGCAGCACAGAAACCGTGAACATCCGGAAGTTGAAGGCCCGCAGGTCCAGCAGCGGCGCTGCAGCCTTCTGCAGCCGTAGCTGGCGGAACACGAACACGGCCAGGGCGGCGACGCCGATGAGCAGGGCTGCAATGGCGCCCGCGCCGGGGCCGGCCTGCCCGCCGTGGCCGCCGCCGATCTGGCTCAGGCCGTACACCAGGCCGCCGAAGGCAGGAACGGTCAGGATGACGGACAGGAAGTCCAGCTTGCCCTTCTCGGCTTCACCCACATTGGTGAGGTACTTGGCGCCGATGGCCAGCGCCGCGAGGGCCACGGGCAGGACGAAGATGAACATGAAGCGCCAGGTGAAGTGCTCCAGGATCAGGCCGGAAACGGTGGGGCCCATGGCCGGCGCAACCGAGATGGCAATGCTGACATTCCCCATCACGGCGCCGCGCTTGGCCAGCGGCACCAGGGTGAGGATGGTGGTCATCAGCAGCGGCAGCATGATGGCGGTGCCGCCTGCCTGGACGATGCGGGCCAGAAGCAGCACCTCGAAGCCGGGGGCGGCAGCGGCAAGCGCGGTTCCGCCGGCGAAAAGGCCCATGGCCAGCATGAACACAGCCCTGGTGGAGAGCCGTTGGAGGATAAAGCCCGTGGTGGGGATGACTACGGCCATGGTCAGCATGAAGCCGGTGGACAGCCACTGGACGGTGGGGGCGTCCACGCGAAGGTCCACCATGAGCCGCTGCAGGGCGACATTCATGATGGTCTCGTTGAGGATCACCACGAATGTCGCCACCAGCAGCGTGCTGATGATGGTCACTGCCTCCCGGGACATCTTCTCCGGCGCGGAGGACTGGGCTTCGTGTCCGGGTACTTCCCGTCCGGGCGTTTGGACGGATGGGCCGCTGGAGTCGGGCGAGGTCTCGGTAGACATGGGTGTTCCCTCAGGGGTTTTATGAGTGGTGCGCGGTCAGCCGCTGCAGATGCCAACACTCTACCCGCTGGAGTAATTCCTCCACACGGGGATTTCTTAACCCTGGGGGAACATTGGGGGGTTAGGCCGTCTGCCCCGCATGCTGCCCTTCGGAGATTTCCTCCACCAGCTTGTTGTTGAAGGCTGGAAGGTCGTCAGGGTTCCGGCTGGTCACCAGTCCCTGGTCCACCACCACTTCCTGGTCCGTCCAGTTGGCACCGGCGTTCTTCAGGTCGGTTTCGAGGGTGAAGTAGGACGTGACGTTCCGGCCCCGGACCACGCCGGCCTCGATCAGCAGCCACGGTCCGTGGCAAATGGATGCCACCGGCTTGTGCTGTTCAAAAAAGCTGCGGGTGAAGCTCTGGGCGTCCTTGTCGACCCGCAGGTGGTCTGCGTTCACCACGCCGCCCGGAAGTACCAGGGCGTCGAAATCGGAGGCATTGGCATCGGCCACGGTGAGGTCCACGTCGAAGGTGTCGCCCTTCTCCGTGCCGTTGTAGCCCTGCAGCTTGCCGCTCTTGGGAGCCACCAGGGTGGGCTCGCCGCCGGCGTCCTTCACGGCCTGCCAGGGGCTGGTGAGCTCCACCTGCTCCACGCCGTCAGTCAGCAGGAATGCCACCTTCTTGCCTGCGATGCTGTGCTCTGACATTTTTCCTCCTCATCCTTGCGGTTGCGCGCTTTTGGCACGCGGGGGTCCCGCTTGAGAGTTGATTGCCTGACCAGTCCAGCCTAGGAAATGGGAAAGTAATAAGCAAGCTGACTATCCACCTTGCGGGCTCTCACGAGTGCGCCGCGCAAGCTCCTTTGCGCGGCGGGTATTTGGGGTGCGCCGGGGATTTTGCGCCATGGAATTGCGTACGACGGCGGCAGGCAGCTTGCGCGGCCGAGGCACCTTGGACGGCCGGTGGCGTTTGGACGTGACGGCTGGGCCTCCGGCGGCTCCCGGCCGGGGGCCAGTGACCGGCGATGCCACGTCAGAATGTCAGGGGGTCGCTGGATGATATGGGTATGGGAATCGGGACACGCGGGGCAGCGGTTGTGGAGGGACTTGAATCCTCCATGGCTGCCTTACGCAGGCTGGTTCAGGAAGACACCGCCCTTGCCTCAGGTGCCTGCGTCGGCCCTGAGGTGGATGTGCTGCAGCGGCGGTATGAGCTGTGCCTGGAAGGGTTGGAACTGACAGCCCGGCTGGAAGCGCGGCTGGCGGCGCTAAAGTCCCGGCAGGCTGTCCAGGCCGTCGAGTTTCAGCAGGCCATGACTCCGCCGGACGCGTCCGTGCAGGACCGCCTCTATGCCGAGATGTCTACTGTGGAGGAGATCGCCGGGGTCCTGACAGTGAGCTCCACGGCCGCGGGGGCATTCAGGGAGCAGTCCCGGCGGGTCTGCTCCCTGCCGCCGGTGTTCGAGGCGTTGTCCGCCGGGGCGATGTCCTGGCAGCACGCGAAGATTATTGCTGACGAAACGGAGGGGCTCACTCCTGAGGGCGCGGTGAAGTTGGTGGCGCATTTCTTCGATCCCGAGGGTCCCAATCTCCCCCGCGGCGCTGGCCCCGGTGAACTTGTCCCGTCACGGTTCAGAGCCAAAGTCCGTGCCTGGCGCGAACGCCACCACCCCGAGTCGATCGAGAAGCGCCACGCCAAAGGGTTCAAGGATCGGCGGATGGACTACACCCCCGACCGGGACGGCATGGCCTGGGTTTCGCTCTACCTCCCCGGCGACACCGCCTGCGCTATCTGGAACCGCACCACCGCCACCGCGCGCGGCCTCCAAAACCCCGACGAGCCCCGCACCCTCACCCAACTCCGCCCGGACATCGCAGCGTCATTGCTCCTTGGCGCCACCCTGCATCCCACTACCGCGGACACTGCCCGTGCCGCCAGCAGCGGAAATCCAGGAGCGGCAGGCGAAACCAACACCGCAGTCGGCAAGGTCCCCGCTCCACGGGCCGACGTCCTGGTCACCGTGCCGGTATTCTCCCTCCTCGGCCTCACCGACGAACCCGCAGAACTCGACGGCTTCGGGCCCATCGCGGCATCGATGGCACGGAAACTGGTCGCGGACGGCGCCGAATCGTTCTACCGGGTCCTGATCGACCCCAGGGACGGGGCGCCGCTGGAGATCGGCCGCAAGAACTACCGGCTTACCGGGACCATCAAGCGCTGGATCAGGATGCGCGATGGCAAATGCACCTTCCCCGGCTGCACCAACCGCACTCCCGACAACGACACCGACCACCTGCAAGCCTGGGACCACGGCGGCAGTACTGAGGTCAGCAATCTGGCCCAGCTCTGCCCCAAACACCACCGACTCAAACACGCGCGCCCATGGATTCCCGAGCCGGCAACCAAGAACGGGGCACCCGGCTGGACCTCGCCAACAGGACGGCACTACAAAGCCGAACACCCCGACCCCGAACCGCCACACTGGCCACCAGGCATCCTGCCGGGAGAACGAAGCCTGCTCGAAGAAGTTCTACTGCAGCGCCTGGCTGTCTAGCGCCTGCGCAACAACACCCTCCAACAGCACATTGTGCTGCTACCTGGCCGACGTCCTGTTACCTGCCGGACGTCCTGCTAGCTGCCCGGCCTCCTGCTGCGTGCAGGTGTTCCCGCTGCGGCCGACGCCGCGACGGGCCGTAGTGCTAACCCCTGTGGTGCTCAATCAAGCAGCCCGCCATCTGCTGTGCACGCTGGGCCGCCTGCAGGTCCCCCTCGGTGGCCGCAATGATGGAGCCCTTCATCAGAATGTGCCAGGACCGCGCGAAGTCCTCCGCCCGGGACAATCCGGCTTCTTCCGCCAGCCCCTGGACGTGCCCACGCATCTTCGCCAGGTAGTCCTTGCTGGCTTGGCCCAAGGGGTGGGCAGGCCCCATTTCGAGCAGGACGTTGATGAAGGCACTGCCCTCGAAATCGTCCCGACGGAACCACTCGGCAAAGACATCGAAAATTGCCAGCAGTTGCTCCACGGGCGTGCTGCCCCGCTGGCGCGCCTTGGAGATGATGCTGTCAACGGTCCACTGTTTATCGCGCTGTTCCAGGAACGCCAGCACCAGGGAATCCTTGGAGGGGAAATGGCGGTAGAAGGTGGCTTTCGCAACGCCGGAACGTTCAATGAGTTCGTTTACGCCAACGTCCCGAATCCCCCGCCGCGAAAACAATTCGTAGGCCACCGACAGGATCCGCTCCTCCGGGTCCAGGCGGCTGGAGGAAGAAGCCGGCGCCGACGGCTGGAGAGACGCTTGCGCGGAGCCTACGTCCGGCTTCATACCGGACCCCGGATTCATCACATCCATAGGCTAATTCTGGCACGAGACAGACTTGTCTTTCTCCCTGTAGTGTGTTGGCTACGTGCAGTGCATTCGAACGCCGCACCGGCAACGTCGCCGGTGCGCATTGATGCAAGGAGGCCACTATGACAGCAGAGCAGCTCGCCCCCGTGCCCCCAGATCCGGAGCCATGGCTTCCCCGTGACACGCCCGCGGAGATCCGGCAGTTCGCCATTGAGTCCCTCCGGTGGCAGGCGCAGGAAATCATCGATGAACTGCTTTCCAGCACAGACCCCGCCGATGAGCTGGCCAAGGCCCGCCTCCGGCGCTTCGTGGCACGGAATCCGGGGCGGCCGGAAAAGGCACTCCTGGAACAGTTAATGGCCAGCGAGGACGGACCGGCCCTCTAACCGGCCGTAAATAGGCCGGGTCAGGATTGCAAAGGTCAGGCTGGAACAGGGTCAGGGGCAGGAACAGGGGCGGGGCTCAGGAATTCAGCGGCATATTGTCGATCAGCCGGACCGGACCAACCCTGGCCGCGATCAGGGCCAGCGCTTCGCCGCGGAAGGGAGTCTCGCGGCAGTTCTCGGCCAGCGGCTCCAGGGTCCCCGGGTCCACTACCTCGAAATAATCGAGTTCCACCAGGGGCTGGGACTCCACCAGGGCCAGCGCCGAATCAAGGTCCAGCGGCTCATGGGCATTCGCCCGCTCCTCCAGCAGCCGCAGGGCCCTGGACAAGACCAGCGCGGCGTCCCTCTCGTCGTCGGACAGGAACCGGTTGCGGCTGGAAAGTGCCAGACCGTCAGCTGCCCGGACGGTTGGCACGCCAACGATCTCCACCGGGAAGTCCAGGTCGGCAACCATGCGCCGGACCAGGGCCAACTGCTGGGCGTCCTTTTGCCCAAAGTAGGCGCGGTAGGCCGGCAAGCGGCCGTTGACGGCATCGCCGCCGGAGCCAGCGGGAAGACCCGCCGCAGGCATCCCGTAGTGCAGCAGCTTGGCCACGACGGTGAGTGCGCCGTCGAAGTGTCCGGGCCGCGAGGCGCCCTCCCACTTCTCCCCCAGCCGGCCGGAGGTAACGCGCACCAAGGGCTCACCGCCGGGGTAGACCTCCTCCACGGAAGGCGCGAACGCCAGGTCCACGCCCTGCTCCTCCAGCAGCGCGAGGTCAGCCTCAAGCGTCCGCGGATAGCGGTCCAGGTCTGCAGCGTCGCCGAACTGGAGGGGGTTGACGAAGATGCTGGCCACCACCACGTCGTTCTGCCCGACGGCGGTCCGGGCCAGGGCGGCGTGGCCCTCGTGCAGTGCGCCCATGGTGGGCACCAGCCCTTGGGAAGCGCCTCCCTTGGCGGTCAGCAGCCTGGCGCTTTCGGCTTTCAGGCCGGCCACTGTGGTGACGAGTTGTATGGACACTCAGTCCTCCTTTTGGTCAAGGGCGTCGTTCAGCCCCTTCAGCTGGTCAGGTTTCAGCAGTCCGCGTCCTTCGGCCCGAAGCGCCGTCGCCCGTGCCATCGCAAGGTAGGCCGCCAGGATGTCGCCATGACCGCCGCCGTCGAACTCCCGCAACGCCTCGGCGTGGGCACGCACCGTACCCACATCCCCGCGGGCCACTGGTCCGGTGAGTGCCGATTCCCCGGACGCCAGGGCATTCTCCAGCGTGGCCCGCAGGAGCGGCCCCAGCATGCGTTCGGGCGATTCCACACCCACGTCACGCAACAGTTCCGAGGCCTGCGCCACCAGGGTGACCAGGTGGTTGGACCCGTGCGCCAGGGCTGCGTGGTAGAGCGTCCGGTCCGCCTCCGCGATGGCAACTGGCTCGGCCCCCATCTCCACCACCAGCGCCTGCGCGATGGGCAGCATGGCGGCATCCGCCGTCACCCCGAAAGTGCAGTCCAGCAGCCGGGTGAGGTCCAGGCTCATTCCCGTGAACGTCATGGCCGGATGCAGTGCCAGCGGGATGGCGCCGGCGGCACGGACCGGATGCAGTACCCCGACGCCGAAGCGGCCCGAGGTGTGCGCCACGAGCTGGCCCGGCTGCCAGGCGCCAAGCTTCGCCAGTCCCTCCACCAGGTCCGGCAGGGCGTCGTCCGGGACGGCGAGCAGCACCAGCTCGGCCCGCTCCACGATGTCCTGCACCTCAAGGACCGGCACGCCGGGCAACAATGCTTCGGCCCGTTCCCGGCTCGCCTCGGACACGGCCGAGACCCCGATGACGGCGTGTTCGGCCGCACGCAGGGCAGCGCCCAGCACGGCCCCCACCTTGCCGGCACCGATGATTCCGACGCCGAGGCGTCCTGGCTTAGCCATGCTGCTGGCCTTCCTGTTGGGGACGGGGGCGCGCTTCTCCGGCGGCCGCCTCCGGCAGCGTCGCCGCAATCACCGTCGCGCCGGGCACGGAGTCGGGTGCGACTGCCGGGACAACCTCCCGCAACCATTGTTCGGTGGTTTGCCTCTTCCGTGCCAGCCGGGCGCGGGCCGACTGCTCATTGAAGAGTTGCCTGGCCTCGTCCAGGCCGGCCTGGATCAGCCTGGGCGCAACGGGACCGGCGGTGGTGTGCAGGACCAAGTCGGCAACGCGGAACCGGCGGGCCAGCGGGCCCTGATGGAGCGCCATCGACTGCGTCCGCTGGTGCGGCACCACCACAAGGTGCCGCCACCAGCGGCCCGAGCGGATCAGCAAGGCCGTGCCGGTGGCCGCAAAGCCGTTCCGCCGCCAGGCCAGGGGGGCAAGAATCCGGGCCCGGCGCGGCGTGGTGACGAAGCCGCCGTCGGAATCCCTGCCTGAAAGCCCCGCGGCGAAAACGGCTGCGGACGCGTCCGTCCCGGGGTCCGGGAGCACCAGCGACAGCATGGCGAGGACGTCGGAGAACGTGCCCACAGGCAGGAGGATGGTCCTGGTGTTGCCTTCGACGGCGTTGCCGGAAGCCCCGTAGCCGGCGACATTGACCTGCATCCGGTACCAGCCGAGCGGACGCCACAATGGCGGCTGGGAAACCTTCACCGCCTGGATCCGGCCGGGCGGCAGGGTCTGCGCCTGCGTGTCCAGCAGGCCGTACCGCAGCCGGATCCCGTCGGGCGAGATGGCTGCGGTGAAGTTGTAGCCCTTGTTGAAGAAGTTCCAGTAACCGGCGGCGAGGCCCAGGGCGGCCGGCACCAGGTAGAAATAGAAGGCTCGGTTGTCAGTCACGGCGGACAGGACCACCGAAGCTGCGCCGCCCACCACGATGAAGAAGCTTTGCTCACTCAACAGCAGCGATCCGATAAGGCGCGACGGCGGCACGGCAAGTACGGTGGCTTCGGGCGCCTCGGGTGCAGGCAGGAAAGGGTGCTCCGCCGGGTGCAGCGCCCCGGAAGCTGTTCCGACGACGGTCACGGCGCCGGCGACGGGCCCGCCCGGAGCGCGGCCAGGTGCGGCCGCCCCGGCGCCCGCCCCTGCCCCGGAGGCTTGGGCCAGGATGGTGGCGCGCAGTTGCCTGGCGTCCCCGATCTTGAGGTAGGCCAGGCGCACTGCGGACTCGCCGGCGTCGGCCACCTCGAACCGGAGCTCGGCCAGGCCAAAGATCCGGGCCAGCAGCGGCTGGACGATGTCGATCGCCTGCACCCGGTCCAGGCGTGCCTGCCGGTGCTGGCGGAAGAGGAAGCCGGAGTTCACCCGGACGTAGCCGCCGGATACCTGGTACTTGGTGAAGTACCAGGTGAGGACGAAGCCGAGCACGGCCACGGCCAGCACCAGCGCTCCGCCGCCCAGGAGCCACGGCGCGCGGCGGGCGAAGCCGTTTTCGAACACCGCCTGTCCCTGCAGCATCCGCTCAAAGAGGTCCCGGCCAAAGAAGAACGTGATCGCGGCCAGGGCAAACCAGCCCCTGACAAAAGGTGACGCCGGATGAACGCGCCGCCAGTCGCCGTCGGACGTTCCGGTGCTGTCCGGGACCGGGAAAGGAGGTGCGGGGGCAGGCGGAACGGGTGGCTGCCCGGGCAGGTGGCCGTCAGCCGTCACAGCCCTGCCAGCCTGGCTTCGCCGCGTGCGGCCAACTGTTCGCGCAGCCGCGCGCCCTCCGCTGCGGGGAGGCCGGGGATGCGGGCGTTGGTGCCGGGGGACGCGGTGTGCAGCTTGACGCTGCACAGGCCCAGGGCCCGTTCCACGGGTCCGACGGCTATGTCCACGTACTGCATCCGGCCGTAGGGCACGGCCATGGTGCGCTGGAAGAAGATGCCGCTCCTGACCAGAAGGTCGTCGTCGCGCTCGGCATAGCCGATGGCCCGGACCTGGCGTGGGATGAGGACCAGCCGCCACAAAGCCAGCAGCAGCGCGATGGCGGGAACGGTGACGGCCAGCCACAGCGGCGGCCACCGCCACCAGCCCAGGAGGACCATCACCAGCGGCGCGGACAGGACCAGGACGGTAACCAGGTTGGCAACGGCCCATTCCACCAGCCGGACCGTGACATATTTCGGTGACACCCGCTGCCAGTCGATACCCGGCGGGTCAATCGCCTCGGTATGCATACTCGCCTTCCCCTGCGGCCTCGCCGCGGGCAGGCCGGCCCTTCCCGTCGACGCCCTTGGTGTCGCCGTCTTCCGGGGGAATTTTGCAGAAACGCTCCACCAGGAGCCCCACCACGATCATCACCAGGCCGCCACCGGCCATGGCAAGGGCCAGCCAGGTGATGCCTTGGTCGCTGCGCAGGCTCCAGATCCGCAGCTGGTCCAGGAAGATGCCCACGTGCCACCCCAGCAGAACCGTTCCGGCATACGCGCAGGCCTGGGCCAGGACCAGTGTCCGGGCGGCCAGCAGGGGATCCAGCTGCGTCTTCTGCGCCTTGCTGTTCGGCTGGTGGCTGTTCCGCCACCGGAGGACCCGGATCCCCAGGATCAGGGTGATGATGACGATCACGCCCATGGTGGCCAGCGCGGTCGCAGGCAGGACCGGCGTGGCCATGCTGTAGCGGCTGGTGACAACCGTGGCTGACCAGCCCGCGATGGCAAGGATGACGCAGACCAGGAGCAGGCGCAGCGGGCTGATGGGCTTCATCGTTCCTCCACCGCTCCCGCCGTCGGCATGCCGTCAAAGTCACCGAAGCCGTCGAACGGCGCGAGGTCGGCGAAGTCCTCCGCCTTCACGGCGAGGGCGCTGATCCGTTCACCGTCCAGGGTGGCGGCGGGTTCGATGAGCGACCAGGGGTAGAGCACGAACGCCCGGGACGCCGCCCGCGGATGCGGGATGGTCAGGGCGGGGTCGTCGCTGTGCAGGTCACCGTAGGTGATGATGTCGACGTCGAGTGTCCTCGGACCCCAGCGGACCTCGCGGACGCGGAGGTGCTTGTTTTCCACGGCCTGGCAGTGGGCCAGCAGCTCCTGCGGGGACAGGCTGGTTTCCACCGTGATGACCATGTTGAGGAAGTCCGGCTGCCCGGCAGGGCCGCCTACGGCCTTCGTCTGGACGATAGGTGAGACGGCGAGGAGCCGCACCTCGGGCGGATCCACCAGGTCTGCGACGGCCTCCGTCAGGGTTTCGTTGCGTTCTCCGAGGTTGCTGCCCAGGGCGAGCACCGCCTTGGTGTAAACGCCGTTCATGCCTGGGCTCCGGCCGGCGCAGGATCGGTTGCCTTCCGTTCCCGGTGGACGCTGACGGCCACGTCGCCGAACGGGACTTCGATGGGGGCCTGCGGTTTGTGGACGGTGATGTCCACGGCCTGCAGCCTGAATTCGGCCAGGAGGCTGTCGGCGATCCGCACTGCCAACGCCTCGATGAGGTTCAGGGGTTCTCCGGAAATCCATTCAGTAATACGCTGCGCCACCTCGCCGTAATGCGCGGTGTCCCGGACGTCGTCGGACTGCGCCGCTTCGGTGAAGTCGAGATACAGCACCGCGTCCACCACGAAGGGCTGGCCATCCCGGCGTTCGAAATCGAAGACACCGTGGTGACCCACTGCGGTCACTCCGGTCAGCGTAATCCTGTCCATGGGTCCCCCGGCCCTATTGCGTCTTGGGTACGGCTTGTTGCGCGGGTCCGGCAGCCATGCGCGCAGCCACTTTGACGGCGTCAAGGCTGGGTCCGACGTCGTGCACGCGCACTGCCCAGGCGCCGCGGTAGGCGCTGATGGCGGTGATGGCCGCGGTGGCACCATCCCGTTCTTCCGGCGCGGCGGACTTGCCGGCCACCGTAAGCAGGGTGCCCAGGAAGCGCTTCCGCGAGGCACCCACCAGGACCTTGTGGCCCAGGCTGTCCAGCTGGTCAAGGTTCTGCAGCAGTTCCCAGTTCTGGGCGTCATTCTTGGCGAACCCCAGGCCCGGATCAATGATGATCTGCTCCTGGCTGACGCCGGCGGCGTAGAGCTTGTCCCGCACTCCTGCCAGCTCGGACACCACTTCCCCGGCAACGTCGGTGTATTCGGCGAGCGAGTTCATGGTCCGGGCGTCCCCGCGGCGGTGGGTGAGGACGTAGGGCACCTTGGAGGCCGCCACGAATTCGGCCATTTCGGGCTCGATGCTGAGGCCGGAGATGTCGTTGATGATGGCGGCGCCGGCCTTGACTGCCGCTTCCGCCGTGGAGGCGTGCGTGGTGTCGATGCTGACCAGGGCGCCGGCCTTCACCAGGGCTTCCACCACGGGCAGGACGCGGCGCTGTTCTTCGTCGGGGGTGACGTCATCGGCGCCGGGCCGGGTGGACTCGCCCCCGACGTCGATGATGTCCGCACCGGCGTAGAACATCCGCAGGCCGGCGGCGATCGCGGTGTCCGCGGTGGGGTGCTTCCCGCCGTCGCTGAAGGAGTCAGGGGTGACGTTCAGGATTCCCATGACCAGGGTGCGGCCGGTGGGGAGGTCTTCGAAGCGCGCCGCCGGGCGGGGCTTGCGCAGGATGGGCAGCGGGGAGGTTGCGGGCCCCGTTCCCGGGGCTGCAGCGAGTGAATCCATGGTCTGTGGTTACCTTCCGAGGATGAGGCTCATGGCTTCGGCACGGGTGGCCGGGTCATGAAGCTGCCCGCGGACCGCACTGGTGACGGTCTTCGCTCCGGGCTTGCGGATGCCGCGCATGGACATGCACATGTGTTCGCATTCAACAACGACAATGGCGCCACGGGGCTTGAGGTGGCTGACCAACGCTTCGACGATTTCCGTGGTGAGCCGTTCCTGCACCTGCGGGCGGCGGGCATAGATATCCACCAGCCGGGCCAGCTTGCTCAGACCGGTGACCTTGCCGTCATGGGACGGGATGTACCCCACGTGGGCCACTCCGTGGAACGGAACCAGGTGGTGCTCGCAGGTCGAATAGAACGGAATGTCCTTGACCAGGACCAGTTCCTCATGGTCCAGGTCGAAGGTGGTGGACAGGACGTCCGCGGGATCGTGGTGCAGCCCGGCGAACATCTCGGCGTACGCCTTTGCCACCCTCTTCGGGGTGTCCAGGAGGCCGCCGCGGTCCGGATCCTCACCGATGGCAAGGAGGATTTCGCGGACGGCCGCCTCGATCCGGGGCTTGTCCACTTTTTCGGTTTTCGAGGGGTGGGCACCGGCCTCCGCCAGGTGTCCGGCGGAGGCGGGAACGTCGTCGTCGTCGAAGGAAGTCACAGGGAAAGCTTAGCCGCGAAGGGTGTCAGGCCCCGATTCGGGGGTCCCCCCGTGAAACGGTGCATCCTCCGGAACGCCCTGCGCATGCGGGGGCTGGGCGTCCAGCGGCTCGTCCAGGCGGGCCTGCTTGGCTTCCTCCTGGGCCTCGCGCTCGGCCCGCTCCCGGCGGGTTTCCACCGGGCCGGCGAGGACGGGACGCGTCTCCTTGGAGAGCCACACTTCACGGAAGTCCCGCTTGCGGACGTCGCGGAAGATGTCGGCGATCTCGGCTTGGTTAAGTGTTTCGCGTTCCAGCAGTTCCAGGGCCAGGATGTCCAGGATCTCCCGGTTCTCGGTGAGGATCTCGTAGGCCTCATCGTGGGCCTGCTCGATCAGGCGGCGCACTTCCTCGTCCACGACGTAGGCGATCTGGTCGGAGTAGTTCCGCTCGTGCCCGGCGTCGCGGCCCAGGAAGGGTTCACCGCCGCCCTGGCCCAGGCGGACAGCGCCGACGCGTTCACTCATGCCGTATTCGGTGACCATCTTGCGTGCGGTGCCCGTGGCCTTCTCGATGTCGTTGGAAGCCCCGGTGGAGGGATCGTGGAACACGATCTCTTCCGCCACGCGGCCGCCCATGGCGTAGGCCATCTGGTCCAGCAGCTCGTTGCGGGTAATGGAGTACTTGTCGTTTTCGGGGACCACCATGGTGTAGCCGAGGGCCCGGCCGCGCGGAAGGATGGTGATCTTGGTGACGGGGGCGGAGTTCCGCAGGGCCGCCGCCACCAGGGCGTGGCCGCCTTCGTGGTAGGCGGTGATCTTGCGCTCGTGCTCCTTCATGACGCGGCTGCGCTTCTGCGGGCCTGCCATGACGCGGTCAATGGCCTCGTCCAGGGCGCGGTCGTCGATCAGGTTGGCGTTGGAGCGGGCGGTGAGCAGCGCGGCCTCGTTCAGGACGTTGGCCAAATCTGCGCCGGTGTAACCGGGCGTCTTCTTGGCCACCGCCTTCAGGTCCACGCCCGGTGCCATGGGCTTGCCCTTGGCGTGCACCTGCAGGATCTGGTCGCGGCCGATCAGGTCCGGCGCTTCCACGGACACCTGGCGGTCGAAACGGCCCGGACGCAGCAGGGCCGGGTCCAGGACGTCGGGACGGTTGGTGGCCGCGATCAGGATGACGTTGGTCTTGACGTCGAAGCCGTCCATTTCAACCAGCAGCTGGTTGAGGGTCTGCTCGCGTTCGTCGTTGCCGCCGCCGATGCCGGCACCGCGGTGGCGTCCGACGGCGTCGATTTCGTCCACGAAGATGATTGCCGGGGAATTGGCCTTGGCCTGCTCGAACAGGTCGCGGACACGGGAGGCGCCCACACCGACGAACATTTCCACGAAGTCAGAGCCGGAGATGGAGAAGAAGGGTACGCCCGCCTCACCTGCGACAGCGCGGGCCAGCAGGGTCTTGCCGGTACCCGGCGGGCCATAGAGCAGGACGCCCTTGGGGATCTTGGCGCCAACAGCCTGGAACTTGGCCGGTTCCTGCAGGAATTCCTTGATTTCCTGGAGTTCCTCCACGGCCTCATCCGCACCTGCGACGTCCGCGAAAGTGACCTGCGGCATGTCCTTGCTGACCATCTTGGCCTTGGACTTGCCGAACTGCATGATCTTGGATCCACCGCCCTGCATGCGGGTCATCAGGAACCAGAAGAGGGCGCCCAGCAGGATGACGGGGATCAGGAGGGAGAGCAGGCCGGAGAACCAGTTGCTTTCGATCGGCTGGTCCGTGAAGCCCTGCGCCGGCTTGGCGTCCGTAACGGCCTTCACCACGTCCTGCGCGCGGGCATCCACGAAGAAGAACTGGACGCTCTTGCCCTTGTCCTGCCCATCCAGCTGCAGGTTGTCCTTCAGCGTGAGGTCAACGCGGTTCTCGCCGTCGAAGATCTTGGCCTGCTCCACCTTGTTGCTGGAGAGCAGCTCCAGGCCCTTGTCCGTGTCGATCCGGGCCGCACCGCCGGGGGCGAGCGTCGCAAAAGCCACCAGGAGCAGACCGACCACAACGACGATCCAGATGCCCGGGCCTTTGAAGAAGTTCTTAGCTTTCATCTGTTCGGGGGCTCGCCCCGTCCCTTCCGGTAGTGCTTCACGGCGAGTAGTCTGCGCGCGTGATGGTGCTGCGTCAGCTTCTAGCTATACACCGTCCGGAGTACATCACGCATAGCGAAAAGCAAAAGTTCCCTGTGGGCGTAGCATGCCGGCTGTCCGCCGGACGCCTGCCTCAGCGGTGCTCCCCGGGCGCCGCCACGGATCCGCGGGTCACCAGCGGACACTCGAGCAGCACGGGCTCCGGGCGGTCATGGAATCCTGGCCCGGCGTCCCCGGGCTCTCCGGCGTCGATCGTGTCGATCAGCCGGTTGGCCGCCCAGGCGCCCATTTCATAGTGCGGCAGGGCCACGGTGGTGAGGCCGGGGTGGAGGCTGCCGGCGATCAGTTCCTGGTCGTCGAAGCCAACGATGGACAGGTCTTCCGGGATGGACAGGCCCAGTTCCGCGGCAGCCCGGTAGGCTCCCATGGCCATCCTGTCGTTGTAGCAGAAGAGGCCCGACGGCGGGTTGGCGCCTTCCAGCATCCGCCTGGCGGCCGCGTACCCGCCCAGGGCATCGGACGACGCCGTCCCGACAGGGGCGCCGCCGGCGTCCAGTCCCGCACGGGCAAGGGTGTCCCGGAAACCCTGCAGGCGCTGGTGGGTGGAGGGAACATCCTCCGTATTGTTGATGAAGCCGATCCGCGTGTGCCCGGCGGCAAGCAGCGCCTGCACAGCTGCGGAGGCGCCGCCGTGCTCGTCCGGAACCACAGCCGGGAACGTCCCGGCGTCGGTGACGGCGTCCACCAGTACCGATGGCACCCGGGCCAGGTTGGCGGGCGGCTGAACGCTGCGGTGGTACATCGTTGCGTAAAGGATCCCGTCCACCTGCCGCTCCAGCAGCGACTCGACGTCCGCCTGCCGGGATGCGGTGTCGGCGGCGCCTGCGGTGTTGATGAGCATCAGGGTGTAGCCGCGGGCGCGGGCGGCCTGGTCCGCGCCCAGGATGATCCGGCCGGCGTGCGGCGTGGTGGCCACGTCCTCGCTGACCAGGCCCAGCACGCCGGACTTCCGGCTGCGCAGTGCCTGGGCCAGGCGGTTGGGGCCGTAGCCCAACTGGTCCGCCGCCGCCCTGACCTTGTCGCGGGTGTCCTGGCTGACGCGGGCGTAGGGCGCATCGTTGAGCACGTGCGAGACGGTGGTGGCGGAGACGCCGGCCGCCTTGGCAACGTCCCGGATGCCGATGTTCCTTGGCAAGATGGTGGGCGGCAGCCTACTCGTAGACGTGCGGCGCCAGGGTGCCTACGAAGTCCAGGTTGCGGTACTTCTCGGCGTAGTCCAGCCCGTAGCCGACCACGAATTCGTTGGGGATGTCGTAGCCGACGTACTTGACGTCGATTTCCACCTTGGCGGCGGTGGGCTTGCGGAACGCGGTGCAGATTTCCACCGACGCGGTACCGCGGGACTCCAGGTTGGTCTTGAGCCAGGACAGGGTCAGGCCGGAGTCGATGATGTCCTCGACGATCAGCACGTCCTTGCCCATCAGGTCCGTATCCAGGTCCTTCAGGATGCGCACTACCCCGGAGGACTGGGTTCCCGAGCCGTAGGAGGAGACAGCCATCCAGTCCATGGAAATGTGGCTGTGCAGTGCCCGGGCCAGGTCCGCCATAACCATCACGGCACCCTTGAGGACGCCCACAATGAGGATCTCGCGCCCTTCATAGTCCTTGTCGATCTGCGCTGCGAGTTCGGTGATCCGCTGCTGGATCTGTTCCTTGGTGTAGAGAACGTGCTTGAGATCTGCCTGGACGTCGTTTGAATCCACCAATGGCTCCTGTGTAGATGCGGGGTGCGACTATTTTGTGGGCGGCTTGGAAGGCCGGAATACTAGCTTCCCACAGCGTGCCCGTTCGCGGGGAACGGGACCGGGGCCGTGGGGGGCGGCGGGGACGGCTTTGCCCGTGGCTCCCTCCAGCTGCGCCAGCGACAACCGGTAGGCGCTTACACCGCCGGGAAGCTGCACCGGGCCGGCCGAACCGTGCCGCCGGAGCAGGGCTTCCGCCGCCAAAAGGCGCTGGTAGCTGGGCTGCTGGCCGCCTGCCTCCGCCGCGGCCTTGGCAATGACCCGGAACCTGATGGCCGGCGCCAAGGCGCGCAGGGCCTCTTCCGGAAGGGCAAGGTCGGAGCCGTCCCGCTCCACGAGGGAGGCGTAGGTGCTTTCCGCCACATCCTCCAGGTAGTCGGCGTCCAGTTGCAGGATTGCAGCGGTCCGGGCCAGCGATTCCGCCACGCCGGGGCCCAGCTTGTCCTCCAGGTGCGGGAGGACCTCCACCCGGGTCCGGGACCTCGCGAAGGCGGGGTCCGCGTTGGTGGGATCGTGCCAGGGGTCCAGTTCCTCCACGGCGCAGATCTCTTCGGTGTCCGCCCGCCGAAGGCCGAGGAACGGGCGAAGGAGCACCGTGTCTCCGGAGCCTGCCCGGGCCGGGCGCATGCCGGCAAGGGAACGGGTTCCGGAGCCGCGGGCCAGGCCCAGCAGGACCTGTTCGGCCTGGTCGTCCAAGGTGTGCCCCAGCAGGATTGCCCCGGCGCCCTGGCCAGAGGCGGCAGCCTCAAGGGCGGCATGGCGGGCCTCGCGGGCAGCAGCTTCGGGCCCCATTCCGGCGGCGGCCACCGTAACGGTGCGGATCTCCACCGGTGAAAGGCCCAGCTCCTGCAGCATCGCCGCTGTGCGTGCTGCCACCCCGGCGGAGCCGTCCTGCAACTGGTGGTCCACCACCACCGCACCCACGGTCAGCGGATGGCCGTCCACGTGGCCGCGGCGGGCGAAGTAGGCCGCGACGGCGGCGAGCGCCAAGGAGTCCGGCCCGCCGCTGCAGGCCACCAGGACGTGGCGCGGGTAGCCGGCACCTGCCAGGGCCTCCTGCAGCATCCTGCGTGCAGTGCCGACGACGGGAGCCAGCCTTCCGGGCCCGCGCCGTCCACTGGTGACAGGGGACGGCGCCGGAACGTCGTCAGGCAACTACAGGCCCATCCGCTCAAGCCACAGCTTGGCGTCGTGGATCTCCGGCTCGGTGGGAAGGTGGTCCACCGAGTCCCAGACCTTGTTGAAGCCTTCCATCCCGGCAACGTCCACCACGGCGCGGACGAAGCGGGCGCCGTCGGAGTACTGCCGCATCTTCGCGTCCAGGCCCAGGAGGCTGCGGATGAACTTCTCGATGACGCCACGGTCCTTGCCGCGGTCGTTGAACCGCTGCCGGATGGTCTTGACGGACGGCACGATGCTGGCGTCCACGGCGTCCATCACCACGTTGGCGTGCCCTTCGAGCAGGCTCATGACGGCGGTGAGGTGCGAGATGGCGGCCTTTTCCTCGGGATCCTGGAGCAGGTCCAGGATGGCGCCGCGGCCCGGCGTGTTTCCGCTGGCGGAGCGGTCCTTCAGTGAACGCGCAGCAGCGGAGGCACGCTCCATCAGGGAGTCGACGTTGCCCAGCAGGTGCCCGCTGAGGTTGTCGATCTGCTCCAGCATGTGGTGGCGCAACCAGGGGGCCGCCGCAAATTGGACCCGGTGGGTTTGTTCGTGCAGGCACACCCAGAGCCGGAAATCCTCCGGCGTGACGTTGAGTTCACGCTCCACCGAGATGATGTTCGGGGCCACGAGCAGAAGCCTGCCGGCGGCGGGTGCGGAGGAGTTCTCGGCAAGGGCGGCGAAGGGGTCGTACTGGCCCAGAACCTTGCTGGACAGGAAAGCGAGGACAGCGCCCAGCTGGGAGCCGGTGATGGCGCCGCTGACCTGCGCGGCAGCGGGGCTCAGGTTTCCGCTGCGGCTGTCCAGCATCTTCTGCATGGCCGGCTTGAGCATCACGGCGAAGCTTTGGGTGTTGGCTTTGGCCCAGGACGCCCGGTCCACCACCAATACTGACGAGTCGCGCAGATCGCGTGCCGCCTCCAGCCCGGTGATCTCATGGACGTGCGGAACGGAGGCGTCCGCGAGCCGGCGCAGGCTGTCCACCGCCCCGCCGATGGCTGCTTCGTCCAGCACCGGGCCGGCCGGAGCCAGCCGCGCTGCGGCGGAAGCGGCAAGGTCCCAGTTGATCAGGGACTGGGCAGTCGGTGACCCGGCCTTCGTGGACACGGTCGGTGCGGACTCGCGCGCAGTGGACTCCATGGTTCCCATCAGAACACAGCAGCCCGGGGATCGTCCTTAAGTTCGCTCACCGGCGAACTTCCACAGCCTCCGCACAGGAGCGCGCGGGGCGACCTGCCCGTCCAGGAGCGGCCCTGCCCCGCACAACCGTTGCTGCCCCGCGCCGCTTATGCGGCGCAGGGCCGCTCATGCGGTCCCGGTCGCCCATGGGGTCCACCGGCCGGTCTGCGCTAGCGGCAGCCGCAGCCGGCCAATACGGTGGCGGCACGGTCCAGGGCTTCCTTGTTGCCGGCGGCGCCGGGTGTCAGTCCGTTGCCGATGAAGGAGAACACCAGGAGCCTTCCGTCCGCGTCCACCACGTAGCCGCTCAGCCCCAGCACTGTGTTCAGGGTTCCGGTCTTGGCCCGCACCAGCCCGGCGCCGCCGGAGGTGGTGGCGTCCCCGTAACGGGCGTCCAGGGTGCCGGACAGGCCGCCGACCGGGAAGCCGTCCAGAGCGGCACGCAGCCTGGTGTCGGCTCCGGTGGTGATGGCCCGCAGCACGTCCACGAACAGCCGTGCCGGGACCTGGTTGCCCATGGCAAGCCCGCACACGTCCGCCAGCTTGAGGGTGTCTGCGGGGATGCCGGCCGCCCGGACCTCGTCCGCCACCACGGCCACGGCGCCGTCGTTGCTGCCGGGCCGGCCCGTGGCCACGGCGGCCAGCCGGCCCATGGTCTCGGCCAGGTAGTTGTCCGATACCTGCAGCATCAGGTCCACTTGCTCCGCCACCGTGGCCGATTCGACCGCGGCGAGGACTGCCGGGTTGGCCTGGGAAGCGCCCGCGGAACGTTCGACGCCGGCCGCCACCGTCAGTCCCGCAGCGGCACCGGCCGCACGCAGCTGGGCCGCGAACGCTTCCGCCGCGGTTATCGCCGAATCCTGCGGCCGGGGGCCGGTGGTGACGGCCGGATCGAAGCGGGCCGAGTTGAGGGCCAGCGGGTACAGCGGCGCTATTTCGCCTGCTTCCACGTCGCCGGACTGCCAGTTGGGATTCAGCGCGGGTCCCGTGAACAGGGAGTCGTCCACCAGCACCGTGATTTCGCCGGTGGTGCGGGCGGCCTGCAGTGCCTGCACCGTGCCGGCCGCAAGGGTGGCAAGGCCAGCATGGCCCATCACCTGGTCCGGCTTCGATCCGCCCGCGGCCAGGAGGACGTCGCCGCCGCCCACCAGCACCACCTGCCCGGCGGCAGGGCCTTGCACCACTTTGGTGGTGAAGCGGCGATCCGGCCCCAGGGTGCGCAGCGCGGCCACCGCCGTCAGCAATTTAAGGTTCGACGCCGGCACGCGGCCGTCTGCGCCGCCCCGGTCGAAGAGGACCTGGCCAGTGAAAGCGTCCTGGACCATGCCCGTGAAAGTACCGCCGCCGTCGGTCTTCAGCACCGGCTCAACCTGCGCCGCCACCACCGTCGGAGCCGGCACCGGGGCGGATTGCCGAAGCGGTGCCAGCACCTGCGGGGCGGCAATCGTTGCCGGGGCCTGCTGCCAGGCGGGCGGCGCCGGGGCGGGCGGAGCTGCTGCCGGGCCGGTGAAACCGGGAACAACCAGGAGGACCGCCGGCATGGCCAGGACCAGCAGGAGCAATGCGGCGAACACCAGGTGCCAGGGCGTGTGCGGCTCTTTCCCGGAGACCCGTCGGGGGCTGCCGGGGCGCCCGGCCCGGCGGGCGCGCAGCGGTTCCTGGCCGGTAGTTTTGGTCATGCTGGTGCTGGTCCTCAAGTCCTGAAATTTCCCCACAAGTTCCTGATTCCAGGGCCTCTCGCTATATCCTCAATACTAGTCGGCGGCACCGACACGCTTTTTTGTGGCCCGTCAAGTGTGCCGCGCACCCCCTGCAATTGCCGAGGAGCATTCCATGAAGCACGACGTGACCATCGAGATCCCCAAGGGATCACGCGTCAAGTACGAAGTTGACCACGAGACCGGCCGCGTCCGCCTGGACCGCGTCCTCTTCACCTCCATGCAGTACCCCACCCACTACGGGTACTTCGAGAACACCCTCGGCGAAGACGGCGACCCGCTGGACGCGCTGGTGCTGCTGCAGGACTTCGACCTGCACCCCGGCGTCATCGTTGAGTCCCGCCCCATCGGCGTCTTCAACATGACTGACGACGGCGGCGGAGACGCCAAGATCCTGTGCGTGCCGGTGGATGCCCGCTTCGACCACATCCAGGAAGTCAGCGACGTCAACGAGTACCTGATCAAGGAAATCGAGCACTTCTTCACCCGCTACAAAGACCTGGAGCCCGGCAAATGGGTTAAGGCCGAAGGCTGGGGCGACCGCGCCGCCGCCGAAGCCGAACTGGAAGCCTCCATCAAGCGCTACGTGCCCACCGGACACTAGTCCCGCTGAGGGTGTGGGGCCCCTCCTTGTTGACGGGCCCACTCCAACCGCCAGTCCGACGGCGGCGGCCCGGCGTTTTGAAGCCGCGCACCCCCCCCCGTTGTTTCATGACGTTGTGGTATTGGGGGGGTGGGGGTTCCGAGCGCACCCCCCCG
>NZ_JARFXU020000007.1:0-48501 GCF_029581595.2 Arthrobacter sp. NQ7 | reverse complement strand
TTTTTCTTTTTTTTTTCTTTTTTTTTTTTTTTTTTTCTTTTTTTTTTTTTTTTTTTTTTTTTTTTTTTTTTTTTTTTTTTTTTTCTTTTTTTTTTTTTTTTTTTTTTTTTTTTTTTTTTTTTTTTTTTTCAAGCAGAAGACGGCATACGATATCCTATGACTCGTCTCGTGGGCTCGGAGATGTGTATAAGAGACAGGTTCAGAGCACGCCCCGACGTCCCAGCTGTTGTTCCAGCCACCCTGCGGCCCCGTCACCGGCTGGGCTGATGGTGACGTCCTCCGCGCCACCGGCATCCCGTACGCCACGGCCGGACGCTTCCAGCCTCCGGTGGCCGCCCGGGACTGGACCTCGGAATTTTCCGCCACGTCCCTCTCCCCCGCCTGCCCACAGGCACCAGTCCCCTTCCTCGACGACGTCCTGGGCACCAGGTACGGTGAACTGCCCGGCAGCGAGGACTGCCAGAACCTCTCCATCACCATGCCCGGAGACCTCAGGCCGGAGGAACGGCTGCCGGTCATGGTCTGGATCCACGGCGGCTCCTACACCACAGGCTCGGGCGACCTGGCCATCTTCGACCCCGCTCGGCTGGTCGCCGAAAACCGCGTCATCGTGGTGTCCGTGACGTACCGGCTGGGCCTGTTCGGGTTCCTGGCCACTCCGACCGGCCGGCCCGGCAACCTGGGCCTGCTCGACCAGCTTGAGGCCTTCCGCTGGGTGCAGCGGAACATCGCCGGCTTCGGCGGCGATCCGGGCCGGGTCACAGCGTTCGGCCAGTCCGCGGGCGGCGACGCCATCGCCCACCTGATGGCTGTGCCGGAAGCACCCAGGCTCTTCCACCGCGCCATCATCCAGAGCGCGCCACTCGGCATTACCCAGGGACGGGCCAGGATGAACCACGCGATGGGAACCGCTGCGGAGTCCCTGACGGAGGAGACCCCGGCCATGGAGGTGGTGGCCCGCGAGGCCGACGTGGCGCAGGTGGCCAGGAAGTTCGGGATGCTGGCGGCCATGCCGTTCGGCACCCAGTACGGGCACGATCCGCTTCCCGAGGAGCGAGGCATTGAAGAAGCGTGGAACCGCGCCGCGCCGGCGATCGACGTGCTGATCGGCCATACCTCCGAGGAGGCGCGCCTGTTCCTTCCCCGCAGCCCGCGGCTGATGCGCCTGGCCGCGGTTCCGTTTGTGGGCAAGGCCGCCGTGCGGGCCGTCGACTGGGTGGTCACCGAGACCGTGTACGGCAGGGCCACCCGCCGGTTCGCCCGCCGCCACGCCAAGGCAGGCGGAAAAGCGCACCGCTATGTGCTGGACTGGCACGCGCCCGGCAACATCTTCGGCGCCGCGCACACGGTGGATTTGCCCCTGCTGCTCGGCAACCGGAAGACCTGGGACGGCGTTGGGCTCATTGCCGGCGCGGACTGGGCGGACGTGGACGCAGCGGGCCGCAGGATGCGCGCCCTGTGGGCCGGCTTCGCCTCCGGCCGGGACCTCGGGGACTCGGGCAGCATCCCCGGCGTCCTGCGGTACCGGGCCGTCTGACGCAATGCCGTCTGACCGCAGGGGTGGTGGGCAGCCCATGAAGACGCTCGGCGTGGACCTGGCGGCCGCGACCAAGAAAACCGCCGTGGCCGTCATCGAGTGGAGCGATGACCGGGCCCGGCTCACCCACCTGGCCTTGGACGTGGACGACCAGGAGATCGTGGACCTGTTCGGCACCTGCGCCATGACCGGCGTCGATTGCCCCGTGGGCTGGCCGGACGCGCTGATCCCGTTCCTCACCGGCCACCTGAATAATGATCCGGCACCCGTCCTTGACCACGACGGGATCGCCGGCCGCCGGCTCCTCGCCTATCGCGATACCGACCGGTTCTGCACCGCGCAGACCGGCCTGATTCCGCTCAGTGTCTCCGCTGACCGGCTGGCGCACCCGGCCATGCGCTGCGCCGTCATCCAGGCGAAGATCGCTGCGCTGCACGGCCCGCAACCGCGTGACGGCTCGGGCCGGCTGGCAGAGGTGTACCCGGCGGCATCGTTGAAGATCTGGGGGCTCAAGGGCCGGGGCTATAAGGGCCGGGGCACTCCGGAAGCGGAGCGGCTTGGCGTGCTGCTCGGCTCACTCCAGGACCAGGCACCATGGCTGGACCTGGCCGGGAACGAGGCGCGGCTCGCGGCTTCGGACGACCTGTTCGATGCCGTCATCGCCTCGCTGACCGCCCGGGCCGTGGCCCGCCGTCGTACCCTCGCCCCTGACGATGCGCATGCCCGGGCGGCCCGCAGCGAAGGCTGGATCCACCTGCCCTCCTGCACCCTGGACGAACTCCCGGGGCAGTAAGTCAGCCGCCCAGCTTCCAGTTCCGGATCTCCTCCGGGTCCTCGCCGTGCGTGCGGGTGTGTTCGCGCGCCCGGTTGCGCCGGTCCTGCAGGTCCTGGCGCAGGAGTGAGTGCTTCTCGGCAAGGCCCGGTACGCGATCGATCGCGTCGATGGCCAGGGTGAAGCGGTCGATGCCGTTGAGCATGGCCATATCGAACGGGGTGGTGGTGGTCCCCTCTTCCTTGTAGCCGTGCACGTGAAGCCCCTGCTGGTTGGTGCGCCGGTACGCCAGCCGGTGGATCAGCGCCGGGTAGCCGTGGTACGCGAAGATGACGGGTTTGTCAGCGGTGAAGATGCCGTCGAAGTCATGGGCGGGGAGGCCGTGCGGGTGCTCGCTTTCGTCCTGCAGCCGCATCAGGTCCACTACGTTGACCACCCGCACCTTGAGGCCGGGGGCGCCGTTGCGGAGCAGTTCCGCGGCGGCAACGGTCTCCACGGTGGGGACGTCGCCCGCGCAGGCCAGTACGACGTCGGGCTCCTCGCCGGGCACCTCGGAGCCGGCGAACGTCCAGATGCCCAGGCCGCGGTGGCAGTGGTTGGCGGCATCGGCCGGGCCAAGCCAGGTGGGCGAGGGCTGCTTGCCGCTGACCACGATGTTCACGTAGTCCGTCGATGCCAGGCAGTGCTCCATGACGGACAGGAGGGTGTTGGCGTCCGGCGGCAGGTACACCCGGATGACCTCGGCCTTTTTGTTGACCGCGTGGTCGATGAAGCCCGGGTCCTGGTGCGAGAAACCGTTGTTGTCCTGCTGCCACACGTGGGAGGACAGCAGGTAGTTCAGCGATGGGACCGGCTGGCGCCAGTGCAGTTTGCGGGATACCTTCAGCCACTTTGCGTGCTGGTTGAACATCGAATCGACGATGTGGACGAAGGCTTCGTAGCAGTTGAACACACCGTGGCGGCCGGTGAGGAGGTAGCCTTCCAGCCAGCCCTGGCACAGGTGCTCGCTCAGTACCTCGATCACCCGACCGGACCGTGCCAGGTGCTCGTCGACGTCGTCAATCCGGTACTGCCACACCTTGTCGGTGACCTCGTAGACGTTCTGCAGCCTGTTGGACGCCGTCTCGTCCGGGCCGAACAGCCGGAAGTTGTCCATGTTCTGTGCGATGACGTCCCGCATCCAGGAGCCGAGGGTGATCATCGGGCTGACCCGGTCGGTTCCCGGGTTGGGCACCTCCACGGCGTGGTCCTGGTACGCGGGGAGCTTGAGGGCCCGCCGGAGCAGCCCGCCGTTGGCGTGCGGGGTGGCACTCATGCGGAAGTCCCCGGTGGGTGCCCCTTCGGCGACGTCGGGCCGGAGCCGGCCGTCGCCGTCGAACAATTCCTCCGGCCGGTAGGACTGCAGCCATTCCTCCAGCTGCTTCAGGTGTTCGCCGTTGGTGCGCACCTCGGACAGCGGCACCTGGTGGGCCCGCCAGGTTCCTTCCACCTGCAGCCCGTCCACCATGCGCGGCCCGGTCCAGCCCTTCGGCGAGCGCAGCACGATCATGGGCCAGCGGCGGCTCCCCTCCCCCGCCTGTTCTCCGGCGGGGTCCCGCCGGTGGGCGTCCTGGATGGCCCTGATGTCCGCCAGGCAGCGGTCCAGTACGGCGGCGAAATCGCGGTGCGCCTGCTCCGTGCTGTCCGGGTCCGCCACCGTCACGAAATACGGCTCGTGGCCGTACCCGCGCAGCAGCTGCTCCAGCTGGTCCTGCGGCATCCGGGCCAGGATGGTGGGGTTGGCGATCTTGTAGCCGTTCAGGTGCAGGATGGGCAGCACGGCGCCGTCCGCGGCGGGGTCCAGGAAGTTGTGCGAGTGCCAGCTGGCGGCCAGCGGCCCGGTCTCGGCCTCGCCGTCGCCAATGACGACGGCGGTGACCAGCTGGGGATTGTCGAACACCGACCCGTAGGCGTGGGCTAGCGCGTACCCCAGTTCCCCGCCTTCGCTGATGGAGCCGGGGCTTTCCGGCGCGGCGTGGCTGGGGATGCCGCCCGGGTAGGAGAACTGCCGGAACAGTTCCGCCAGGCCGGCCTCGTCATTGCCCACATGGGCATAGATTTCCGAGTACGTCCCCTCCAGCCAGGCATTGGCGACGACGGCGGGACCGCCATGGCCCGGACCGGCAACAAAGAGCATCTCAAGGGAGTCGCGGCGGATCACCCGGTTCAGGTGTGCGTAGACGAAGTTGAGCCCGGGCGTCGTTCCCCAGTGGCCCAGGAGCCGGGATTTGGTGTCCTCTGCCTGCAGAGGTTCGCGCAGCAGCGGGTTGGACCGCAGGTAGATCTGCCCCACGGAGAGATAGTTCGCGGCCCGCCACCACCGGTCGACGAGCTCCAGCTCCGCCTGGTCGATGCCGTCCCGCTGCACCGTGGCCTGCTGTTTCCCGTCCTGCTGCTTACTGTCCTGTCCAGTGCTGCCGGCCATAACCATCCTCACCTTGGGTGCGCCGCTGCAGGCGGCCGTTCCCCCATCGCAACAGATCAAAGGGCACGCAGGCAACCCCCGCCGTCGCGCCTTTCCACCTTGCCCCGCCTCTGCGGGCCACCTGTAGGGTAGTAAGCAAGCTTAGCTTCCGCCTGGCGGGGCTGGGAACATCTGATGAGGGGAGATCAAGACATGCCAGCCGAAGACAACATCGCAATTCCCGGGGCGCCGGCCAGTGAGGCTCCGGCGCAGGCAGAGCCCACCACACCCCGTGAACCGCTGCCGCCCAAGCCGGACCAGCGCGGCCCGGAGGCAGTGTCGCCAACCGGCAGCCCCACCGGGGCACCGGCCACTGCGCGCGCCCAGTCCGGGCAGTACCTGACCACGGCCCAAGGGCTCCGGCTGCAGGATACGGACCACTCGCTGAAGGCCGGCACGCGGGGACCCATCCTGCTGCAGGACCACCACCTGCGCGAGAAAATTACCCACTTTGACCACGAGCGGATCCCGGAGCGCGTCGTCCACGCGCGCGGAGCTGGAGCACATGGCGTGTTCCGCTCGTACGGGACGGCTTCGAAGGTCACGCGCGCCGGATTCCTTGCCCCGGACGTCGAAACGCCCGTGTTTGTCCGGTTCTCCACGGTGCTTGGCTCCCGCGGGTCAGCGGACGCGGTGCGGGACACCCGCGGGTTCTCCACGAAGTTCTACACCGATGAAGGAACCTACGACCTCGTGGGCAACAACATTCCGGTGTTTTTCATCCAGGACGGCATCAAGTTCCCGGATATCGTCCACGCGGCCAAACCCCATCCCGACCGTGAAATCCCACAGGCCCAGAGCGCGCACGACACTTTCTGGGACTTCGTCTCGCTCCACACCGAGGCGCAGGCCCACACCATGTGGAACATGTCCGACCGCGGCATCCCGCGGTCATACCGGACCATGGAGGGCTTCGGCGTCCACACGTTCCGGCTGGTCAATGCCGACGGGGACACCACGCTGGTGAAGTTCCACTGGAAGCCCAAACAGGGTGTCCACTCGCTGGTCTGGGAAGAAGCCCAAATCATTAACGGCATGGATCCGGACTTCCACCGGCGCGACCTTGCCGACGCCATCGAAGCCGGCGCCTACCCGGAGTGGGAACTGGGCATCCAGACGTTCCCGGACACCGAAGACCAGATGTTCGAAGGCATCGACCTCCTGGACCCCACGAAGTTCGTTCCCGAGGAACTCGCGCCGGTGCAGCCCATCGGGATGATGACCCTCACCGCGAACCCGACGAACTACTTCGCCGAGACCGAGCAGGTGGCCTTCCACCCGGGGCACCTGGTGCCGGGCATCGACGTCACCAATGACCCGCTGCTGCAGGTCCGCCTGTTTTCCTACCTGGACACGCAAATCTCGCGGCTGGGCGGCCCCAATTTCGCGCAGATCCCGATCAACCGGCCGCACGCCCCCGTCAACGACATGCTGCGGGACGGCATGCACCAGACGGCGGTCCACGCGGGGGTTGCCCCGTACCGGCCCAATTCGCTGGATGGCGGCTGCCCTTTCCTTGCCGGACAGGACCTGGGGGCCTTCGTGGACGTGCCGGCCGCGGTTGCGGAATCCATCAAGGAGCGGCGCAACCCGGCCTCCTTCGATGACCACTACAGCCAGGCCCGGCTGTTCTTCCGCAGCCTCAGCGCGGTGGAACAGGACCACGTGATCCAGGCGTATACGTTCGAGCTCGGCAAGTGCTACGAAACCGCCGTCCGCGAACGCCAGCTGCAGGCCCTGGCCAATATCGACGCCGCGCTGTGCGCCGCAGTGGCCGCCGGCCTCGGCATGGCTGCCCCGGAAGCTTCTGAGCAGGTGGCGGAGCATGCTCCCAGCCCGGCGCTGTCCCAGGTCGGCCTGACGTGGCCGGTAGCCGGGCGCGTGGTGGGCATCATTGCCGATTCCTCCAGCGACCTTTCGCAGGTGGACGCGGCCCGCAAGGCGCTCGACGGCGAGGGCATGGTCCCGCTCGTCATCGCACCAACCGGCGGCACGCTTTCCTCCGACGGGCTTTCCGTCACGGTGCAGCGGACCTTCCTCACGGCTCGGTCCACCGAATTCGACGCGCTGATTGTTGCCGGCGGGCAGCGTCCTGCCCCGGACGCCACTGGCGGTCGCGATGCCAAAGGCGGGGAGCCGGCGGCAGGCGCCGATCCGCGCGTCGGACTCATGCTGTCCGAGGCCTACCGCCATGCGAAGGCCATCGGCTTCTGGGGTTCGGGTTCCGGGGTTCTGGACGCGGCAGGCATTCCGCAGCAGTCTGCTGGAATAGCTGCCGGAGATGACGCTGCGTCGGTAACCTCTGCGGTCTCGGAACTTCTCGCCGCCCACCGCGCCTGGGATCGTTTCCCGGCGACCGGAGCAGCTGCGGGCCCGGCACGCTGACCCACAGAAACTGACCCAGGCAGGCTGGTCGAGGCAGGTGGTTCCGCCGCTTTATCGCTGGGGGTCCGCGTCATCCCGATGCGGGCCCCCGGCCCTGTTCCCGGGAGGTCCGGGCCGCTGACCAGTCGTAACATGCCGGTTCCGCAGTTCCTACTTCCGGGTAGTGTGGATCCAGAATGTTCACCCTGACCATCAACCAGACGGACAGCCGGCTCGACGGAGACCAGGTCCCGCAGCTGCTCAAGGCGCTGCGGCACATCCCCGCGCGCCTGGACTTCGACCGGTCGGTGGAGGACGAAGTCCAGGGAATCGTCGATTGCCCGCACCAGGCCGTTGATGCCGCGCTGATCGCGCTGCGCACCGGCCACTGGTATGTGGGGATCGGCGCCGGGCCGGTGAATGAGCCCCTGCCCAACCAAATCAAGGACGCCTCCGGCCACGGCCTGGTCTATGCCCGCCGCGCGGTGGACCGGCTGCGGAGCAGCAAGGAACGCATCCCGGTGGCGGTGGAGGGGCCCCTGGCCGATGTGGCCCATGATGCCGAGGCCATCCTCCGGCTGCTGGGACACATCGTGCGGGACCGTTCAGAGGCGGAATGGCGGGTGCTGGACCTGCTGACGCCCGGGGTCCGCGGCCAGCAGAAGGCCGTGGCCCAGGAGCTGGGCATCACTACGCAGGCCGTCAGCAAGGCCGTGGCACGGGCCCAGTGGAACGAGGAGCATGCCGCCCGGCCGGCGGCCGCCAGGTTGCTGGCGCTGATCCTGGCCGTGCAGTAACCGGTTCAGCTCCCGGTGGCGGCCATGACCGGTTCGCCGTTGAAGTACTCCAGCTTCCAGCCATCGATCGCGTGGTGGTGCGCAAGGTTGAGGGCCGCGTTGTCCACGCTGGTGAGGGTCTGGCCGATGGCGCGGCCGAGCGTGACGCGCAGGAGGGTGCCGTGGGTGACCACCAGGAGCCGCCGGCCGCGGAACTCCTCGGCCAGGGCTTCCAGGGCTGCAATACCGCGGTCGGCGGCCTCGTCTTCGCTCTCGGCACCCTCGAACCCGCCGGGGACGCGCAGCGCCTCCAGCTCGGGGCCGGCCTGCATTCCTTCGGCGGGGCCGAAGCTGCGCTCGGTGAGTTCCGGGACGCGGCGGGCCACGGTCAGCCCGAGGCCTTCCGCGATCAGGTCGGCCGTTTCAGCGGCACGGCTCAGCGGCGAGGAGACGATGGCGTCCCATTCGTACGGGGCCAGGATGCCGACGGCGGCACGCGCCTGTCCGCGTCCGACGTCGTTCAGCGGGATGTCGGTGGATCCCTGCAGCCGGCGCTCGGCATTCCAGTCGGTCTGGCCATGGCGGACGAGGGCGAACGTCGTAAGGGTCATGCGTCTATTCTGCCTTGGCGCCGGCCGCCGGCCGGAATCGCGGCAGCGGGCCCTGCCCTGCCCTGCTCAGAGGAGGCTGCGCAGCACGTGGGCCGCGCCGTCGTCGTGCACGGAGTGGGTGACCTCATCCGCTGCGGCCACCACTTCCGCGGGAGCCTGCCCCATGGCCACCCCCCTGCCGGCCCAGGCGAGCATCTCGATGTCGTTCCGGCCGTCGCCCACCGCGACGGTCAGGTGCTCTTCGAAGCCAAGCCGGACCCGGAGGTTTTCCAGGGCGCTGGCCTTGGTGACGCCGGCTGCGGCAATGTCCAGCCACGCGGTCCAGCCCACGGAGTACGTCACGCCCGCAAGTCCCACGTGGTTGATGGCCTCGTTGAACTCCTCGGGCGTGTTCTCGGTGCTGAACACCACCACGCGCACGGCGGTGGCCTCCAGCATGGTGTGGAAGTCAACGCCGATGGCCTCGACGCCGAAGCTGGCGTCCTGGAACCGCTCGGTGGAGAGGAAATTGCCGTCGGCGTCCTCGAGGGCGTACTTGGCGGAGGGCAGCCGTTCCCGGAGTGCGCGCAGGGCCGGGGCGGGGTCGAACGTAGCCTTGTGGATCACCTCGTAGCCGTTCTCCAGCTCCGGGTGGAGCCGGAGCGTCACGCCGCCGTTGCAGCAGATGGCGTACCCGCGCTCGATGCCGATCTTTTCGATGATGGGAAGGGTGGCATTCAGGGAGCGGCCGGTGGCAATCATTACTTCATGCCCTGCGGCCACCACCGCCTGCGCGGCCTCCCGCACTCCCGGGGACATGTGGCCGTCGTGGTTCACCAGGGTGCCGTCCACGTCCAGGGCGACCATGAACTTCCGGTCGACACCGGTGAAGGCGGCGTTGTCCTGGTTGTTGTCTCGATTGGTGTCTCGCCGGTCATCGTTGCCGGCGACTGAGGTTTCAGTCAGCGTTGTCATCCACATAGTGAACCAGACGTAACTGACAGGCGCTAGGACGCGGACCACAGGTTTATTGAACTGTTGGTTAACACGGCGGATTTCCACATCTGGGGGCCGGTGCTCGTCAGCTTCGTAATGCACCCGCCTGCGGACATCACAGCGCCGCCCGCACCGGTGCACCGTCCATACGGCGGTGCAAATGCGAAATCCATGGTTGTCCACATGCCCGGGCTGTCCCCTTCAACGGCCGTCCGTTGGCCGGTGAGGATAAGTGGCATGCACCTGATCTCCGCGCAGGACCTCCGCCGCACCACGGGTGACACCCGTTCACTCAGCAGGCGCTATGCGCGGGGTGAACTCGTCCGCGTCCGCAAAGGTGTTTACGCCGACAAGGAAGAGTGGGTATCCCTGGCTTCGTGGGAAAGATATCTCCAGACAGTCCGCGCCGTGGATTTGGAGCTCCCGGGATCCACATTTTGCCTGAACTCAGCCATTGCTGTTTGGAATCTGGCCCTCCTCGCAGTTCCCGGGTACGTCCATCTGGCCGGGGCATCGAGGGGGCACACCGGGCGGAAGCAGTCAACCACTTCCGCAGCCTGCAACAATTTCGGAGTAACGGGCATCGAACACATCAGCGCTTACGGAGTTCATAGGCATCCGGGGCATCCTGCCGCAGTTGAGTACGCAGGGCTTCAGGTGACTGCCCTGCCCGAGACCGTAGTGGAAGTCATCGCGAGGGAGAGCTTCGCGGCAGGAGTAGTGCTGGCGGATCACGCCATCAGCAGCCGCCGCCCTTCGGGACCTGCGCTCAGCAAGGATGAACTGCTGGACAAGGCTTCCCGGCTCCCCTCAGGAGCCCGCCGGGATTGGGTGGCCAAGGTGCTCGACTTCGCCTCGCCCGAGTCAGAGTCGGCTGGTGAATCGCTCAGCCGCGCCCAGATGCATCTGCTCGGCTTTCCGGCCCCCATGCTCCAAGCAACGTTCCGGCAGGGGGGTTCACTGCTCGCCCGGACTGACTTCTTTTGGCCTAAGTACCGGCTTATCGGGGAGTTCGACGGCGACGCAAAGTACCTGAGTGACGACTACCTGGGTACACGGACGGCACGGCAAACCGTGCTGGCGGAGAAGAAGCGCGAGGACAGGCTGCGGGCAGCGGGTTTCCGGTTTGTTCGATGGGACTGGGCAACGGCTTCAGACGCCACCCGCTTCGCGGCATGCCTCCGGCGGGCAGGCCTGCAGAGCACCCGGAGCAGATCATCCGGCACCCACTAACGGACAGTGCACCCCCGCACTCGCGGGTGCACTGTCCGTCCAAGGGTGAACTGTCCAGATGCGGGTGTATCACACAGGACTAGAGAACCGGCAGGACCTCAAGCCCGCCCAGGTACTTCTGCAGCGCCTTGGGGACGTTGACCGAGCCGTCCGGGTTCTGGTGATGCTCCAGGAGCGCCACAATCCAGCGGGTGGTGGCCAGCGTACCGTTCAGGGTGGCCACGGCGCGGGTGCCCTTGGAAACGCCCTCCGCGTTCACTACCCGCTCCCGGATGTTCAGGCGGCGGGCCTGGAAGGTGGTGCAGTTGGACGTGGACGTCAGCTCGCGGTACGCGCCCTGGGTGGGGACCCAGGCTTCGCAGTCGTACTTCCGGGCCGCTGAGGTGCCCAGGTCGCCGGCGGCGGTATCGATCACGCGGTACGGCAGCTCGCACTTGGCCAGCATTTCCTCTTCCCACGCAAGCAGGCGCTGGTGCTCCGCTGCGGCTTCCTCCACCGTGGTGTAGATGAACATCTCCACCTTGTTGAACTGGTGCACGCGGATGATCCCGCGCGTGTCCTTGCCGTGCGATCCGGCTTCACGCCGGTAGCAGGAGCTCTGGCCGGCATACCGGATGGGACCTGCGGAGAAGTCCAGGATCTCGTCCGCGTGGTACCCGGCGAGGGCGACCTCCGAGGTGCCCACCAGGTACAGGTCGTCCTCGGCCAGGCGGTAGATCTCGGCGTCGTGCTTGACGTCGAAGCCGGTGCCCTGCATGGTCTCGGGCCGCACCAGCGTGGGGGTGATCATCGGAATGAAGCCGGCTTCGATGGCCTGGTCCATAGCCATCTGCAGCAGGGCCATCTCCAGTCGGGCGCCCACGCCGCGGAGGAAGTAGAACCGCGCGCCGGAGACCTTGGCCCCGCGTTCCATGTCGATGGCGCCAATCAGCTCGCCGATCTCCAGGTGGTCCTTCGGCGTGAAGTCAGGGAATTCACGCGGCGTGCCGACGGTCTTGACCACCACGTAGTCGTCTTCGCCGCCTTCGGGAACGCCGTCCTCGATGAGGTTGGGGATGGTGCGCAGCAGCTCTTCCTGCTTGGTCTGCGCGGCATCAGCCTCGGCGGAAGCTGCCTTGACGGAGTTGGCCAGCTCCTTGACCTCGGCCAGCAGCGCCTGCTTTTCCTCACCCTTGGCCTGCGCCACCTTCTTGCCGAACACGTTCTGTTCAGCCCGGAGGTTTTCGAAACGGATCAGTGCGGCACGGCGGGCGGAATCCGCGGAGATGATCGCGTCCACCACTGATTCATCGGCGCCGCGGGCACGCTGGCTGGCACGGTACTTGTCCGGGTTTTCGCTGAGGTCTTTTACGTCGATCACCAGACAAGGGTATCCAATTCAGTGCACGACGGCGGGCGCCCGGCGCCGTGCCGCCGCCCGCCGTGCGCCGGGCTACTGTTGAACCACCATGAGCGACTGGATTCTCTACCTGCTGATTGCGGTGGCGCTTGCCTTCGCCACCTCGAGCTGGTGGGGCGTCCGCCGCCTCAAGGCACTGCATGTGCGCAGCACCGTGGCCGGCGAAGCCTACGACATAGGCCTGGCCCAGCAGCGGGTGGCGGTGGTCCTGAATCCGGTGAAGGCACGCGCCGAGGAAGCCAGGGCAACCATCCAGCGGGCCTGCCTTGCCGCGGGGTGGCAGGCGCCGGTCTTTTACGAGACCACGGCGGAGGACCCCGGCTTCTCCCAGGTCAAGGCCGCCCTGGCCGGCAAACCTGACGTCGTCCTGGTGGGCGGTGGCGACGGCACGGTCCGCGTGGTCGCTGAGGCGCTGGCGCACACTGAGATCGCGATGGGCCTGATCCCGCTGGGCACCGGAAACCTGCTGGCCCGCAACGTGGACCTGGACGTCAGTGACCTGCATGCAAGCGTCCAGACTGCCCTGTTCGGCCGCCAGCGCTACATCGACACGGCGCGGATGGCCATCGAAAACTCGCGGACCGGGCACTACTCAGAGCACGTGTTCCTGGTCATTGCCGGGATCGGCATGGACGCCGAAGTCCTGGCCGACACCAACGCGGGGCTGAAGAAGGCCGTGGGCTGGCTGGCCTACACCGAAGCGGGCGTCCGCCACCTGCCGGGCCGGCGCAAGAAGGTCTCCATCTCCCTGGACGACAGTCCCGAGCAGATCCGCAACATCCGCAGCGTCCTTTTCGCCAACTGCGGGCTGGTGCCGGGTGGGATCGACTTCATCCCGCAGGCCATGATCGACGACGGGATGCTCGATGTAGTGGTGATGAGCCCGCGCAGCGTGATGGGCTGGCTGCTGATGTACGTGAAAATCATGTTCAAGCACAGCGGAAAGCTGCCGATCATGACCGTCTACCGGTCCGGCCGGGTGGTCATCAAGTGCCCGGAACCCATGCCCACACAGCTCGACGGCGACACGTCCGGGGAGGCGACGAAGCTCACCGTGCAGGTGGAACCACGGTCGCTCCTGGTCCGGGTCAGGGGGCAGTCACACGGCAGCAGCGCCGCAATCAGGTAGGCGGCGGCAATAATTCCTGGGCGTGGTCAGGCGCTGGCCTTCTTCGCAGCCTCCGCAGCGGCTTTCGCGGCAGCGCGGGCCTCGGATTGCTCACGGATCATTGCCTGCTCCTCTTCGAAGCGCAGGCGGTCGGCGCGGTCGGCTTCGTCCCCGTCCCAGTCCTGGTTGTCCGCGGCGGGCTTGGGGTTGACGATCATCCCCTGGCCGTCATTGTCATTGCTGCTGGTCATGACCCGCTCCCTTCATCCGGGGCCATACCCCTGTGGATCAAGCAAGCATACGCATTGTCCACAGCCCGGGGAAGTACTCCGGACGGTATTCACCTACGCTGTGGGCGAAGCCGCGGAACCGTTTTCACCTGCACCGGATTCCCTGCCGAGGATGGAATCCACCCAGGAACCGGCAGCCGAAAAAGCCGCGTCCGAGGTGTACCCCGGCACAGGTGTTGCTTGCCCATCAGCCCGGGCATACGAACCCAGGAAGCGGATGCCGGGGCTGATGCGGTGCAGCCCGGCCAGCGCATCCGCCACCCGCGCCTCACCGGCGTGGCCCTCCGCGTCGATACTGAAGAAGTAGTGGCCCAGGTACTGTCCGGTGGGGCGCGATTCGATCCTGCTGAGATTGACCCCGCGGCTGGCGAACTGGTCCAGGATTTCCATCAGCGCGCCGGGACGGTCTTGGGGAAGCGGGACCACCACCGTCGTCTTGTCGGCGCCGGTCCGCGCCGGCAGTGCGCCCGGGCGGCTGACCAGGATGAAACGGGTCACCGCCTCCGGGTTGTCCCCGATATTTTCGGCCAGCACCGAGAGACCCGGGTGCCCGTGTGCGACAAGGGGCGCGCAGATCGCCGCGTCATAGTGGCACTCGTCGGCCAGCAAGCCCATGGCCGACGCCGCTGTAGAGGAGCCGGGAACGTATTCCGCTTGGGGAATGTTGGTATCCATCCATACGCGGCACTGCGCCCAGGCATGGCCGTGCGTGGAAACCCGCCGTACATCCCGAAGCTGCACTCCAGGCCGGGCCACCAGGACAAAGCTGATGGGCACCAGGACTTCCCGGATAATCCGAAGTTCCTGGCCGGACGCGATAGCGTCCAGGGTGGCGGTAACGCCGCCCTCCACGGAGTTCTCGATGGGGACCATCGCGGCGTCGGCCTGCCCTGCGCGGACCATGTCGAGTGCAGCATTGACGTTCGACGCCGGGACTCGGGCCGCCTGCAATGCGCCGGGTACCTGCAGCAGCGCTGCCTCCGTGAACGTCCCCTCGGGTCCCAGGAAGGCGTACACCGGCGAGTGTGCCGGCACTAAAGCACCAAGGGCTTCAGCCCGTTGTCCGAAACCAGCGGCTTGCCGGATTCCAGCCACTGGTCCATGCCGCCGGCAACGTTGATGGCGGTGTAGCCCTGGCCCGTCAGCCATTGGGCAGCCCGGAAGGAGCGGCCGCCGGTCCGGCAGATGACGTAGATGTCCTCGTCGGGGTCGAGCTCGTCCAGCCGGGCCGGGATCTGGTCCATGGGGATGTGGAGGGCGCCGTCTGCATGGCCGGCGACCCACTCATAGTCCTCCCTGACGTCCAGGATGACGGCGTCGGCGGGGATGTCGTGGACGGGGACGGTATCGAAATCACTCATCGGGAGTCCTGTCGTGGTGGATCAAAGTCAGTATTAAGCCTAGTAGGTCCTGCTCCGGCCAGCGGATGGACGGGCAAGGCTAGGCTTCTTGGTGACGTTGGGGCTTCCGTTGGGTTCGACGTCCCAACTAGGCCTGCGCAGCGCCCGCCAGGCCGGAAACCACCCGCGAGAGGACAGGAGGCCCGCATGGTTGAGCTGCACGACCTCCCGGCGGTGGAGCTGCGGAACCTCCTGCGTACCGGAGAGGTGTCCGCGGTGGAGGCCGCCGCCCATTTCCTGGCCCGCATCGAACAGCGCAACCCCCTGCTGGGCGCCTTCATCACCGTCACCACCGGGCAGGCGCTGGAACAGGCGAAGGCGGCTGATGCCCGCCGCTCCCGCACAGCCGGCGGCGATCTGCCCCTGCTGCATGGCATGCCGATTGCCTTCAAGGACCTCACCGATGTGGCCGGCGTGGTGACCACCCATGGCAGTGCCGCCCTGGACCACAAGCCCGCCCCGGCGGACGCCCCGCTGGTGGCCCTCTTCAAGGACGCCGGCGCAATTTCGCTGGGCAAGACCCAGGTGCCTGAATTCGGACTGACGGCCTACAGCGAAAACCGCATCGCGCCGCCGTCGCGCAATCCGCACGCACCCAGCAGGAGCCCGGGCGGGTCCTCCGGGGGCAGTGCAGCCGCCGTCGCGGCAGGGCTGCTCCCCTTTGCCCCGGGGACCGACGGCGGCGGATCAGTCCGCATTCCAGCTGCGGCCTGCGGACTCGTCGGGTTGAAACCAGGCCGCGGGCTGGTGGCAGCTGGGGAAAGCGCGGGCGATCCCGCACGGCTGGTGGTGCCTGGTCCGCTCGCCCGGAGCGCGGAGGATGCAGCGCTGATGATGGACGCCATGGCGCCCGGCGGCCACTACCTTGGGGCGCTTCGGCGGGAGCCGCCGCGCCTGAGGATCGGAATCACCCTGGACAGCCCCTGGTCCGGCACGTTCCCCTTCACCCCGGACCAGGAGGCCCTGGACGCGCTCCGCGCAGGCGAAAACCTCCTGGAACACGCGGGCCATACCCTTGGCGACGCCGCCATTCGTTACGACAACCGGTACCCGGACGCCTTCACCACCGCCTGGACGGCCGGGGTGGGCGCTGCCCGGATCAGCCCCGCACGCGAAGCCTCGCTGGCACCCCTCACCCGGACCTTCAGGCGGCGCGCTCAGCAACGCAGCCCGGCCAAGCTTGCCGAGTCGCTGGCATTCCTGCGCCGGTTCCAGCACGACACCTTGGCCCAGTACGGCGAGTGGGACCTGATGCTGATGCCCGCACTGGCGCAGACCCCGCGTCCGGTGGGCTGGTTCACCGGGACCGCCCACGGCAGTGAGCCTTGGCCGTCCGCCCAGTGGCCCGGAGACGCCGACGGCGACTACCGGAAGCAGTGCGAGTACGCGCCGTGGTCATCGATGGTGAACGTGTGCGGCCTGCCCGCCATCACCATTCCGGTGCACTGGACCGGCGGTTCCAGCGGCAGCGGGCTCCCCATGGGCATCCAACTGGTGGGCCCGATGGGTTCCGAGGCCGTCCTCCTGCAGGTCGCCCACCAGCTGGGTTTCTAGGGGCCACCCCGGTCCCCGCTGTTGACCTGACCCTAACGGCGGCTTAACCCGGCCGTAACCTGGCCTGACCAGACTGGTAAGGCGCCATCCCGTTTCCTCCACCATCAAGTGCTCCACGAGGAGTTGTCCTGCATGAACGCTGAAACCAACGCGACCGGCGCCGAAACGGACGCAACGGCTGCCGACGGCCGCCCGGACCTAAGCAACACCAACGTCAGGGAAGACCTCGCCATGACCGGCCGGTGCGCCCTGGTCCACCTGCCCACCGGCAGGACCTGCCTGCTTCCGCTGCGCCACCAGGGTCCGTGCGACTTCCATGGCCCGCAGGAGGCCCAGGACGTGGTGGCGGCCGGCAGCTAGCCCGAAGTAATCGCCGGCGCAGGAAATTTCCGGGCGCTGGCGCTTTTGACGTGCAGGCAAGGTCCCGGCGCAGGCGTTTGGCGCTGACTGTCGACTCCCGGAGGGATCAGGAGGACGATTAATAGGCAGTCACCATAAGGAGGTCTGTGATGTGCTACGCATCGAGCAAGGACTTTGGGTGGGGCGCCAGGAAAGAAACCACGCGCCGGCCTGAAGCGGAACCGGAAACCCCTGCGGAGACGCCGGAGAAGCCGGTCAAGGCACAGGATTTCACGTTCTGGGCCTTTCCCAAGTGGCGCAGGACGCCTGCGCCCCGCACCCCCTCCGCTGAACGGAGCAAGGAGAGGGTCTGACGTCCGGACCGGGTAACCGGACCGGAGTCACGGAGGGGTCCTGACGGGGCCCCTCTGCCATGCCGGCACCGTTTCCAAACCCCGAGGTGCTGCAGCTGAGCCCGCCGCCGGCGTCGTCCGGTCGTTGTGCTGCGGCAACCAGGGCGTCTATGGTTGAACGATAAGCATGCTTAGCATTCGGGAAGAGGACGACTATGAGCGCAGGACAGAGTACGCCTACACCTGACAGGCAGCCGGAATCCGAACCTGGAACGGTGCAGCCCACTCCGACGGCAACATCGCCGGGCCGCCCTGCGGGCTACGGGAACGCGCCCGCCTACCGGGCGGATGGCCCGGAGACCACGGGCACCGGGCCGACGGCGGGGGCCGCTCCTGAGCGCAAAGTCACCCGTGCCGGGGTCATTTGGGCCGCGGTGGTGGCCGCCTTGGTCCTCTTGATCCTGCTGATCGTCTTTATCCTGCAGAACCAGGAGCTGGTGCTGGTGAAATTCCTGGGCTTTGAGGGCTCCGTCCCGCTGGGCATGGCGCTGTTCATCGCCGCCGTGACGGGCGGAGTGCTCGTAGCCGTCGCCGGCGGCGCGCGGATTCTGCAGCTTCGCTCCAACGCCCACCGGGACAGGGCCCGGCAGCGCAGGTAACCGCGGCTGCCAGGCCGGCGCGGGAAAGGCTGGCAACAATGGGCAAGGTTGTGGTGGCCAACCACGTGACGCTCGACGGCGTGATGCAGGGACCCGGCCGGCCCGACGAGGATACCCGCGGCGGCTTCAGCCACGGCGGTTGGGCTGTTCCCTATGCAGACCAGGCCACCGTCCACAAGATGGGCGAACGGATGGGCCCGGACCACGCCTTCCTGTTCGGACACCGCACTTACCGGCAGTTGCTGGAGTCCTGGAACCGGCAGGGCGGCCCCTTCAAGGACGCCTTGCTCAATACGCCCAAGTACGTCGCATCGAGGAATCCGGAAACCCACCTCGAGTGGCCCCATTCAACCCTCCTGCACGGTGACGTTGCCGCCGCCGTACAAGAACTGCGGGCAGGCACCAGCTCAAACCTGGTGGTCATGGGCAGCGGGGAGCTGATCCGCTCCCTCATGGCCGCCGGCCAGATCGACGAGTACCTGCTCATGATTCATCCCGTCGTCCTGGGCACGGGCCACCAACTTTTCGCTTCCACCAGCCGCGCTGCGCTGCGGCTGGTGGAAGCAGAACCTACTGCCACCGACGTCATCGTGGCCCTCTATACCCCCGACCGCCGGTAAGGGACAGCGCGAGCGGCCCAACCCGCCGTCGAGCGCTGTTGCCCCACCCCGTGCCGCGCCCGTGCCCCGGTGCGCGCCGGCCAGGCCGGACCTGTCAGCGGGCTCCCAGGGTGGCGAACTTGCGGGCCCGTGCTGCCACGAGATCCGGCACGGGAGTGGAGGCCACGGCGCCCAGTTCATATTCGATAGCCCTGGCCATCCGGGTGCAGAACTCGCGGGGCTCCAGTGAGGCATCCCCGCGCTCGTCCACAATGTGGTCCACCAGGCCGTTGGCGTGCAGGGCGGCCACGTTGACCCCCTGGGCCTGCGCCATTGCGGGCGCGAAAGCGGTAGTCCGGTGCACGATGGCGCTGGCACCCTCCGGCGGCAGGGGCGAAAGCCAGCTGTGCTGGGCGGCGATGGTCCGGTCCGCCGGCAGCAGCGCCAGCGCCCCGCCACCGGCACCCTGGCCCAGCAGCACCGAGACCGACGGCGATTGCAGCCCGATCAGTTCGTGCAGCGACCTGGCGATCTCCCCGGCAAGGCCGCCTTCCTCCGCTTCCTGCGAGAGCGCCGCACCGGCAGTGTCGATGACGGTGAGCAGGGGAAGCCGCAGTTCCTCCGCGAGCTTCATCCCGCGGCGGGCCTCGCGCAGCGATCCGGGCCCCATCCCGGCCGCGTCCCTCCGGAGCGGACGGGCGTGGCCCAGCACAATGCAGGACTGGCCTCCGAAACGAGCCAGCGCGAGCAGCAGCCCCGGATCCTTTTCCCCCTGGCCCGTGCCATTGAGGGGCAGCGCGTCGGTGGCGCCGAACTTCAGCAGTTGGCGCAGGTCGGGGCGCCGCGGCCGGCGGGACAGCTCGATGGACGTCCAGGCATCAACCGTTGACGGCCGGATGCCCAGGGTTTCGGGGGGAGCCGGCCGCACCTGGCCGGCCACGGGATCCCCCGGGGACAGCATGGCGAGTGCCCGGCCCACCAGGTCGGCAAGATCGCCCGGTTCCACCACCCCGTCGATCAATCCCTTGTGGAAGAGGTTCTCCGCCACCTGGACGTTCGCCGGGAACGGCTGGCCGTAGAGTGCCTCGTACACCCTGGGGCCCAGGAAACCCAGCAGGGCACCGGGCTCGGCCACGTTGATGTGTCCCAAGGATCCCCAGGACGCCATGACGCCCCCGGTGGTGGGGTGCCGGAGGTAGACAAGGTAGGGAAGGCCGGCCTGGCGGTGGGCACGGACAGCGCCGGTGATTTTGACCATGGACAGGAATGCAAGCGTCCCTTCCTGCATGCGGGTTCCGCCGGAGGCGGGGCCGGCCAGCAGGGGAAGCCCCTCAGCCGTGGCACGTTCGACGGCGGCAACAATCCTTTCCGCCGCCGCGTGGCCGATCGACCCGGCCAGGAAGGAGAATTCGCTGACGATCAGCGCCACTCGGCGGCCGCGGATGAGGCCGGCGCCGGTGAGCACGGATTCGTCGGCGCCGCTGCGCTCCCGGGCGCCGGCCAGGTCCTGCGCGTACTCCGCGGACAGCTCCGGCTGCTGCGGTTCCGTGTCCCAGGAAACGAAGGAGCCAGGGTCCACCACCGCGCCCAGAAGTTCGGCTGCGTTCATGTGCCGTACCTTTTCCGCCGTCGCCATGCCTACTTCGCCCCGGCTGCGGCAGAGGCCAGGCCCAGCCATTCCCGAATCGCCGGCCCGTCCTCGTCCAGCAAAGGCGGCGCGTCGTGTTCGGTGCGGGTGGTTTCGGCCGTGTCCCCCGGCGCGAAGAACCGCAGCGGCGGCCCGGGCAGGCTCACCTTGCCAAGGAGTGGATGCTGCACGTCCACCACCAGGCCCTGGGACGCCACCTGTTCCCAGGCGTACACCTCATCCAGGGAGCGGACCTTCCCTGCCGGGATCCCGGCGTCGTTCAGCTTGTCCAGCAGCTCCGCCGCGCCGTAGCTGGCAAAGACGCGTTCGACGGCGGCAACCACCCCGGCGCGGTTCCGCACCCTTTCGGCGTTGCTGGCAAAGCCCGGGGCGGCCGGGTCCAGCCCGAAGGCGGAGGCGAACGAGTGCCAGAGCTTCTCGCTGCCGACGCTGATCTGGACGCTCCCGTCCCTGCAGTTGAACAGGCCGTAGGGGGCGATGGACGGGTGGTGGTTGCCCTGGGCGCGCGGCACCTCGCCGGCGATCGTGGTCCTGGTGCCCTGGAAGGCATGCACCCCGATCAGCGATGCCAGCAGGGAGGTGCGCACCACCTGGCCCCGGCCCGTGCTGTTCCGCTCGACCAGGGCCGCCAGGACGCCAACCGCCCCGTTCATGCCTGAGAGCAGGTCGGCGATGGGGACGCCCACGCGCTGGGGGTCGTCCGGCCCGGAACCGGTCAGGGACATGAGGCCGGCTTCGCCCTGGAGGATCTGGTCGTAGCCGCTGCGCTGGGATTCGGGTCCGTCATGGCCAAAACCGGTGATGGACAGGATCACCAGCCGGGGGTTGAGCGCGTGCATGGCGGCCGTGGAGAAGCCCAGCCTGGCCATCACGCCGGGCCGGAAATTCTCGATCACCACGTCTGCCCGCTCCAGCAGGCCGCGGAGCACCGCCTGGCCGTCGCCGCTCTTCAGGTCCAGGCTGATGGACTCCTTATTGCGGTTGCAGGACATGAAGTAGGTGGACTGCAGGTCGTCTTCGGGGCCGACGAACGGCGGGCCCCAACCGCGGGTGTCATCCCCGGCGCCGGGGCTCTCCACTTTGATGACGCGGGCGCCAAGGTCCGCCAGCATCATGCCGGCGTGCGGTCCGGCCAATGCCCGGCTGAGGTCGACCACGAGGTGTCCGGCCAGGGGGCCTCGGGTGGTTTCGGTTGTGCTCATGTGCTGGGTTTTCCTTTCTGAAGTGCGGGCGCCGGCCGGTCCGTTGGCGGCTACAGCCAGCCGGGGACCACCAGCGCCAGCCAGGCCAGGACGGGTCCTACCACGATGACGATTCCGCTGTAGCCGAGGATCTGCTTGTAGAACCGGTCCTTGTCCACGCCCTCCGGCGCGTTGGCCAGGACCAGGGCGCCGTTGGTGGAGAAGGGCGAAACGTCCACGATGGTGGCGGAAACGGCGAGGGCGCAGATGACGCCGACGGCACCGATCTCGCCCGTGGAGAGGAACGGCACGGCGAGCGGGATGAGTGCGGCCAGGATGGCCGTGGACGAGGCGAAGGCGGACACCACGGCGCCGATGAAGCAAATGATGAGTGCGGCCAGGAGCGGCATGCCCATTCCGGCGACGCCGCCGGAGACGAATTCGATGGTGCCGGCTTCCTCCAGCACGCCGACGAAGGTCAGCATGCCGCAGATCAGCAGCACGGTGGACCAGCTGATCTTGTTGATGGCGCCTTTTTGGGCTGTGGGTGAGACCAGGGCCAGGACTATGGCGATGGTGATGGAAACGAATCCGACGTCCATCTTGAAGCCGAGGGCCACGACGGCCAGCACGATCAGGCCGGCAATGGTGACGAGCTGCGGAATCCGCTCCCTGCGCTCCTTGGTGGCGGCAACGCCGTCACCCGCGGGGTCGCGGGGCCCGTACATGCCGGAACCGAAGCCCTTGAAGGGAACGTCCGCGCCGGCCTTGGCGCCGACACTGACTGCCATGCGCGCCTCCGCTGCCTGTTCCACGAACTGGCCCACCCGAGAGGACAGGAGGTTCCTGCCGCCCAGGACCACGAAGAGGACCAGCGCGATGACCAGGTTGAAGACCAGGCTCGAGAGGAACAGCGCCGTGGGGCTGAAGGCGAGGTCGGTCTTGGCCAGGATGCCGTTGACAGTGACGCCGTAGACAGCGATGGGCGAGAAGCCGCCGGCCTGGGCGCCATGGATGACCATCATGCCCATCAGGAGCGGGCTGATCTTGTACTTGCCCGCAAAGCTCAGGGCGATGGGGGCAATGATGGCGACGGCGGCGGGAGAGAGCGCGCCCACGGCCGTGATGACAGCGGTGATCGCGAACATGACCCATGGGATCAGGGCGACGCGGCTGCCCACCAACTTGACGGCACCGCGCACCAGGAGGTCGATGGTGCCGTTGTTCTGGGCGATGGCGAACAGATACGTGACGCCCACGATGGTCAGGAAGAGGCCGCCGGGAAAGTTGGCCAGAATCTCGTTGGTGGACATGCCCAGCACCACGGAGCCGAGCAGGAAGGCACCGACGAACGCGAGGGCACCCATATTGAGGGGCAGGACGGTGGCGAGCAGGAACATCGCCGCCAGGATGATGATCGACAAGACAGGAGCGGACATCGTTGGTCCTCCGTTGGGGGAAAGAATGTGACGTGAGTTACTGGCTCACTGGACTAGCCTCTTAGACAGTGAGTCTATCTGTCAATAGAACGAGGGAGTATTCTGGACAGGGATAACCCCAAGGGAGGGCTTTGTGGAGAAGACTGCACGGATGGGCCTGGAACGCGTCACGCGGCCACGGCTCTACGAACAGCTGGTGGAGCAGATCCTCGCCTACATCGAGTCGGCCCAGCTGCGTCCCGGCGACCTCCTGCCCGCGGAGCGCGACCTTGCCGAGCGGCTGGGAGTTTCCCGCGCTACCCTCGCCCAGGCCCTGGTGGCCTTGGAAGTACTGGGGGTCATTGACGTGCAGCATGGAACCGGGGCTGTCCTGGCCCGCCGTCCAAGCGTGGCCTCAGTGATCAAGGGCCTGCGCGAACACCAGAGCCGGCTGCCGGAAATCGTGGAGGCACGCAGCACGCTCGAAGTGAAGTTGGCGGCACTGGCGGCCGAGCGGCGGACGGAGGAGGACCTCGCCGCCATCGACAATGCGCTGGACGTCATGGCGCAGGAAATCAACGACGGCGACCGCGGCACGCATGGCGACGAACTGTTCCACCAGGCCATCACCGCCGCGGCGCATTCCTCGGTCCTCGCGCAACTGATGGCCTTTATCGCGGAGATGATCCTGGAGACGCGGATGGAGTCCCTGGGCCAGCCCGGGCGGCCCGAGCAGTCACTGGCGTCCCACCGGAAAATCACCGATGCCATCAGGGCGCAGGATCCGCGGGCCGCCGCCAACGCCATGCTGGCCCACATCGAGCTGGTCTCGGACGTGGAACTGCTCCGCTAGCAGCAGGCCGCCGTGGACTCCAAGGTGCGGCTAGAAGGTCCCGCTGTTGGACCCGGCACTGCCCGCGACGGCCAGGCCGATAATGAGCAGCAGCCAGATGGCGCCGTACCCCAGCAGGCAAAGGTAGCCCAGCACCAGGCCCGTGATGGACATCCCCCTGCCGGACGGTTCCCGGCGCAGGGCCAGGTGGCCGGTGGCAATGGCAGCGATTTGGGGCAGCATGAGCCACCCCATGATGACCGAGGCGATACCGCAGACCATGCTGGCGATGCTGAGGGTCTTGGGCTCAACAGGCCTGCCGTAGTAGGACTGCTGACCGAAGTATTGCGGCTGGCCGTACTGGGAGTTGCCGTACTGGGAGTCGCCGTACTGGACCTGGTTGTACGGAGCCTGGCCGTAGGGGGCCTGGCCGTAGGGGCCCTGGCCGTAGGGCGGCTGCCCGGACTGCGGCGGCTGGTAGCTGGGCCAGGGTGAATCGCCGTTCTGGCGGTCGGGCCCCTGGGATGGCTGGTTGCTCATGGTTTCTCCCCTGCGAATTCTGGCTACAGCCTACTTCAGTGCAGGACCATGCGGATGGCCAGGAAGACCATGAGGAAGCCGATGCCGGCGTCTATCCATCGCCAGGTCCGGGGGCTGCGGAGCACACCAGCCAGCCCCCTGGCCCCGTACCCCAGGGCGGAGAACCACAGGACGCTCCCCGTCACGGCTCCGCCGGCGAAGACCCACCGCAGGCCGGCGCCCTGCTGGTTGGCGAGGCTGCCCAGCAACACCACCGTATCCAGGTAGACATGCGGGTTGAGGAAGGTCAGCGCGGCCGTCGTGGCGATCACCGAGTTCTTCGACCTGGGCTCCTGCTCCGCCAGCGAAGAAGGCCTCAGGGCTGCCATGAAGGAGCGCGCTGCGAACCAGAGCAGGTAGGCAGCACCGGCCCAGCGAAGGACCTCCAACGCCTCGGGAAAGCGGGTCACCACTGCGCCGATTCCTGCCGTTCCGCCCAGGATCAGCACGGCGTCGCCAGCCATGCATACGGCCACCACCGCGCCGACGTGTTCCTTCCGGACGCCCTGGCGCAGCACAAACGCGTTCTGAGCGCCGATTGCCACGATCAGTGCCAGCCCGGTCAGCAGTCCTGTAATTCCCGCAGTCCACATGCCCTCGACGGTACGGTCACCCGCAAATGCAGGCAAATAACCGATTCTTGAGGATCATTAGAATAGCTTCATGAATTTGGAACACTTAAGGGCCCTCGCGGCAGTCATCGATGAGGGAACATTCGAGGCGGCGGCCGACCTGCTCCGGATCACACCATCCGCGGTGAGCCAGCGGATCAAGGCACTGGAAACCTCCGTGGGCCAGGTCCTGGTCCGCCGCCGGGTGCCGTGCGCCACTACCGACGCCGGGGCGCTGCTGCTGCGGATGGCCCGCCAGGTGCAGGTGCTGGAAGCGGAGACGTCGGCGGCACTGGGCACGGGGCCGGCCGCCAGGGCGCACCTGCCCGTGGCAGTCAACGCGGATTCGCTGGCCACCTGGTTCCTGCCGGTGCTTGGCGATGCCGCCGGGTGGGAGGACTCTGCCCTCAACCTGCACCTGGAGGACCAGGGGTTCAGCAGCCAGCTTCTCCGTGAGGGCGAGGTGATGGGGGCCGTGACCTCGGATCCCGTGCCGGTCAGCGGATGCCGGGTGGAACCGCTGGGCTTGATGCGGTACATCCCGGTGGCCGCACCCGGCCTGCGCCACCGCTTTTGGGGCTCCGGACGTCTCGACTGGGCGGCCATGCCGGTCCTGAAATTCAACAGCAAAGACACTCTCCAGCAGCAGCTGCTCACCCACAAGGAGGTCTCCCGGCAACCACCAACCCACACCATCCCCTCTTCCCAGGGGTTCCTCGCGGCCATCAAGGCCGGCCTGGGCTGGGGAATGATCCCGGAACTCCAGCTGGCGGATGAGCTGGAGCTGGGCTCCCTGGTGCGGCTGGACGAGGACGGCCACGAGGACGTTGCCCTCTACTGGCAGGCCTGGACCCTGGATTCGGAACGGCTCAACCGCCTTACCGCCGCCGTCCGCAGCGCCGCGCGCAAACGGCTGCGGGCGGTGGATGCCGACGGCCCTAGCGGCCCAAGTAGGGCAGGATATACACGGCGAAAATGACGAAGGCTGCCAGCAGGGCGAGCTTCGCGCCGCTGGTTCCCGCGGGCTGCTGCGCCTTGCTGTTCCGGCCGTGCCGGCCCCGGCCAGCATGGTCCGCCGTATGCTGTCCCGCCGGCTTCGCTGCGCGGTGTCCTGCCTGCTTGGCCGGGTGCTGGGCCGCCTGTTTTTCAGCATCCCGTCCCGCCTGGTTTCCTTTCGGAGGAAGCCCGCGTCCCGCGGGGTGCCTTGCCCTGCTGTGGCTTCGGCCCGCTCCCTGGGAAGGGCGGAGTCCACCGTGCGGGGACTGCCCGTGCGGAAGTTCCACGTCCGGCGCCACAGCGGGACCGGCCGGCGGCAGCGCTCCGGCCGGCCGCACCACAGTTCCGGGCCGCACATTCCTCAGGGCCGTGATGCCCGGTTCCTGCTCATGGGTCAGCAGCTGGCCCAATTGTTCGTAGAGTCCCACCACGGCTTGCTGGTCGAGCACAGCGGGCAACGCTGCAATCGCGTCCACCACGCGCTGCGAACCGGCCACGGCAACGTCCGACGCCGTCACGCCGAAGAGGTCCGGCTGGGCCGCCATGCAGATGAGGGGACGCACCAATCTGCGATGCGGGGGCGGCAGCACCGAGGCCACGGCGGCGCACTGGGCCAGCGCACCTTCCACCGCCTGGGTCCGCGCATAACGGCCCTGCCACAGGACACCGGAGGCTACCCGCACTTCACCGGTCCAGTTTTTCGAATCCACCACCACTACCCCGCCGGGTCCCACCAGGACGTGGTCGAGGTTCGCCTTGGGCCGGCCCGGCCAGTGCACGTCGTGGAGTACATACCAGCCGCGCGGTACCAGTTCACTGAGCTTGTCTGCCACCACCCGCTCCCCCACCGAGCCCGCGTCCCATGCCTTCGTGCAGCGCTCGGCCTCGTCCAGCCGGCGCTTGAGCCGGGCCACACGCTCGGCCGCCAGCCTGGACTGCTCCGCTGCCCCGTCTCCTGCCCCCATTGGACGTCCCCGTTTCCTTGCCGGACAGGACGACGGCGGCGGGCCGCCGTCGTCCGTTCCTTTCGGTCATTTCGTGGAATTTCCTTGAAATTAGCAGGGCGCCGAAGGCCCGGTATATAGGTACTTTCCTGACCGTGTACTCAGGTGGACTACTTGGTTGGCGCCGTCACGGCAGGTCACAGGGGCCGCATTTCGGGCGGGTCGTTTTGACTCGTGCCAGGTTCTGGCATGCTGGAGCCATGGCTAGCCGCGCGGGCACAGTTGCCCAACCCCAGGACCTTGTTGACATCACTGCGCTCCTTGACGCGTACTACGACATCGCACCGGACCTCAGTGATCCGGGCCAGCGCGTGGTGTTCGGGACCTCGGGGCACCGGGGGTCCAGCCTCAAGTCCTCGTTCAACGAGCAGCACATCGTGGCCATCACCCAGGCCATCGTGGAGTACCGGGCCGCGCAGGGCGTCACCGGCCCGCTGTTCCTGGCGAAGGACACGCACGCGCTGAGCGAGCCCGCCCAGAACTCCGCCCTGGAGGTGCTCGCCGCCAACGGCGTCCAGGTGCTGGTGGATGCCCGCCACGGCTACACCCCCACCCCGGCCCTGAGCCACGCCATCCTCACCTATAACCGGAAGGCTGCGCCGGGGGCCCCGCAGGCAGACGGCATCGTCGTGACGCCGAGCCACAACCCGCCCGCGGACGGCGGCTTCAAGTACAACCCTCCGCACGGCGGCCCTGCCGACTCCGACGCCACCGGGTGGATCGCCAACCGGGCGAATGAACTGCTCGAGAACGGCCTGCGCGGCGTAAAGCGGATTCCGCTCGCAGACGCCCAGGCCGCTGACACCACCGGCAAATTCGACTTCCTCAGCAGCTACGTGGACGACCTTCCGTCCGTCCTGAACCTGGACGCCATCCGCGACGCCGGCGTCCGGATCGGCGCGGACCCCATGGGTGGCGCGTCCGTGGACTACTGGGGCGAGATTGCCGAGCGCCACCACCTCAACCTCACCGTGGTGAACCCCACCGTGGACCCGCAGTGGGCCTTCATGACCCTGGACTGGGACGAGAAGATCCGGATGGACTGCTCCTCGCCGTCGGCCATGGCCTCGCTGATCCAACGGATGTCGGACGCCGCCGCCTCCGGCCAGGCGGCCTTTGATATCGCCACCGGCAACGACGCCGACGCCGACCGGCACGGCATCGTCACCCCTGACGGCGGCCTGATGAACCCCAACCACTACCTGGCCGTGGCCATCGACTACCTCTACCGCAACCGCAGCGGCTGGAACCCGGCCTCCGTGGTCGGCAAGACCTTGGTGTCTTCCTCCATCATCGACCGGGTGGCCGAAAGCCTGGGCCGCAAACTCGTAGAGGTTCCCGTGGGCTTCAAGTGGTTCGTGCCGGGCCTGCTCTCAGGCGAGGGTGCCTTCGGTGGCGAGGAATCCGCAGGCGCCTCCTTCAATAAGCTGGACGGCAGCGTCTGGACCACGGACAAGGACGGCATCCTGCTGGCCCTCCTGGCCTCCGAAATCACCGCGGTCACCGGCAAGTCCCCGTCGCAGCTGTACAAGGGGCTGACGGACCAGTTCGGCGCGCCCGTCTACGCCCGGATTGATGCCGCGGCCACCCGCGAGCAGAAGGCCAAGCTGGGCAAGCTCTCCGCCAGTGACGTCACCGCCACGCAGCTGGCAGGGGAAGAAATCACCGCCAAGCTCACGGAGGCTCCGGGCAACGGCGCAGCCATCGGTGGCCTCAAGGTGGTCACGGAGAACGCCTGGTTCGCGGCCCGGCCCTCCGGCACCGAGGACGTGTACAAGATCTACGCCGAGTCCTTCAAGGGCGAGGAGCACCTCAAGCAGGTGCAGGCCGAGGCCAAGGCGCTGGTGGACAGCGTCATCGCCTAGCCGCCGGCGTCAAGGCTCCACAGCCGGAGGACCTGCCTGATGGCGTGGTCCCCGCCGGGGGCCATGTCCACCAGGGCGACGCGGTCGAGCACGACGGCGTCGCCCCGGTGGAGGCGTTTGCTGCCGTGGTGTGAGATGTGCGGCCGGTAGCCTGCGAGGGTGTGGCGCGGGGTGAGGATCCTGCCGCCGACCTCCGGCACCAGGTGCACCAGCTGTTCATGCAGCTGCTGCAGGGCCCGGTTTGGGGCCACGAGATTGACCGGCACGCTTCCGTCGCGGCCGAACCCGGCGTCCGCCCCCACCGTCAGCGGGGTGCCCAACGCTGCGGCAACCGGGACGTCGGCGAGCCCTGCGAGGCGTTCGGCGACGTCCGCACCCGCCGCATTGCCGGCGTCGAACCTCACGTCGAACCTCACCAGGGTGATGTGCAGCGGCCAGTCCGTCCGTGGGAAAACCTGGCCCTCAGCCACCGGCTCCACGAAGGCCACAAAGATGAGGTTCCGCATCGGCATGCCCCCAGTCTTCCACCCGCCCGTCAGACGCCCCATCACCTCCCGCCCTTAAAAACCCAACGCCCCATCACCTCCCGCCCCTAAAAACCCAACGCGCCATCAGTAGGTGATGGCGCGTTGGGGAAAAGGGGGTTAAAGGTGATGGGGCGTTGGGAAAAAGGGGGCAGGAAGTGATGGCGCGCCCGGGGAGGGTTAGACGGTGCGGACGGCCTCGTCATAGGAAAACTTGGGCTTGGCGTCGCCCCAGGCGTCGGCACCGGGCTGGCCGATGTTGACCACCAGGAAGCTCTTCTGGTCGCCGGCCGGGAAGAAGGCGGCGTCGATGGCGGCGAAGTCGGCACCGGTCATCGGGCCGGCGGCGAAGCCGAGCGAGCGGACGGCCAGGATGAAGTAGCCCGCCTGCAGGTGGGCATTGTTGTTTCCCGTGGCCGCGGCAAGCTCCAGGTCGGCGTCGTACATCGCCTTGGGGGCGTTGTAGCCGGGCAGGAACTCGTCCCACTTGCCGGCCCAGTCGGTGTCGTAGCTGAGGATGGCCACGAGCGGGGCGGAGGCAGTCTTGGCCTGGTTGCCGCGGGACAGCGCGTCCACCAGGGTGGCGCGGGCTTCGGGCGACCGGACATAGGTCACGCGCAGCGGCTGGGAGTTGAAGGCCGTGGGGCCGAACTTGGTGAGCTCGTAGATGGCCCGGGCCTGCTCGTCGGTCACCTCGCCGGTGAACGAGTTGGCGGTGCGGGCCTGGGCGAAGATGGCGTCCACGGCTGCCGAATCGATAACCGCTTCTTCATGGGCAATGGTCATTGGCTTACCTTTCGCTGCGCCTCCCCGCCAGCTGGGGTGGCCTCTGTGCTTTCCATAGTTGCAACTTCAACTGCTTCGGCCCTCTTCCCATGACGGCGGGTGACGTTGGCCACAGCAGGCGGCCGGGAATTACTTGGCGGTATTCTTGACCGAGTTATTCTTTGCCCCCTCGCGGCACCCCCTGAAAGGCATTCCTTCCCATGAGCATGCTTGGAATCAAATGGAAGCTGCACGGCACCGGCAAGACCATCAATCCCGGACAGGTGGTGGCCCCGGATGAGCGCCTGGCCTGGCCCCTGACGATCGGGGTGGGAATGCAGCACGTGGTGGCCATGTTCGGCGCCACGTTCCTGGTTCCCATCATCACCGGGATGCCGCCGGCCACCACCCTGTTTTTCTCGGGGATCGGCACGCTGCTGTTCCTGGTGATCACCAAGGGCCGGGTGCCCAGCTACCTTGGCTCAAGCTTCGCCTTCATCGCGCCCATCACGGCCTCCCAGGCGCAGTTCGGCATCCCCGGCGCCCTGGGCGGCGTGGTGCTGGCCGGTGCCACCCTGGCGCTGGTGGGTGCGGTGGTGCAGAAGTTTGGCGCCGGCTGGATCAACCGGCTCATGCCGCCGATCGTCACCGGCGCCATCGTGGCGCTGATCGGCCTGAACCTCGCCCCCGCCGCCAAGCAGAATTTCGATGCGGCGCCCATCACGGCCCTGGTCACGCTGGTCACCATCATCCTGGTCAGCGTCCTGTTCCGCGGGATCCTGGGCAGGCTCAGCATCCTGGTGGGCGTGGTGGTGGGCTACCTGGTGGCGATGCTCCGAGGCGAGGTGAAGTACGACAAGATGGACGCCGCAGCCTGGGTGGGCCTGCCGCACTTCCAGACGCCCGAGTTCCACATCGGCGTCCTGGGCCTGTTCGTCCCGGTGGTCCTGGTGCTGGTGGCGGAAAACATCGGCCACGTGAAGTCCGTCGCCGCCATGACGGGGCAGAACCTCGACGGCGTCTCCGGGCGCGCGCTGATGGCTGACGGTGCCGCCACGGTACTGGCAGGCCTCGGCGGCGGGTCCGGCACCACCACATACGCCGAAAACATCGGCGTCATGGCTGCCACCAAGGTGTATTCGACGGCGGCCTACTGGGTGGCGGGCATGTTCGCCATCCTGCTCAGCTTCTCGCCCAAGTTCGGCGAACTGATCGCCACCGTCCCGGCAGGCGTGCTGGGCGGCGCGGCCACCATGCTGTATGGCATGATCGGCATCCTGGGCGTCAAGATCTGGGTACAGAACAAGGTGAACTTCGCCAACCCGGTCAACCTGACCACCGCCGCAGTCGCCCTGATCATCGGCATCGCCGACTACACCTGGACTATCGGCGACCTGAAGTTCACCGGGATCGCGCTGGGATCCGCCGCCGCCCTGGTGATCTACCACGGCATGAAGGCCATAGCAAAGGCACGCGGGACCGTGGCGGAACCCGAAACGGAGCCGGGCGTGCTGCCACCAGCGGCGAAGGCCGCAGCAAAAGCTGCAGCCAAGGCCGAGGGCAAGCGTTCCCCCAGGAAGCGGTAGCGGCCTCAGGCAACCCTGTCCGGGGCCGCCCCCTCTTCCGGTCCCAGCCGGAAGCCGGCGGCCATGCCGGGCGAAGCGGCCTGGACTGCCGGGTGGCCGGGAGGAAACGGGCCGGGACGGCCCTGGCCGAACACCGGACCGGGCAGCGGGCGCTTGGCCGTCAGCAGGTCGTCAGCCTGGTGGGGCCGCAGCCGCTTGAGCACCCAGGGCACAAAGTACTGCCGCGCCCACACCAGGTCCTCGGCCCGGGCCTGGGTCCACCCATGGACCGGAAGCGGACGCGGCTGGAGCGGCTTGAGTCCGTGGGGCACGCCCAGGGCGTCGAGGGTTGCCACGGCCACCGAGTGGTGGCCCAGCGGCGATAGGTGCAGGCGGTCCGGATCCCACATCAGCGCATGCTGGAGCTCCGGCAGGCACCACAGGTCCACCATAATGGCATGGTTCCGGACCGCGATCCTGTGCAGGTGCTCGTTGTAGATGGCCACCCGGCCGCGGATCTTGCCGAAGACCGGCGTGTTGCCCCAGTCCGGTCCCGCGAACAGGAGCACGGTGGCGCCCGTGGCTGACAGCGTGCCGATGGCCTGGTCGAGCTTTTCTGCCAGCTTGTCGGGGTCGCCCCGTTTGAAGATAATGTCGTTGCCCCCGGCAGCCACGGCCACCAGGTCCGGCTTCAGGGACAGCGCCGGCGCCAGCTGCCTGTCCAGGATCTGCTTCAGCAGCATGCCGCGGATGGCCAGATTTGCATAGGCGAAGTCCGGATCGCTGGACGCCAGTTCCTCCGCAACCCGGTCGGCCCAGCCCCGGAATCCGCCCAGGCTGAGCGGTTCGGGATCGCCAATCCCTTCGGTGTAGGAGTCTCCGAGGGCAACGAACCGGTGCCAGGGGTGCCTGCCCGGTCCTTCCGCAACGGAACGCAGTTCCTGCTTCTCGACGGTCATGCCGTCCTCCCTTCTGCGGCGGACGGAGGTTCCTTCCCCGTCCGGGCATTCCTGCGGGGGGACGTCCCGGTTGGAAAGTCCCGCCCCGCCGCCGGCGGCCGCGGCAGCTCCGCCACGCCGTCGTACGTTTCCTGCCGCAGCCCCGAAGGCTGCCCGGCCCCGCGGTCCAGCCCGCCTGGGGCCACGACGTTCAGGGCCGCGTCCCGGAGGTCCAGTTCATGGTGCAGCGCCTGCGTCTGCAGGAACCGCAGCGCGCCCTCCCGGGTGAGTCCGTATTCGTTCATGAGGCTGCGCACGGCCAGGTCCACCAGGACCAGGGAGCTTTGGACGACGGCGAGGCCCGCCGTCGCCTCCGCCCGCCCGGCCACGCGGAGCACAACCCGCAGCGCCCGGGCCACCTCGCGTGCGTAATTCCGGCTGCTGACCAGGTCGTCGCTGGTGAAGGTGTGCGGCTCCGACGCGTAAAGGCTGATCGCTGCGCTGGTGCCGCCTTCGGAAAGGATGGGGACGGCGAGGAGGGACTGGACTCCGTGGGCGGCGGCAGCACTGGCGTAACCCGGCCAGCGGCGGTCCATGCCGAGGTCTGACACCAGGACGAACTCCCCGCTGCGGACCGCCTCCATGACCGGGCCGTCCGAAAACGAGCATTGCTCCCGGTCCGCCTCGCGCGCCTGCTCGGTACTGGCCGCAAGTGCGCGGCCTTTGCCCAGCCGGAAGAGGGTGGCTGCCCAGCCGATGCCGCGCCGGTCGCCGTTGATTTCCACCATCAGGTCATGGGTGACTTCCCAGAGATAGTTTTCGACATCCTTGCTGTCGAAAACCGGCTCCGGGGTAACTGGAAGCGGTCCCCAGCGAACCTGCCCCATGGGATCAGCGGCCATGTTCCAGCCTTGCTTCTTAGAGCTCCGGGCCCACTGCAAAACCTGTGCTCTAAGAATACGACCGGATGGCCGGTTGGGGGTGGACGGTGGCCAAACAAGGGGGATTGGCCGCGTTAGGGGCAGGCGGCGCGCCGGTGGCCCCGCCACCGGCTCCGCTGCACAGTAGCATCGGGAGAGGGAACGCGAATAGTCCCTTGTTCGCCTGGGTACCTGTCCTTGAGCAAGGGGTCTTGGAGCATCCATGCCAGCACGGAAACGAGCAATGGAAAGAGGAGCTTATGCGGGAACCAGGTACCAGCGAGCGCACTTCAGAAGCGGATGCACCCGCCGGTAATGGCGAAGTGGAGGCCGGCACCGAGCCGTCAGCGGAGCTGGATGTCAATTTCGACGAACAGTTCTTCGCGGCGCGGCCCAAGGCCCTGCGGCCGATTGCGCGCCGTCGCCAGTTCGTAGGCACCAGGCCTTCCTTTGAATTCGACGGCCGGAACGCGGCGTACGTGGAGTGGCTGCGGAACCAGGCGATGCTCGGGGATGCGAACACGCTGGCGCGCCAACTGTCCGGCCAGGCCAGCATGTGGCAGAACTCCTATGCGCACCCCAACCCGCGGGCCGCCGTCGAACGCGCCTCTGTCTGGTTCACCGCCTACCCGCTGTCCTTCATCACCCGGACCGGCCAGTCGTTCCTTTCGGCGCTGGGTGATCCGGAGATGTGGAAGGCGTTCCGCGAAATCGGCATCCGCGGCATCCACACGGGACCGGTGAAACTCGCCGGCGGCATCAGCGGCTGGTCCCACACACCCAGCGTGGACGGGCACTTCGACCGCATCAGCATGGCCATCGACCCGGTCTTCGGGACGGAAGAGGAGTTCCGGCGGATGTGCGAGGTGGCCGCCGAGCACGAAGGCACCGTCATCGACGACATCGTCCCGGGCCACACCGGCAAGGGCGCGGACTTCCGGCTGGCCGAAATGAACTTCCGGGACTACCCCGGGATCTACCACATGGTGGACATCCCGGAGGAGGACTGGCACCTGCTTCCGGACGTCCCCGAGGGCGCCGACTCGGTCAACCTCAGCCCCGACTCCGAACAGGCCCTGCAAAAGGCCGGCTACATCATCGGCCGGCTGCAGCGCGTTATCTTCTATGAGCCCGGCGTGAAGGAGACCAACTGGAGCGCCACCCGGCCCATCGTGGACACCACCGGCAAGACCCGCCGCTGGGTCTACCTGCACTACTTCAAGGCGGGCCAGCCGTCCATCAACTGGCTGGACCCCACCTTCGCCGGGATGCGCCTGGTGGTGGGCGATGCCCTGCATTCGCTGGTGGACCTGGGCACGGGGGCGCTGCGCCTGGACGCCAACGGCTTCCTGGGCGTCGAAAAGAGCGCCGAAGAGCAGCCCGGCTGGTCCGAGGGCCACCCGTTGTCCGAGGCCGCCAACCAGCTCATCGGCTCCATGATCCGCAAAGTGGGCGGGTTCTCCTTCCAGGAACTGAACCTGACCATCGACGACATCAAGGCAACCTCGGAGTCCGGCCCGGACCTCTCCTACGACTTCATCACGCGGCCCGCGTACCATTACGCCCTTGTCACGTCGGACACCGAGTTCCTGAGGCTCACCCTCCGCCTGTCCCTGGAAATCGGGGTGGACCAGGCCTCGCTGGTGCACGCACTGCAGAACCATGACGAGCTCACCTACGAACTGCTGCACTTCGCCGCCGGCCACCGGGACGAAATGTTCGAGCTCAACGGCGAGGAATTGACCGGAGCCCAGCTGGCCGAACAGGTCCAGCAGACCCTGCGGGACCGGCTGACCGGAGAGAACGGGCCTTACAACGCCGTGTTCACCACCAACGGCATCGCCTGCACCTCGGTGAGCTTCATCATGGCTGCCTTGGGGATAAAGGACCCCGCCTCGGTCACCCCGGAGCAGGAAGCCCAGATCCGGGACGTCCACCTGCTGCTGGCCATGTACAACGCCCTGCAGCCCGGCGTCTTCGCCCTGTCCGGCTGGGACCTCACGGGCATCATGGCCCTGGACCGCAGCAGCGTCCGGGAGCTGACCTCGCAGGGCGATACGCGCTGGATCAACCGCGGCGCGCACGACCTCATGGGAACCAGCCCTGACGCCACCACGTCCTCCGCCGGGATGCCGCGGGCCCGGAGCCTCTACGGCTCGTTGCCGGACCAGCTGAAGGACGAAGACTCGTTCGCCCGGCGCCTGCAGCGGATCCTTGCCGTGCGTGAGGACAACGGAATCGCCACCGGCACCCTGCTCGACGTGCCGGACGTCTCCAACCGCAGCGCGCTGGTGCTGGTCAACCGGCTGAAGGACGGCACCCTGCAGGTTACGGCGCTCAATTTCTCCGGGCAGGACATCGCCGGCAGCATCCAGTCCAACGAACTGCCGTCCGGCGCCAATGTCCAGGACCTGTTCAGCGGGGAAACCGTGGGCCAGGTGGACGACCTGCACAGCTTCTTCCTGGAGCTTCCCGCGTACGGGGGGACCGCGCTGGTCCTGACCGAGGCGCCGGACGCGGAAGAGGAAGCCTAGGGCAGTCCGCCGGGTAACGCCGGGGACGCAGAGTCCGCGGCGTTACCCGGCGATCGCCCCGGCCAGCGTGGCCTCGATGACGGCCGGGGAGAGGACATACTGGGTGACCAGCTGGCTTGCGCCCAGGACGCCCGCATGGCCGCCGGCCCGGGAAACGTTGATGCGCAGGTGCGAGGTGGCCAGCGGCGGAGAGCGCCGGTACACCACCTCACGGATGCCTGCCACCAGGTGCTCCCCGGTCTCACCCACGCTGCCGCCCACCACGATCACGGACGGGTTGAGCAGGTTGACCACCGTCGCCAGCACCTCGCCGATGTCCCGGCCCGCCTGGCGCAGCGCCTGGATGGCCTGCAGGTTGCCGTCGGCCGCCAGCCGGAGAACGTCAGCGGCCTTTGCCACCTCCAGTCCCTGGCCCTTCAGGGAACGCACGACGGCGGGTCCCGACGCCAGCGCCTCCAGGCACCCATAGTTTCCGCAGGCGCACAGGACCTCCGCGCCGCGCGCCACCTGGACGTGGCCCAGGTCCCCGGCGGTGCCGTTGGCGCCGCGCTGCAGTTCGCCGTTGCTGATGATCCCGGAGCCGATGCCGGTTGCCACTTTCACGAAGAAGAAGTTGTTGTGCTCGGGCCAGTGGGCCGACTGCTCGCCCAGCGCCATGATGTTCACGTCGTTATCCACCAGCACATGCACGGGCAGTGAGCGCTGGACGTAGCTGACCACGTCGAAGCCGTCCCAGCCCGGCATGATGGGCGGCTTCACCGGCTTCCCGCTGTCGTGTTCCACGGGCCCGGGCAGCCCGATCCCGATTCCCGCGAGTTCCGCGACGCTCCGTCCGGCCGCTACCAGCAGTTCCCTGCCCTGTGCCACCACCTGGTCCAGCACCGCTTCCGGCCCGTCGGCCACCTGCTGCTCCAGCCGGTGCTCGGCCAGGATCTTCCCACCCAGGTCAGTGACCGCCACGATTACGTGGGTGGCCCCCACGTCCACAGCCAGCACCAGCCGGGCGGCCGGGTTGAAGGCAAAGCGCGACGGCGGCCTGCCGCCGCTCGAGAGCGCCTCACCTGCCGGACCCACCAGTCCGGACAGCATCAGCGCGTCGATGCGGGAGGCGACGGTTGAACGGGCGAGGCCGGTGCTCAGCGCGAGTTCGGCACGGGTCCGGGCTTTGCCGTCCCGGAGGAGCTGGAACAGGTCTCCGGCACGGGACAGGCTGCCGGCGTCGGAATCTTTTCCGGGCTGTTTCCCCGAGCCTGTAGAAGTCATGCCTCAGTCATAACACTCTTACTTATGGCTGTCACGATGGCAGAAGAATGACGCGCAACAAACAACTTTTGCTTGACGCGCGTCAAAAGTGGTTCTAGGTTGTGACTCAGGGCACATCGGTTCGCCCGATGTCTCCCATCACCGGCAGTTATCCCTGGTCCCCTTGAGTCCGCTTACAAAGAGGTAATTGAACTTGTCCCACCATGCAGCGCCACCAGACCGGCCCCTCGGCGTCGGCATCCTCGGCGCCGGACCTGTCACCCAGGCCATCCACCTCCCCGCACTGGCCCGGCTCCGGGACATCCTGGAAGTTCGGCACATCATGGATGTGGATCCCGCAGTTGCCTCCTCCGTGGCGGCGCGGGTTGGCGCAACCGCCAGCACCAGCGTTGACCACCTGCTGGGTGACACCGGCGTGGACATCGTGGCGATCTGCAGCCCGCACCAGTTCCACGCAGAGCAGGTCATCGCAGCCTGCAGGGCGGGCAAGAAAGCGGTGCTCTGCGAAAAGCCCTTTGCCATGAACGCAGCCGAAGCCGAACGCATCTCGGCCGTCAGCACCGAAACCGGGGTACCGATCGTGGTCGGGGCGATGCACACCTTCGACCCCGGCTGGCTCGCCGGGGAACAGCATTGGGACGACCTCCCGGCCCGGGTGCATACGATCCGCTCCTCCATAGTCCTGCCGCCCAATGCGCGCTTCGAGGACTTCGCTACCGAGATCGTGACCCGGCCTGCTTCCGGCAACCCGGATTACGGGGACGTCGAGGTCATCAAGGGCGCACTCCAGGGCGGGATCATGGGGCTGGCCATCCACGACCTGCCGCTGGTCCGCCGGTTCACCCCCGACTTCGCCGACGTCGAAGTGCTGCAGGTATTCCACGTCCGTCCGTTCGGCTACGCCGTATCGCTGCGCACCCCCACGCGGTCCATCGAACTGCGCGCCGTCATGGGCAGCACGTGGAAGCCTGAATGGACCTTCGAGGCGATCGCCGACGATGAGGCGCTCCGGATCGACTTCACCCCGTCCTACGTCCAGGCCGGATCCGCCGTCGCCACCTTCTCCCGCGGCAGCGAAACCAACAGCTTCGGCCCCTACGGACACAACGGCTACGAAGGCGAATGGCGCGAACTTGCCGCGTTGGCCCGCGGAACCAGGCAGGCTCCGTCCGCCCAGGCCCTCATCGATGACCTGACCTTCGCCCTCGACATCGCCGGGGCCACGGTGGCGGCCGCCGCGGCAGGGCATGCAGCCGCCGACAAAGCAGGAGTCTCCGCATGAGCGGCCAGTACACGGTGTCGGCAACCCCGGCCGCAGTGGAGGCCGGGGCGGTCACGCAGACCCTGGCTTCGCTGCCCGCAACGTTCCAGCCGGCCGGGGAAGACCAGGCAGGCACGGCCGACGTGCTGGTGCTGGCCGGCGGTGCGGGCTGGACGACTGAGGCGGCCGCCGCTGTCGCGGCCGGGACGCGGGGTGTCGTGGTGGTCAACCCGGTTCCCGAGGACACCACGGAACTGGCCGCTGCGGCGCATGCCGCTGGAACCGCCGTCGTCCTTGACCTCCGCTGGGCCTCGAATCCTGCGCTGGTGGCCGGAAGCGGCCAGCCGGACGCCCGCGGTGCGGTGCGCAGTGCCCTGGGCACCGCCGCACTGCTGGACAGTGTTGCGGCTTCGGCACCGGGCACGGAATCCAAGGAGCTCCTGGCTGCACACCTCGCCGCCCTGCTGGCAGTCAGCGGGCAGCTGGATGGCGTGCGCGTCATCCGCAGCGACACCACCGGGTACACGGTCTGCGGCAGGCTGGCCAACGGCGCCCCGTTCACCGCCCAGGGCGTGTTCACCGCTGCCCGGCCGGCCGGCGTCGACATCCGGCTCTACACCGCCGACGGCGGGGTGGCCGTCCAGGTGCCCGATCCGGACGCCGCCTGGCCTGCGACAGTCCGGGTCACCGGGGCCCACGGCGAACTTATGCTCCCCACGCTTTACGAATCCGCCCACCGGTCAGCGTGGCGGCGCCTGAAGGACCATCTTGGCGCCGGCACCCTGCCGGACGACCTGGCCGGGTTCGCCCGGCTGGCCGACCTCTACGCAACCCTCGCTGCCACGTAACCAGTCCACCGATACGCAACCACACAAGCAGTCCAACAGCCAAGCAGTCCAACGCACACACAGTCCCACCTCCACTCTCAACGATGAGCAGGACCGCATCTACGGCGCGCCGCGCCCGCCGGTCCCGAAAGGACACATCATGAACGCAACTTCCGAACAGCGCCGCTCCTTCTCCCGGCGCGGTTTCCTCGGCCTGACGGCTGCCGCCGCAGCAGCCCCGCTCCTGGCTGCCTGCGGTGGCGGTTCGGCAACCCAGGGAGGCGGCGGCGGTGCAGGCGGCACCGTCAAGTTCTGGGACATGCCCTGGGCAACCCCCGCCTACAACGATGCCGCGAAGGGCATCGCGGAAGGATTCTCGGGGGCCAACGGCGCCAAAGCGTCCTACCAGATCATCCAGTGGAACAACTTCTACCAGACCTTCTCCTCCGCCATCGCGTCAAAGACAGGACCCGCGGTCTCCACCGGCGGCGGTTTCCAGGCGTTCCAGTTCGAGCAGCAGGGCCAGATTGCTTATGCGGACAAGGTAATCGAGAAGCTGAAGGCCAATGGCCAGTTCGACGACTTCCTGCCCGGCGTGCTGGATCCGTTCAAGTCGGACAAGGGCTATGTGGCCGTCCCCTGGCAGCTGGACATGCGCGTCTTCTGGTACCGCAAGTCGCTGTTCGAAAAGGCCAACGTCGCGCTGCCAACGGACTGGCCGTCGCTGCTGGAAGCCGGCAAGGCGCTGAAGAAGGTGGGTGCGTTCGGCTTCACCACCGGCGCGGGCGCGGGCAACAACTATGCCAACCACTCCATGATCATGATGATGGTCAACAACGGCGGCGGTGTCTGGAACAAGGACGGCGAGCTGGACCTGATGAATGACCGCAACGTCGAGGCCATGGAGTTCGTGCTGGAGCTGGTGTCCAACGGCATCGTCGACCCGGCCGCGGTCAGCTACACCACGGACAACATGTCCGCCCAGTGGAAGGACGGGAAGGCGGGCTACGGCCTGTTCCAGGTGAACGTCCCGCAGCGCGTGGGCGACACCTCCGGCGACCTGCTGGTGGCTGACCCCATCAAGGGCCCGCACGGGGACAAGGCCACCATCGTCTTCCCGAACAACATCATGATGTACACCAACACCCCGTCCCAGGACGCGTCCGAAGAGTTCCTGGTGTACTACCTGGGCCAGCTCAAGCAGCTGTGGCAGAAGAAGCTGATGTCCGCCCTGCCGGTCTTCAAGTCGATCACCGAGATCCCCGAATTCGCCAACGATCCCAACAACGTCAAGATCGTCAAGGACTGGCAGCCCATCGCCAAGACCTTCGCCGCCCAGGGCAGCACGCTGAATGCCAACCTCGCCGCGCTGGACGGCGGCCAGGCCCTGAACCAGTTCAGCCAGACGATCATCACCGGGAAGGCCGACGCCAAGACGGCCCTGAAGACCTTCCAGTCCGGCCTCGAGTCCGTCCTGAAGAAGTAGAACGGACCCGGTCATGTCCAGCACCACCACCCAGTCCGGCTTTGCCCGGGCCCGCCGCGGGCTTGCCCTCGGCGGGTCCGGGGCCGCCCCCGGCAAGCGCAAGAGCAAACTCTCGGCCCAGGCCACCAGGACGTTCTTCTGGCTCCTGCTCCCCTCCGTGGTCCTCCTTGTCCTGATCCACGGCTACCCGCTCATCTACGCCGCCATCCAGGCCACACACGACGGAAACCTGCTCCAGACCGGAAACTTCGTGGGCGGCCAGAATTTCGCCACCGTCCTGACGTCGCCCGCGTTCTGGAAGGCGGCCCAGTTCACGCTGTGGTTCACCATCGTGGGCGTCTTCGGTTCCTGGCTCGTTGGCCTCGGCCTGGCCCTGCTCCTGCGCACCAGGATCCCGGGAAGAAACACGTTCAAGGTCCTGCTGCTCCTGCCCTGGGTGGTGCCCATCGTGGTGTCCTCCACCGCGTGGAACTGGCTGGTGGCCACCCCGGACAGCCTGATCCCGGCGCTGTTCCGGAATCTGGGCATGGGCACCCCGCTCTTCCTGGCGGATCCCACCCTGGCCTCCGTCACCGTCATGGTGTTCAAGGTCTGGGTCAGCTTCCCCTTCATGATGATGATGATCTCCGCCGCCCTGGCCTCCGTTGACACCACCGTCTACGAGGCAGCCAGCATGGACGGGGCAAGCCGCTGGCAGCAGTTCACCCAGATCACCCTGCCGCTGATCGCCCGCTCCACGTACATCAGCTGGATCCTGATGACCATCTTCTGCGTCAACGACTTCCCCACCATTTACCTCCTCACCGGCGGCGGCCCGGTCAACGCCACCACCTCCCTGGTGGTCCTGGCCTACCGGACCGTGTTCCAGGACTTCGCCACCGGACCCGGCGTCGCCATCGCCTTCCTCATGACCATGACCCTGGTGGTCATCTCCGTCATCCTGTACCGCCAGATCCGAAAGTCGAGCGTCGAATAATGAGCGCAGTCCTTCACGCCCATCCCGAATCCGGCCCCGCACTCGGCATCGACGCCGCCAAACGGCGCAGGGTCCTCTCCGAAGCCGGCCAGCGCGGCCGCTGGTGGCGCTTCGCAGCAATCCTGATCATCACCGGGATCGTGCTGGTTCCCATCATGGTTACCGTGCTGCTGGCCTTCACCCCCGGACCCAACAGCACCGCCACCGGGCTGACTTTCGAAAACCTCGGCAACGTCTTCTCCAAGACCCTGGCAGCCACCTGGCTCAAGAACAGCCTGGTCACCACCCTGTCCACCGTGGTGGTCTCTGTGGCCGTCGCGGCCCCGGCCGGCTATGTCCTTTCCCGGGGCCGCAGCAAGGCAGTCTCCGGGTACTCCCTGCTCCTGTTCGTGATGCAGTCCCTCCCCATCATCACCTCCGTGGTGCCGCTGTTCATCCTGTTCGCCGGCATGGGTCTGGTGGACAACCTCCTGGGCCTGACCATCATCTACGTGGGTTCCACCATGACCGTGGCCACCTGGATGATGGCCGCCTACTTCGACTCCATCCCCATCAGCCTGGAGGAAGCATCCTGGATCGACGGCTGCTCCGTCTTCGGGTCCTTCACCAAAGTGGTGCTGCGGAACTCCCTTCCCGGCGTCCTTTCCACCGCCATCTTCGCCTTCCTCCTCGCCTGGAACGACTACCTCGTAGCCATCGTGTTCCTCCGCTCCAACGAAATCTTCACGCTCCCCATGGGCGTGCAGTCCTTCTTCCAGCAGAATGCAACTGACTGGACATCCGTCATGGCCCTGGCCGTGGTCATGATGCTTCCGCCCGTTATCGTCTTCGCCACCCTGAACAAGTACTTCAGCGTTGGCGGCATCGGCGGCTCGCTCGCCGGCCGCTGACCCCGACCTCCACGACCACCAGAACCACCAAAGGAAATCCATGTCGTACTCACTGCAGCTTTACACCCTCCGCAACGCCATGTCGGAAGATCTTCCGGGGACCATCAAGCGGGTGGCGGAGATCGGCTTCACGCAGGTCGAGCCGTACAACTTCGTGGCCACGGCCAACGAACTGGGCGCTGCCCTGAAGGAAAACGGGCTCACCGCGCCGTCCGGCCACGCACCCCTGATGAGCCAGGACCAGGACGAAATCTTCGCGGCGGCGAGGGAACTGGGCATCAGCACGGTAATCGACCCGTTCCTGCCCGCCGAGCACTGGCAGAAAGCGGAAGACATCCAGGCCACCGCAGGGAAGCTGAATGCTGCCGCCAGGAAGGGTGCGGAGTACGGCATCCGCGTGGGTTACCACAACCATGCGTGGGAACTGGAGTCCACCATCGAGGGCCGGACCGCCCTTGAGTACTTCGCGTCGCTGCTGGATCCGGAACTGGTCCTGGAAGTGGACACCTACTGGGCCGCAGTGGGCGGCCAGGACCCCGTGGAGCTCCTGGGCCGGCTCGGTGACCGGGTGAAGTTCATCCACATCAAGGACGGCCCCCTCAACAAGGACAACAAGGCCCAGCAGCCCGCGGGCCAGGGCAAGGTCCCGGTCCTGGACGTCATCGCAGCCGCCAAGTCCCTGGAGGTGGGCGTGGTGGAGTTCGACGACTACGCCGGTGACATCTTCGAGGGCATTGCCCAGTCCCTGGCCTTCCTGAACAGCAACAGCACCACTGGAGCAGAAGGAGCCCAGGCATGAGCACCCCAGCAGCCAAGCCGGTCCGCAGCGGCCCGGTAGGCGTCGGCGTCATCGGCGCCGGCGTGATCAGCAAGCAGTACCTGGATAACCTCACGGCCTTCCCGGATGTCAAGGTCCACGTCATCGCCGACCTGTTCGAGGAAGCCGCCGAGGCACGCGCCACGGAGTACGGCATCGCCGAGTGGGGCGGCGTGGACAAGGCCCTGAACCACCCGGACGTCGAAATCATCGTCAACCTCACCATCCCCGCAGCGCACGTTGAGGTGGCCACGGCCGCCGTCAACGCCGGCAAGCACGTCTGGACCGAAAAGCCGTTCAGCCTGGACCGGGAATCCGGGCTGGGCCTGCTCAAAACCGCTGACGCCGCCGGCATCCGCCTGGGCTGCGCCCCGGACACCTTCCTGGGCGCCGGCATCCAGACCGCCCTCCGCCTGATCCAGCGGGGCGACATCGGCACCCCGCTGACCGCGATGACCACGTTCCAGACCCCCGGCCCGGAATCCTGGCACCCCAACCCGGCCTTCCTCTTCCAGCATGGCGCGGGCCCGCTGTTCGACATGGGTCCGTACTACCTCACCACCCTGGTCCAGGCGTTCGGTTCCATCCGCAAGGTGGCCGCCGTCGGGTCCAAGGCCAAGGACGTGCGGGTGATCGGTTCCGGGCCCAAGGCCGGCGAGGAATTCACCGTCGAGGTGCCCACCCACGTCTCGGCCATGGCCCAGTTCGAATCCGGGGCCTCCTCGCACAGCGTCTTCTCCTTCGAGTCCCCCCGCACCCGGATGGGCTTCGTGGAAATCACCGGAACCGAAGCCACCCTGTCGTTGCCGGACCCCAACTACTTCACCGGTGACATCAAGCTCTGGCGCGCCGGCGACGAGGACTGGACCACCGTCCCGGCCACCGGGCCCGCCAACGGCCGCGGCATGGGCGTGCTGGACATGGCCCGCTCCCTGCGGGCCGGGACAGCCCACCGGGCCACCGGCGAACTGGCGTACCACGTCCTGGACACCATGGTGTCCATCTCCGAATCCATCGATTCGGGCACGTTCGTGAACGTCGAAAGCTCAGCCCCGGCCTCCGCCGCACTCCCCGAGGACTGGGCGCCGGAGTCCGCCACCCTCTGACACGGACGCCACCCCGGCACCCGCCATCCCGGCAGCCAGCATCCCCGGCAAGATCCAGCACCGTCCAGCAAGATCCAGCACCGTCCAGCAAGCAGGAAGCACGCAGGAACGCATCATGACCACACCCGCACACACGTCAGAACCACCGGCCTCCCGCCCGTTGGGGGTAACCGCCATCGGTTACGCCTTCATGGGCAAGGCGCATTCGAATGCGTGGCGGAACGTGGCCAGCTTCTTCGACGTCCCGGCCTTCGAACAGAAGGTCCTCGTGGGCCGGGATGCCGGCGCCGTGGCCGAGGCAGCAGCCAAGTACGGCTGGGCAGAATCGGCCACGGACTGGCGCACCGTCATCACCCGCGACGACATCGACGTCGTGGATATCTGCGCCCCGGGCTGGATGCATGCCGAGATCGCCATCGCGGCGCTGGAGGCGGGCAAGCACGTCCTGGTCGAAAAACCCCTGGCCAACACGCTCGCCGAAGCCGAACTCATGACGGCCGCGGCCGCGAAGGCCCGCGCCAACGGCGTCCAGTCCATGATCGGCTTCAACTACCGCCGCGTCCCCGCCCTGGCCCTGGCCCGGGAACTCATCGCAGAGGGACGGCTGGGCACCGTCCGGCACGTCCGTGCAGCGTACCTGCAGGACTGGCTCGCCGACGCCCAGGCACCCATGACGTGGCGGCTGCGGAAGGAAACCGCCGGGTCCGGCGCCCTCGGGGACATCGCCAGCCATGCCATCGACCAGGTCCTGTTCCTCCTGGGCGACCAGGTCACCGAGGTATCCGGCCGGCTCAACACCTTTGTGGGGCAGCGCCCCGGGGAAAACGGCACCGAGGAGGTGACGGTCGACGACGCCGCCTGGGCAACGCTGACCCTCGCCTCCGGAGCCGTCGCCTCCGTCGAGGTGTCCCGGGTGGCCACCGGCCGGAAGAACAGCCTGCAGATCGAGGTGTACGGGGACAAGGGCAGCCTGCTGTTCGACCTGGAAAACCTCAACGAACTCGGCTTCCTGGATGCCACCGTCCCGGTCCGGGAGCAGGGCTTCCGCCGGATCCTGGTCAACGAACCCGACCACCCCTATCTGGAGGCCTGGTGGCCGCAGGGCCACATCATCGGCTGGGAACACACCTTCACGCACCAGGTCCGCGACTTCCTGCTGGCCATCAAGGACGGAAGCCGGCCCTCGCCGTCGTTCGAAGAGGGACTGAACGTCCAGTACGTCCTGAACGCGGTGGAGGAATCCGCCGCCAACAAGAGCACCCTCACCGTCGTCCGCCACTAAGCCAAGGAGCCTGACCATGCCCCGCCCCTTCACCCTGTTCACCGGCCAGTGGGCCGACCTGCCCCTCGAGGAAGTCGCGCGCCTGGCCTCCGGTTGGGGCTACGACGGCCTGGAAATCGCCGTCTCCGGCGACCACCTGGACGCCTGGCGCTGGGACGAACCCGGCTACGTCGAGTCCAAGCTCGAACTCCTGGACAAGTACAACCTCAAGGTCTGGGCCATCTCCAACCACCTCAAGGGCCAGGCCGTGTGCGATGACCCCATCGACTTCAGGCACCAGGCCATTGTCGGGTCCAAGGTCTGGGGCGACGGTGACCCCGAAGGCGTCCGCACCCGCGCCGCCGAGGAACTCAAACACACCGCCCGGCTCGCCAAGGCACTCGGCGTGGACACCGTCGTCGGGTTCACCGGCTCCTCAATCTGGCAATACGTGGCCATGTTCCCGCCTGTCCCGGACAAAGTCATCGACGCCGGCTACCAGGACTTCGCCGACCGCTGGAACCCCATCCTGGACGTCTGCGACGAATGCGGCGTCCGCTTCGCCCACGAAGTCCACCCCTCCGAAATCGCCTACGACTACTGGACCACCGTCCGCACCCTCGAAGCGATCGGCCACCGCGAAGCGTTCGGCCTGAACTGGGACCCCTCGCACATGATGTGGCAGGGCATCGACCCCGTCTCCTTCATCTGGGACTTCAAAGACCGGATCTACCACGTGGACTGCAAGGACACCAAGGTCCGCCAGACCGGACGCAACACCGTCCTGGGTTCCCACCTGGCGTGGGGCGATCCGCGCCGCGGCTGGGACTTCGTCTCCGCCGGCCGCGGCGACGTCCCCTGGGAAGCCTCCTTCCGGGCCCTCGCCGCCATCGGCTACGACGGCCCCATCAGCATCGAGTGGGAAGACGCCGGCATGGACCGCCTCCACGGCGCCCCCGAAGCCCTCGCCAACCTCAAGAAGTACGACTTCCCCGCCTCCCAAACCAGCTTCGACGCCGCCTTCAGCAGCAAGGACTGAATCCTCGATGCGCAGCCTGCAGCCCGGCCAGCACTGCGAAATCCGGGTTGCCTCCGTCACTGGCGATCAGGAGATGGCATACGCCACCGGGAATATGCTCCTTGAGGCACCCAACTGGACGCTTGACGGCCGGGCGCTGATCCTGAATGGGAACGGCAGGCTGTGGCGGCTGGAACTGGCCAGCGGTGCACTCAAGGAAATTCCGCTCACCGGGGTCCCCGCGCTCAACAATGACCACGTCCTGGCCCCGGACGGGAGCACCGTCTGCCTGTCCGGGGAGGACGGCCACATCTACCGGGCACCCCTCCTGGGAGGCCAGGCGACCCGGATCACGGACGACGACGGCTCGTTCCATTTCCTCCACGGCGTCAGCCCCGACGGCCGGCGGCTGGCGTATGTGGACATCGAGGGCGGCGACTTCGGACTGCCGGGCCGGCTCCGGACCATGCCATCCGGCGGCGGCCCGGCAGAGAGCGTGGACGTTGGCCCCGGCCATTGCGACGGGCCCGAGTATTCGCCGGACGGCGGCTGGCTGTACCTCAACACGGAGTCCTTCACCACCGCCCCCGGCCATGCCCAACTGGCCCGTGTCCGCCATGACGGCAGCGGCTTCGAACGGCTGGCGCAGAGCGGAACGGTCGACTGGTTTCCGCACCTCTCCCCCGACGGCCGGCTGGCCAGCTTCATCCGCTTCCCCACCGGGACGCAGGGCCACCCCGCCGATCTGCCGGTCGACGTCGTCCTTGTTTCCACCGGCGACTGGGCCACACCGCTGCACACGTGGCCGGTTTTGGGCGGCCAGGGCACCCTCAACGTCAACAGCTGGTCCCCGGATTCGCAGCGCTTCGCGTTCGTCGCGTATCCACGGGCCGGGGCGGCGCCGGGAGGCGGGCACCAGCGCCTTCCTGCCACCGCCTTATAGGTCGGCCCGGTCAGACACGGTCCTTGTCCAGGACCACGTCGTACGCCTCCACCCGCCGGTCCGTCACGGTGGTGGGTGCCTCCAGGTGGACCGCCCCGGCGGGCAGGATGCCCGCCCCGCCGTACCGTTCCATCACCTGCCACTGCGCCACGACGTCCTCGCCGGCGTGGTCTGCCGGAAGGCTGGTCCAGAAACGGAAGCCACCGGCGTCGTTCAGCGCCTCCCTGCGGTACAGGACGCAGCCGCCCAGCCACGCCACGTGGTAGGGCACCCATTCGCCCGGCTGGAGCGACAAATCGGCGCTGACGTGGCTGAGGTTGGCTGCGCTGTGCAGCGGCCACCGCTCAAAACCCGGCTCACCGGGCCGGATGCGCTCAGGGACCACCGGGCCCTGCCAGGCCTCGAAGGGGGCGGTCTGTTCCGGCCGCCGGTCGCCCAGAAAGGACAACCCCTGCGGGGCCATGCCGACAAAACCACATTGCAGCCGGTCCAGCGCCCCGCTCAGCCGCTCCAGCGCTCCCGGCTCCAGCCAGACGTCGTCGTCCAGGAAGAGGCATTGGGCCGCCGTGGACTGCTCCAGCAGGAACTGGCGGTGTTCGGCCAGCCCGCGCCGTGGCAGGTGCCGCAGCAGCGTGACGGGACGGCCCTGGGCTTCCAGGACGCGCACCATGGCCGCAGCGGCGGGGTGCTCCCAGGCGGGCTGGCCCGCTGACTGGTCACTGACCACGACGGCGAAGGCCGGCCCGGATTGCGCGGCCAGTCCCGCGAGGGTGACGGCGAGTTCGGCCGGCCGGTTGCAGG
>NZ_JARFXU020000066.1:0-454 GCF_029581595.2 Arthrobacter sp. NQ7 | reverse complement strand
GCCCCAGGGTCTCGCTTGAGCCCAGCTTGAGTGCACGGGCCGCCGCATTGGGCCGGTATCCGAGGACGCGGATGGCGTCCTGCACTTTTGCTTCGGTGGCCGGCGCCACCTTCTTGGGGCCGCCATTAACCACGTAGCTGACGACGGCGGTGCTGACGCCGGCATACCGCGCAACGTCCTTGCGCGTCACAGGGCCGCCACGGGGAGCCTTTACTGCCGGTGATGTCATGGTCTCCATGCTAGCTACGAGTCGGCCGGGGCATCGCCAAAGTCGCGGATGGGCAGCCGGGCGCCGTTCTGCCGGGCCGATTCGTGGGCCACGATCCCGGGGAGGGTGAAACGTGCGGCCACCCAGGCGTTGACCGGGGGCAGCGTCCGGTTGTTCACCGCGGTGACGAAGTCGTCCACCAGGAAATGATGGCTGCCCTCATGGCCGTTGGGCGCTCCCTGGAAC
>NZ_JARFXU020000057.1:0-1100 GCF_029581595.2 Arthrobacter sp. NQ7 | reverse complement strand
GCCCTGGCCGTCCAACGCCTGGCGGTGATCAGCGGCCAGCCCGTGGTCCCGGCAGCTGACTTGATCGAAGCCACCTCCGACATGGGTGCCTTCGTACTGTTCTCCGGCATGCTCAAGCGTACCGCGGTGAAACTGTCGAAGATCTGCAACGACTTGCGCCTGCTGTCCAGCGGCCCACGCACCGGCATCAACGAGATCAACCTGCCGGCCCGCCAGCCTGGCAGCTCGATCATGCCCGGCAAGGTCAACCCGGTGATCCCGGAAGCCGTCAACCAAGTGGCCTTCCAGGTGATCGGCAACGACCTGGCCCTGACCATGGCGGCCGAAGGCGGCCAACTGCAGTTGAACGTGATGGAGCCGCTGATCGCCTTCAAGATCTTCGACTCGATCCGCCTGCTGCAACGGGCCATGGACATGCTGCGCGAACACTGCATCGTCGGCATCACCGCCAACGAAGCGCGCTGCCGCGAACTGGTGGAACACTCCATCGGCCTGGTCACCGCACTGAACCCGTACATCGGCTATGAAAACGCCACCCGCATCGCGCGTATCGCCCTCGAAAGCGGCCGCGGCGTGCTGGAACTGGTGCGCGAAGAAGGCTTGCTCGACGACGCCATGCTCGACGACATCCTGCGCCCCGAAAACATGATTGCCCCACGTTTGGTGCCGCTGAAGGCCTAAACGTTGATTGCACCGCTCACCAGGTCGAGGGACTAGACACCTCTCACCTTTTGAGGGCCTGAAGACTCGTTCTCCAGGCCCTTTTTTTGCCTGTAGAAACGAGCCTGCCCGCGAAAACCCCAAGGACGCCGCGCAGATTCAGAATCCCCGCATCATCACCGACGTTCTTCATCGCTGAAACCTTTAATCAGCTCAGGAAGACGGATCACGTTCGCCTAGGTATAGTGCCGCCCCTCTTCGCGCCAGCGGCCGTCGGTAACGAGGCCCGCAACAGCGCGAAACCGCATGAATAACAACACCCGCAAAAGGATTGGGTCGAACCGTCGCGCACTGCCTGGTGCCCAGCGACAGCGTCGAACCGTCCTGCGTTTGCCATTAGAAAAATCAGCGAGGAACACTCCATGCTCGAAGTCATCAAC
>NZ_JARFXU020000006.1:0-192403 GCF_029581595.2 Arthrobacter sp. NQ7 | reverse complement strand
CTATTGAGTTCTCAAACAACAGACACACCCGGCACCACCCAAACCAACGTTCAGGATCGCTCCGGAGCAACTTTTCAAACTTACCCGATCCCCCACCCCGAAGCAAATCCATCATCACAGGACCCACATCGAACAGAAGACCGCCCCACACCGATTCCCAGCGCCCTAAAGAGCAACCAGAACCTGGCTTTGAATTGGGGGTTTTGGCCACCCGGTAAACAGTTCTTCACTGTCTCCCCCGCGGCGACTCAGAAAACAATACACGCACACCCGGCCCATCGCAAACCGGGGATCCAGGTGGGGGAAATCCCCGGAATTCCGCGGAAGAAGGGGCCAGTCATGCACCTTGGCGGCCATCCGTCGTCGTAATTTCTTCATGTGGTCTCCGGCACACCAGCGAGCCTGGCAGCCAGGCGTTCTTACAGAACAAGCCGGGGGCCTTCTCAAAGAGGAGGGCCCCCGGCTTGTTCTAGAACTGCCTGTGCGTCCTAACGCTCGCAGGCAACTCCATCGCCGTCACGGTCCAAAGCGGAACTGTAACCGGGCTGACCCCTGTACAGCGGTGCTGCGCCGGCCGCCCTCGCCGCACTGCAGTTGGCGTAGTAAGCGGCAGGCGCCGGTGCGGGCGCTGCAGGAACGGCCACTGGCGCAGGCGCCGGAGCCTGGGCTGCATTCTGGGCTGCCGCGGCAGCAGCCTGGTCCGCTGCCGCTTTGGCAGCCGCAGCTTGGTCAGCCGCGGCCTTGTCCGCTGCCGCCTTGTCGGTGGCCGCCTTCGCTGCCGCAGCCGCCTGCTCTGCCGCAGCCTTTTCGGCCGCCGCCTTGTCAGCGGCTGCCTTCTCCGCAGCCACGTCATCGAGGTTCTTCACACCGAGGTGCACCGTGGAACCCTTGGCCGCCTGCGCGCCGCTGCCTGGGTCCTGCGTGGTCACCTGCCAGTTGCTCTTGACCATGATCGACTTGCCGTGGACGGTATCCGTGGCGTCAACCTTGAACCCGAGCTTTTCGAGCTGATCCGTGGCCTTGTCCAACGTCAGGTTCACGACAGCCGGAACCGTGACGTTTTCCGTCGTCTGCGCCACAGCGGTTGCGGTTGCAGCTGCCGCGGGTGTGGCCTGAGCGGCTCCCTGCTTGCCCCCGCAACCTGTCAGCATGAGGCCGGCCAGCACAATCAGGGCCAGTGATGCCTTCATCCTGCCCGTCGCTGGAATGGTGCTTTCGTTCATTTTTCCCCCTGGGTATGTATCTGATGGTGGTAAAAAGTGGTCCCGGACTGTCCGGGCAGGACGGTGCCTACTCGCAGGCGATGCCGTCGGAGTCCCGGTCCAGGGCAGGGCGGTACCCTGCCTGGCCGGCGTAGAGAGGAGCGGCTCCGGCCGCCCTCGCCGCCGTGCAGTTGGCGTAGTAGACGGCGGCAGGCGCCGGAGCCGGCGCAACGGGAGCAGGAGCCGGTGCAACAGGTGCGGCGGCCGGGGCAGCCGGAGCGGGCGCCGGTGCAACGGCAGCAGGTGCCGGAGCCGGAGCGACCGGAGCCGGAGCGACGGGAGCCACGGGAGCCTGCTGGTTGGTCGGCGCCAACTGCCCGCTGCAGTCGCCAAGGATCCGGGCCATCGCGTCGTGCTCTGCCTGCGTTACCCAGAGTCCATAGGTGGCTTTCACGGAGATCTGGCGTGCCACATACTCGCAGCGGAAGCCCTTGTTCGGCGGCAACCAGGTGGCCGCGTCGCCGTCGCCCTTCTGCTGGTTGGTGGGCCCATCCGTCGCCTGAAGGTTCAGCGGATCATTTGCCAGCGCCGTCCGCTGCTCCAGCGTCAACTGCTGTGCGCCCTTTTGCCAGGCATCGCTCAGCGCCACCACGTGGTCGATCTGCACGGCGGTGCTGGTGGCCGCTCCGCGGACAAAGTTGATGCTGGTGCCCGTGTAGGGATCCGCCAAGGTCCCCGACTGAACCTTGCACGGCACGCTGTTCGTGTATGTGATGCCGGTCAGGTCCCGCTTGAGGATGTCGTTGCGGGTGTCGCAGCCGTTCCGGTCCACGTCTGCCCACGCTTGGCCGAACTGCGCACGGTCATACCCTGTCTTCGGCGCACGGCCCTTGATGGGAAGGGTGGCCAGCAGGTCGATGGCCTTGGTGGCGTAGGCCGGTTGTGCGTTGGGTGCCGTAGCGGTGACGCCGGCAGCAAGGGCGTACGTATTGTCCGGGTCCAGGGGCTCCCCGGTCTCCTGGGCCGTGGGCGTGGGAGAAGGCGAGGACGACGGCGTCGGTTTGGCTGTGGCGGTTGGGCTCGCTGCGGCGGCTGCGGCTTTGCCCTCCGAGGAGGCCGCCTCGAGGTCAGCGCTGGCCAGACGGGGCAGCGCTGCTGCAGCACCGATGAAAAGCGCCAGGGAGGCGGCTATCACGACGGCGCCTGCCTTGCGTTTGGCCGGCAGCCACGCCCAGGAGCGGCGCCCGGTAAGGAGGACGTACAGGCCGGTAAGCGCGGCCGAGATGCCCAGGAAAATCAGGGCGCCGCCGATACCGCTACTCAAAGCTCCCAGGAGCATGAACAGGGCGGTGAGAATCCCAACGACGAAGGTTGAAGCGCGAGGTTTCCGCGGCGTCGGCGGAGCAGCGGGATGGTTGAACCCTGGACGGGTCCGGTAGTCGGACATTGTTTCCCCATTTGTGAGGGCCGCGGGAAGCAGGCCCGGAATGTGCCGGGCCCGCTGCTGAACCCTGGCAAAGTCATCGGGCCTGAGCCTATGACGCGCCAAAGCGCGGGAACGGGAAGTCTCCTGTTCCTCAGCAAACCTTCAGCCAGTCTTGAGCTTTTCTTGATCAGGCTCGTAGCAATTGCAGGGGCCGCCTTCACATTTCAGATCCGGCAGCAGCGGACTCCTGTTCCCACCCCTCCCGGCCGCAGATAGAGTGGCCCGCATGCAGATGCGCCTTGAGGTTGTCCAGGTCCCGGTGTCCGATGTCGATACCGCCAAAGCCTTCTATATGGAAAAGCTGGGCTTCGTCCTGGACCACGATGTGGAGCACATCCCGGGGATGCGCGTGGTCCAGCTGACTCCCCCGGGTTCGGCAGCGTCGGTGGTGATCGGTACTGGAATGACCAGCATGGTGCCGGGCAGCCTGGAGGGACTGCAGTTGGTGGTTCCGGATATCACCGAGGTCCGCACCGAGCTGCTCCGGCGCGGCGCGGACATCAGCGAGGTCCAGGACTTGGGCGGTGTCCTGTTCGCTTACTTCAGCGACCCCGACGGCAACCGCTGGGTCATGCAGGGCCAGACTCCCCCTGCTGTCCGGGACGCGCACACGTCGTAGGGCGCGCAGTAGAGCTAGATCCGCTCAGGAACGGGGCGTTGCCTCACCCGACTGGGGCTCCTGCACGTCCTGGACTACTTCGTTACGGCGCAGGAACCAGGGCTTGAACGGCGGATCGAAGCGGGCGAACCGGGGCGGACCCACCGGGGTGAGGCCGGCCAGGGTGAGCGCTGCCTGCAGCCCTGCATTGCGCCGCTCGAAAGCGGACGCGGAACCGCTGCCGGAAAAGCGCAGCACCGCGGCAAGGGAACCCGGCACGGCCCGCACCTTGACCTTCGGATCGGTGGGCACCGGGGCATCGTCAGCCGTAACGCCGGCCGGCAGGACGAAAGCTACCGAATACTCACCAGGCTTCCCGGCGCCGGGGGTGGGCCCGGTTTGCAGCACCGGGGTGGTCATGGCCAGCTTCTGTGGCCCCTGTTCCTGGATCACGGGCGCGGTCATGGCGAGCTTTTGGCGTGCCGTGTTGTTGCCGCTGATGTAGTTGAAGAGATACCGGAAGGCGGCGTTGCCCGCGCGGTCAAAATCGGCCGCCACCGTCACTTCGGCCACCGCATAGTCCGGATACCGGCGCAGCTCGAAGTGCGGATAACGTCGGACCAACTCATAGGGCTGCTGTTCAGTCATGGTGCGCAAAGCCTACGCCCGTCGGGCTGGAGCGGATAGACCAGGGGCCGCGACCAGGCTCTGCTACACCGCCTGTTGCGGTCGACGCGCCCGGGACTTGGCGCGCAGAACGGCGCTGCCAACCAGTGCGACCAGGAGGAGGCCCATCACGCCGAATATGGCAGTCAGGACCACGCCCACGCCGCGGACCCACACACCGTCACTCTCATAGCCGGGCACAATGGCCCGCCCCGGATCATTTTCGGCATAGATGACGGTAACGCTGCTGCCCACCACGGGATGCTGGTCGTGGTCCACCGCAGCGAACGTCTTGCGGGGCACCCCATCCGCGGCCGTGTAGTCCACCCTGATCCTGCGCTCCGAAGCCTTGGTGACGTCCTCGAAGTGGACGATCGTTCCGGGGGCCTGCGCTCCAATCCGTGCAAGCTCTTCATCAGCGTTGATCATGAAGCTGCCCACGCCAATCATCAGCGGCCCCAGGCAAAGGACCAGGACTGTCACTGCCAGGTTCAGTTTCCCCTTCCACGACAGCCAGGGTTTACGATTTCCGTCAATTCTGCGCCCAGTCACGGCTCCCATTGTGCCGGAGCTGTCGCGAAACCCACACCCGCAACCGTTGCCACAAGCAACCATGCGGGCACATAATAGTTAGCAGAACTAATTAGCATTGCTAAGGACCGCCAGCAGGAGGCGCACCCGACTATATGTCCCCTACCCAAGCCAAAAACCCGGCAACCGCAGACCCCACCGCACCTGATGCCCTGGCCATCGACCTTCGGACCGCCGTCATGCGCACCTCACGCCGGCTCCGCGTCGAGGCCACCGGCGACGTCATCACCCCGGGGCAGTACACCGTCCTGGCCCTGCTCAACGGCAGCGGCCCCAGTACCCTGCGCGCGCTCGCCGAGAGTGAGCACGTGCAGGCGCCGTCCATGACCAGGATCGTCAACGCCCTGGCCGACCAGGGGTTCGTTACCAGGTCCGCACATCCCGACGACGGCCGGCAGGTCCGCGTGGACATCACCGATGCCGGCAGGCAGGTTCTGGCCGAGGCCCGGAGCCAGCGCACCGCCTGGCTGGCCCACCGTGTTGCCGGGCTCAGCGGCGAAGACCGCCTCATCCTGAGCCAGGCGGCCCGCATCATGCAGGAAATGAGCGGCAAATGAGCGCGATGTTCCGGGCCCTCGAGAACCCCAACTACCGCATCTGGGCCGGCGGCGCGATCGTCTCCAATATCGGCACCTGGATGCAGCGCGTTGCCCAGGACTGGCTGGTGTTGACCGTCCTCACCGATCACTCAGGTGCCGCCGTCGGACTTACGACGGGGCTGCAGTTCCTGCCCATGCTGCTGTTCGGCCCCTATGGCGGTGTGCTCGCGGACCGCTACCGGAAGCGGATCATCCTCATGTGGACGCAGCTGGCCATGGGTTTCACGGGACTGGCCATCGGCCTGCTGGTGGTCACCGGCACCGCCCAGCTGTGGCATGCCTACGTGGCCGCGTTCTGCCTCGGGGTGGCCAGCGCCGTTGATGCCCCCGCACGGCAGGCATTCGTGTCCGAACTGGTGGGCCAGGACAACATCTCCAACGCAGTGGCGCTGAACTCCGCCTCCTTCAACACCGCCCGCCTCACCGGCCCCGCCATCGCCGGCGTCCTTATCGCATGGGTGGGGACCGGTCCGGTGTTCCTGCTCAATGCCGCGAGCTTCGCCGCCGTCCTGGTCTCGCTCTTCCGGATCCGCATCACCCAGCCCGCCCCGGCGGCGAAAGGTGACCGGAGCAAGCACCAGGTGGCTGAAGGCATCCGCTACGTCCGACGCCGGCCGGACCTGATGCTGATCATGGTCCTGGTGGGCATCTTGGGCGCGTTTGGCATGAACTTCCCTGTCATCAACTCGCTGATGGCAACCACCGAGTTCAGGATGGGACCCAGCGAATTCGGGCTCCTGGGCTCGATCATGGCGGTGGGCACGCTGGCAGGTGCCCTCCTGGCCGCACGCCGCTCCGGACCGCGGCTCAGGTTCCTGCTGGGCGGGGCCCTGGGGCTTGGAATCTTCACAGTCCTGGGCAGCATCGCGCCCACGTTCTGGGCCTACGCCGCGATCCTGGTTCCGGTGGGCCTGGCCTCCATCACGTTCCTCAACAGCTGCAACACCAGCATCCAGCTCTCCGTGGAGCCGCAGTTCCGCGGCCGCGTACTGGCCCTGTACCTTGCCATCCTGCAGGGCGGGACGGCCGTCGGCTCGCCCCTGGTCGGATGGATCGGCAGCGAGTTCGGTGCCCGCTGGGCGGTTGCCGCCGGCGGCGCTGTGGTGCTGCTGGCCGGGGTGACGGCCGTCATCGCCGTCACCAGGCGGAACCGGCTCACCCTCCGGGGTGTGCTCCGAATCGCGCTGGGCAGGCGCGAGCCGGCGGTGTGAAAGAAACGGTCACGGGCGGCTACGGGCCAGTGACAATGTCCACCGAAATCTCCACGGCCGCGACCGGGCCACGGTTCTCCAACCAGTGGTTGGTGTGCCGGTCCTCCGGCCAGCCCACCCCGGGCCCGTAGTCCGTGGCCACGCCGTCACGGTGGTCCGTGATGGTCCCCTGCAGGATGTACACCGTTCCGGGGCGCCCTGCATGGTCGTGAAGGGGCCCGAACACTCCGCCGGGTTCGATGGTCACCATCCGCATCCGCAGTTGCCGGCCCTCCATGCCGTCGATCTCGCCCGCGAGGTCCACCGTCGCCAGCAATTCGACGGTGACTCCCTTCGTCTCCTGCTCCGCCTTCTCCACGCCCATCCTTTGCCTTTCGGTTTGGACACTTACGACGGCGGCGCCGGCCCGCCGCTGCAGAGCACCCGGGTGAGGGGTGCCTTGGGCGGTGGGTGCCGGCGTCGTCCTTGTTCTCCAGAGCCTGCGTCTGCAGGCCGCGACGGTCAAGACGGAATCGAGGAAATGTTCAGGATGTTTCCCTCACTGTCCAGGAACCAGGCCGCCTGGCCGTAACCTTCCATCGTTGCGATGCCGTTTTCGGTCTTCAACCCGGGCATGTCGTAGTCCTCGAAAACCACGCCCCGGGCGCGCAGTTCATCCACGTCCCGCTGGACGTCATCGGTGGCCCAGCCGATTTGCGTGTTTTTGGCCGAACCGGCGTTGTCCGTCTGGTAGATCAGGAACGATGTCCCCTTCCCGCACCGGTAGACAAGGCCGCCGTCGGCCATCGTCCGCTCGGGCTCAAACCCCAGCTTGTCCCGGTAAAACTCCCGCGCCCTGTCGATGTCCTTGGCCGGCAGCACAGCCATGACTTCCATATCTTTGAGCATGACGAATCTCCTTGTGCTTGGTGGCGTTGCTCTCCCCCTGAAACAGTCCGGCCGTCCCCCGCCGGGCCTCGTGGCCGTCCTTCCCGCCGATTGCCGGGGCGGCCGCCTGGAACCCCTGGATCCACCGTGGCACAGGACAGCGGCGGGAGGTTCCCGAAGTCTACGAGGCCATTATGGAACCGAATGTTCCGCGGCGAAATAGGGGATTTTTTCGCCGCATCCGGGCAGCGCGGACTCCTTATTTCCGGGCCGCCCGGAGGGTCTTGCGCACGGCGGCACCGGCAGCAGTCACCAGGGGAATCAGGCACACAAGGGTGGCAATCGTGTTGGGACGGAAAGCCGCCCGGCCGTTGACCGTCCTGTACACACCCAGGGGCACCACAAAGCCGCCGCCTCCGCCGCCGGATGCCCCGTCACCGGATTCCGTCCCGCCGCCGAAACCGAAGGACACCAGCGCCACGGGCACAATCTCCTCCCCGCCCACGTTCACCGGCGCGCCGTACGCGCGGGAAACGCCCATGTTCTTAAAGGAATCTGCGAGGTTTGCAAGTGTGTCAGCCATGGGTTCAGGGTAGGCACCTGCTTGCCTGCAGGTAAGGACCATTGGTCCCGCCGCCCGGGCAACCGCCCAAGGGGCGGCTGCCAGGCAGCCGGTGCGTGCCGTCGTCGTACCTGGCGTCCCCGTGGTCCTGGCCTGCGTGAGATCCGAGGCCTACTTCCGGATTTCGGCCATCCTGAGCCGGACGATGTCCTCCAGCACGTCGTCCGGAACGGGGTGGTCCGCTGTGAAGCGGATGGTGCCCTTTGACAGGGAGTATCCCTCCAGCCGTGCGGCCACCGCCTCCACAACGGCGGAGGAGAACGGGAAGATCGAGAGGTGCTTTGCCGTGGACACGGCGGCCACGAGCGGTTTGCCGTCGAGTTTCAAGGCGGGCATCCCGTAACTCATGCCCTCGGTCGCGTCGGGGGCCAGCGACAGGGCGAGCTCGACCACGTGCTGCAGGCAGCCCCTGTCCCGGTCGCTGGCCTCAGCGAGCGCGTCGTCCACGACACCCACCGTTCGGACCTCAGCTCTTCCTGGCCGCGACGGTGGATGCCAGGGCTGCGAGCCCGCGCTCGAAGTCGGCACCCACCATCTTGTCCATGTTCATGAACAAGGCGAACACCCGGCCGAGGCCCTTGTTTTCGCCGGTCATCCGCCACGTGACCTCGGTCCCGCCCGGCGCGGGTGCAAAAGTGAACGTGGTGGGGTTCAGTGCCTTGAAGGGCCGGGTGAATTCGAGCCGGATGCCGATGGAGCTGGACGGAACGGACTCGGTGATCTGCATGGTCCCGCTGCCCGCCCTGCGGTTCCCGCTCCATTCGTAGCCGGCCCCTTCGCCGGAATCATTGCCGAAGTAGCGGCGGCTCATGCCGGGGTCGACTGTTTCCCACGGCGACCAGGCCGTCCACTCATGGAAGCTGTTAACCAGCGGGAAGATCTCTTCCGGGGAGGCAGGGATAACCGCGCTGCGGCGGACTTCAAATGAGGACATGGGCCAAGCATAGGCGCGGGGACCGCTGCCGTTAAGGGAGGACCACGTTCACCGGGTCCTTGCCTTCGAGCAGGAGGCCGATCTGCTTCCTGAGCAGCCGCACTATCCTGGGGAACATGGCCGAGCTGGCCCCGCCCACATGCGGGGTGATGAGCACGCCGGGGGTGGTCCACAGCGGGTGGCCTGCCGGCAGCGGTTCCGGGTCGGTCACATCCAGGGCGGCCCGCAGCCGGCCGCTTGAGGTCTCTGCCAGCAACGCGTCAGTATCCGCCACCGGGCCCCGGGCGACGTTGACCAGCAGGGCTCCGTCCGGCATGGCGGCAAGGAACTTGGCGTCCACCAGCCGCTCGGTCTGCTCTCCGAGTGGAACACTGACCACCACGATGTCGTGCAGCGGCAGCTGCTCATACAGCGAGTCGATGCCGTGGACGGGTCCCCGGCCGTCCTCGCGGGCACGGCTGGCCATCCGGGTAACCTCGGTTTCAAACGGCAGCAGCCTGGCCTCGATGGCCTTGCCCACTCCCCCGTAGCCCACCAGCAGCACCCGCCGGTCTGCCAGGCTGGGGCGTGGGCTGTTGTCCCAGGTTCCGCTTTCCTGGTTCCGGACAAAGTCCGGGATGCCGCGCTGCGAGGCGACCATCATGCCCACCGCGAGCTCGGCGGTGGAGGTCTCATGGACTCCGGCAGCGTTGGCAAAGGTGACGCCTGCGGGCAGAACCGCGGAGACGCCGTCGTACCCGATCGACTGGCTCTGCACCAGGCCCACGTCCACGCCTTCCAGCGCAGCAAGCGCCGCAGGCTTGCCCATGTAGCCGGGAACCAGCAGGTCCAGCCGGCCTTCCGGCGCGGGCCCGGACAGGTCCCACACGACGAACTCGACGCCGTCCATGGGAGCGAGCGCGTCCAGCAGCTCCTGCCCGGGCAGGCAGACGCGGAGGCGGCCGGTCATGCGGCCACCATCAGCTTCACGTTCGCGGCGCTCAACGCGTCCTCGATTTCCTGTGGCGGCGGCGCGTCCGTCACCAGGATGTCGACTGCGTCGAAGGCTGCCAGCCGCGCCAGTGCGTACCGCAGCATCTTCTGGTGGGTTGCCACCACCACTACCTGTTCCGCCGATTTCATAAGCGCGAGTTTAGTGGCGCGTTCCACGTCCCGCTCGATATAGAACGCTTCGTCATGGATTCCTGTCACGCCAATAAAGGCTGTCTTGGCGCGGAGCCCAGCAGCGGCGCTGACGGTCATGGGGCCGTTGAACGCCTGGCTGTCCAGCAGCAGCTCGCCGCCCAGGCAGATGGTCCGCGCCGCCGTCAACTGGAGGCAGCGCTGGATGGCCGGTGCGGAGTGCGTGATGATGGTTCCCGTGAAGGACGTGGGCAGCTGCTGGGCGATCTGGTAGGTGGTGGTCCCCGCGTCCAGGATGATGGCATCCCGTTCCCCGATCATGGACAGGCAGGCGCGCGCCATCCGGAGTTTTGCGTCGGCATCCTCCCGGACCCTCGCTGCAAAGTCCGCGTTCTGGCCGTGGCCGTCCACGGCGCTGACACCGCCGTGGACCACCCGGGCCAGTCCGCGCTTGGACAGGACCCGGGTGTCCCGCCGCACCGTCATGTCAGAGACGGCGAACCTCGCCGCCAGGTCGTTGGTGGAAATGAAACCCCTCCGGCCGAGTTCATCGAGAATGGTTTGCTGCCGGGGCGTCAGCGGCGCCTCTTTGTGTGTGGTGCCCATGGCCGTTCTCCCTCCCCAACGCGCCGGGCAGGACCCAGGCGGGATGTTGCAATTCCAACACGTATCTAGTTAAGAACGTACCCCGGCGGTGGCGTTGCCAAGCTCAACGGGGCGGCCCTCCGTAATAGAACGTTCTGCGGCGAGCCCCATGCGCACCGACTGCAGTCCGTCCGCGACGGTCACCTCCACGGGCCCTTCGCCGAGGATGGCCTTCCGGAAACCCAGGTGCTCGTAGTAGGTGGAGCCGTGGTGGGCACCTGCGGCAAGCACGGCCTCGTCCACGGGAACTTCGTGCTTTTCGGGGCCCAGCGGCGAGCGCGGGCTGAACTCGACGGTGGCCTCAGCCTCGTCGCCGGGGATCCAGTGGTTGGCGGCTACCGGGATGAGCGTTTCGATCTTGGCCGCATCCCCCACGATGGAAATCCGTTCCTGGAACTTGGAACCTTCGGCGAACATGGACAGTTCGAGCATGGCGCGGCGGCCGCCCTTGAAGTCCACGATCACGTAGGCGTTGTCCACCATGTCGGAAACCCGGCCGTCGTACACCTCATCCATGTGGTTGACGTCGTGGCCGCCGCTCGCATAGACCCTGACGGGCTCATCCTGCAGGATCAGGCGCATCAGGTCGAAGAAATGGCAGCACTTCTCCACGAGGGTGCCGCCGGTCCGCTCAGCAAAGCGGTTCCAGGCATCCACCTTGTGCAGGAACGGGAATCGGTGCTCGACGATGGAGAGCATATGGATGTTGCCAAGCCTGCCGTTGTGCGCAGCCTGGATGACTTCCTGGACCGGCGGCATGTAGCGGTATTCCATGGCCACCCATACGGGGGCCGGGTAGGTGGCAGCAAGGGCTTCGAGTTCATCCGCCTGCTCCGCGCTGGTGCACACGGGCTTCTCCACGAGCACGGGCAGGTTGGTTCCGCTGGCGAAGATGTCCTTCAGGATGTCCAGGTGCGTGTCGTTCGGGCTTGCGATGACCAGTGCATCCACGAGGCCTGAGGCCAGCAGCTCGTGATGGGTGCCGAAAGTCTGCACGTCGTGGCCGATTTCCTGCACCGTGGCTTCCAGCGACGACGGAGTCGGGTCCGAGACAGCGGTGATGTTGCTGCCAGGAATCAGGGCAAGGTTCCTGACGTGTTCGCGTGCCATGTGGCCTGCCCCGATGAGGCCATACCGGATGGTCCGGACCGGTTCGGCAGAAGGCAAAGACATGTGCTGCTCCGTTTCTCTTCGTTGAGGGGGATCGCGGCGTTGTATCCCAAACACAACTATACAGAAAGTGTTGTTTTTCCAACATGCCATGTGTATATTTCTTCAATACCAGCCGGAACTACAACGAGGTGGAACGTGCCCCAACCGTCAACCGGACCCCTGCTTTTCGTAGGCTGCGCCACGCTTGACTCCATTGCCCTGGTGCAGGACTATCCCGCCGCGGACAGCCGCACCGTCGCCACGGACTTCGCAACCGCCGGCGGCGGCCCCGCAGCAACGGCAGCCGTTGCCGCCGCCAGGGCCGGAGCCACGGCTGCCTTTGCCGGGGTGCTTGGCGCGGACGAAGAAGGCGAGCGCATCATCAGCGGCCTTGAATCGGAGGGCGTGGATACATCCGCCGTGATCCGGGACGCAGGCGTGAAAACCGGTGCCAGCGTCATCGTGGTGAGCAGGGCCACCGAGAGCCGGGCCATCGTCACCCGCCCGGTTCCGCCGGTCAGTTTCCCGGCCGGCAGCCGCTTTTTCGAACTCCTGCGGTCCGCGTCCTGGGTCCACACGGACCACCTGGGCTGGAATGCCGTGGCCACCGCCGTCCGCGAGCCCGGCCATCCCAACATCAGCGTTGACGCGGGCAACCCGATCCCCGCTTTCAGCCCGCGCGGCGTCGCACTTTACGTGCCCACCATAGAACGGCTCCAGGCAGAGTACGGCGCGGAACTCGCCCCCGGGGCCCTTCTGCAGAAAGCGCTCGACGACGGCGCCTCCGCCGTCGTCGCGACCGCCGGCGCTGAAGGGGCCTTGGTCCTGGAACGGGGAGGGGAGCCGGTGCATGTCCCCGCCACGCCCGCCACCATCGTGTCCACCCTCGGCGCCGGCGATGTGTACCACGGCGCCCTGCTCGCAGCCGTCGCGGCCGGCCTTCCCCTGGTGGACGCCGCTGCATTCGCCGGCCGCACCGCTGCCGCTTCCTGCGGCGGGCTGGACGGCCGCTCCGCCATCCCGCGCCAGACCATCAACCTTGTCCCAGCGTCCAACTGACCACTGAAAGAAGCAGCCCATGACACCCACAGACCTTTCCCCGCTGCAACGCCCCTCCGGCGCATTCGCCATGCTCGCCGTTGACCAGCGTGAAGCAATGCGGAACATGTTCGCCGAGCACACGGACCAGCCCGTCACCGACGATGACCTCCGCGACTTCAAGCTGCAGGCGGCCCAAATCCTCACTCCGTATGCCTCCGGCATCCTGATCGACCGCCAGTTCGCCCTGGACCAGGCGATCGAAGCCGGGGTGGTTGACCCGAACTGCGGCCTGATCGCCTCCGCAGACCACTTCGAGTCCGCCCACGGCGAGCTGGTGGGCGAGGTCACCATCGACCGGCTGGTGGACCCGCACAAATACAAGGCACTGGGCGTCAAGGCCCTCAAGCTCCTGGTGCTCTACCGCCCGGATGAACCGGCAGAAGGCAGGATCTCAATGGTCCGTGAATTCGTGGACAGCTGCCGGTCGGCGGGGCTGATCAGCATCATCGAGCCCGTCTCACGCAAGCCGCTGGCAGGCGGCGACTTCGACTGGAACGCCGGAATCCTCGCGGCAGCGAAGGAACTCGGGGGCCTGGGCGCCGACCTCTACAAGGCCGAGGTTCCTTTCCATGGCCAGGCATCCGAGGAACAGGTCCGCACCGCGTGCGCCGAACTGACCAAAGCCATCGATGGCCCCTGGGTGGTGCTCTCCTCCGGGGTACCCGAGGACGTCTTTCCGGACGCCGTCCGGTGGGCCTGCCTCGAAGGTGCCAGCGGCTTCCTCTCCGGACGCGCCGTCTGGGCGTCCTGCATCGGCGCCCCCGACGTCGTCGAATCCTTGTCCACTGACGCCGTCCGCCGGCTGCAGCGGCTCTGTGAAGTTGTGGACGACGTCGTGTCGGCCCAAAGGACCAACGCCTAGGCACTCCCGGCACGCCACAGCACGATAACCGGGCACCCCCTTTCAGCAGTACGCAAGCAAGACACAGCAAACACTCAACGAGGAGATTATTGTGAGTCAGATTTCACGCAGGCAGGCAGTCGCCCTTTTCGGAGCCCTGGGCTTCGGTGCCGCTGCGGCAGCGTGCGCCGGACCCGGCGGTTCCACCAAACCGGGAGGTGCCACCGGACCGGCGGCCCCCTCGACGGGAGCCGTCACCGGCAAAGTGTCCTTTGCCCACTGGCGCGGCGAGGACAAAGCCGTGTTCGACGAACTGATCAAGCGCTTCGCTGCACAGCACGCGGGCGTGGAGGTTGCCCAGGACATCTCCACCTCCAACGACTACAACGCCCAGGCCCTGCAGAAGCTGCGCGGCGGCTCCATCGGTGACGCCTTCGCCACGTTCCGTGGCGCCCAGTTCAAGAACTTCAGCGAAGCCGGCATCTACACGGAACTCAAAGACAGCAAGGCCGTGAAGAACTACCAGAAGGGTCTGCTGTCCGCGGGCCAGAGCGGCGACAGCCAGCTGGGCCTGCCCTACCAGGTGGTCTTCCCCATGCCCATGGCCAACGTGGACCTCTTCGACAAGGCTGGCGCGGAGATCGCCCCCAAGAACTGGGACGCCTTCCTGGGCATGTGCGAGAAGCTTGCCTCGGCCGGGGTCATCCCGATCTCCTGGCCCGGCGGGGACGTGGGAAACGGCGGCCAGCTGTTCAACTGCATGATCGCCAACAATGCCCCCGTGGATGACATGTGCGCCCAGATTGAACAGGGCAAGCTCAAGTGCACTGACGACTGGTTCATCAGGATGCTCAACCAGTACAAGGAACTGGCACCCTTCGTTCAGCCCAACGCCACCGGCACAGCCGTGGAACCGGCGCAGAACCTGTTCTCCCAGGGCAAGGCCGCCATGCTGGCCACCGGTTCGTACCATATTGCCGCCGTCCGCGGGCTGGGTGCCAAGTTCCCCATCGACCTGGTGTTCCCCAACACCACCTCGGACGGCAACGGAAAGTACGAGGGCGCATACAACGCCACCTTCATCCTGGGCGTCAATTCGGCCAGCAAGAACCAGGCCGCCGCGGCAGCCTGGATCGATTTCCTCTCCGAACCCGAGAACGCCGGCTACTACGCCAACCAGACCGCACAGCACGTGTCCGTGGACAAGGTGGAGTACACCAACCCGGACCTCAAGCGGCTGAGCCCCTGGCTGCAGAAGAAGACGGCGCTCGCCGCCCGCTTCCAGTTCCAGAACCTGGATGTCCGCAATGCGGTGGAAGCCAGCGCCACGGCCGTTATCTCCGGCACCAGCCCGGAGCAGGCAGCCGCTGCCGCCCAGAAGATTGTTGATGAACGGCTATGAGCATCCATCCCGGAACCGCTGCCAAGCGCAAGGCACCGGAGAACCAGAAAGCCGTCGACGGCGCCAAGGGGCGGCGCCGCTCCCCCACCCGGGTCAATCCGGCGCTGTACCTGTTCCCGCTGCCGGCCGTCGCCGTCGTCGCCTTCTTCCTGGTGATGCCCACGCTGCAGGCCTTCCAGTACGCCATCACCGACTGGAACGGTTTTTCGGCGGCGTTCAACTACGTTGGCGTGGACAACTTCGTCCGGGCGTTCACCAAGGACTCACTGTTCACGAACGCCCTGACGAACAACCTGAAGTTCGTGCTGCTGGTGGTTATCGCCCAGACCGCGTTCTCGCTGGTCCTGGCGCTGCTCCTCACCAAGAACTCACGGGGCAGCATCCTGCTCCGCGCCCTGTTCTTCTTCCCCACCATCCTCTCCTCGGTGTCGGTGGCCTTCATCTGGAAGTTCATCTACGATCCCAACTTCGGCCTGGCCAACACGGTCCTCAAGACGGTGGGCGTGGACGGTGGCTCCTACCTCGGCAACGATGCCCAGGCCCTGTACTGGGTGGCAGTTACCCAGGTGTGGTTCCACTCCGGCCAGATGATGGTTGTCTACATCGCAGGCCTGCAGTCCATCCCCAAGGAACTCTACGAGGCGGCCGAAATGGACGGCGCCAACAAGTGGCAGCAGTTCAAGTCCATCACCTGGCCATTCGTGGCCCCGGCCACGTCCATCGTGGTGGCCTACACCACCGTGCAGTCATTCAAGGCGTTCGACCTGATCCTCGGCATCGCGGGCAACCCGCCCAAGGCCGCCCTGGACATCCTGTCCACCCGTATCTACAGCACCTTTGCCAACTCGGAGTTCGGCTACGCCGCCGCCCAGTCGATCATCTTCATGGCGATGATCGCCCTGGTCACCTGGCTCCAGCGCCGCCTGCTCCGGCTGACCCCGAAGGGGGACTAGCAGCATGCTCGCATCAGTAAGCCGCCGCGCCATCCTGGCCATCTACGCGGTCATCATCATCGTTCCGCTGACCGTGGTGGCCTTCGGCAGTTTCAAATCAACCCAGGAACTGTTCGCCGGGCCGTTCAGCCTGCCGCACTCCCTCTCCCCCGACAACTTCGCCGAAGTGGTGGGCGGCCAGAACCTGGGCTCGTCCTTCATGAACAGCGTGATCGTCACCGGCATCTCGGTGCCGCTCACCCTCTTTCTGGCCAGCCTGGCCGGATACGCGGTGTCCCGGCTGAAGGGGCTCATGGCGTGGGCCATCTTTGGGTTCCTGGTCCTAGGCATGGCTATCCCGGCCCAGGCCAACATGGTGCCGCTGTACGTGCTCTTCGGCAGGCTCGGCCTCCTGGACAACCTCGCCGGCCTGGTCCTGGCCAATGTGGTCTCCACGTTGCCCATTGCCGTCTTCATCCTGGGCGGATTCATGCGGACCCTGCCCAAGGAGCTCTATGAGGCCTCCTCCATTGACGGCAGCGGCCCGTGGAAGACGTACTCCTCCATCGCACTTCCGCTGTCGGCGCCCTCCATCGCCGCCGCGGCGATCTTCCTGTTCGTTATCCACTGGAACGAGCTGCTGTACCCGCTGCTGTTCATCCAGACCCCGGGCAACCGCACCCTGCCGCTGGCACTGCTGAGTTTCCAGGGCGAGTTCCAGACCAACTATCCCCTCCTGTTTGCCGGCGTGATCCTGGCGTCACTGCCCGTGGCGGTGGCCTACGTCTTCCTGCAGCGCTACTTCGTCGCAGGCATCACCGCCGGCGCCAGCAAGGGCTGAGCACACAGGCCCCTGCCCGCCCAACGAAAGGCAACATCCGTGAATTTGAAATCAGCCGGCCATCTGGTCAACGGCGCCTGGCAGGCCGCCGGCAGCACGAAAGACGTGACCGACCCCGGCAACGGCAGCACCGTGGGCGAGGTGGCCTGGGGCTCCGCCGGGGACGCCACCAAGGCCGCCGACGCCGCCGCCGACGCCTTCGGTACCTGGTCCCGCACCACCGCCCGCCACCGCGCCGACCTGCTGCGCAACGCCGCCGACCTCCTGGCGGAACGCCGCGATGAACTCGCGCACACCCTGGCGCTCGAGGCGGGCAAGCGGCTCCCTGAAGCGCAGGGCGAGGTGGACTTTTCGGTGGAGTACTTCCGCTGGTTCGCCGAGGAGGCCCGCCGCGCCACCGGCACCATCAGCCCGCCTGAACTGCAGGGCCGCCGCCATCTCAGCAGCCGCAAGCCCATCGGCGTGGCCCTCAGCCTCACGCCATGGAACTTTCCGGTGTCCATCCAGGCCCGGAAGCTCGCAGCGATGCTCGCCGCCGGCTGCACGGTGGTGGGCAGGGTGTCGGAGAAAGCCCCGCTGGCCGCCACCGGGCTGTTCGAGGTTCTGCACGACGCCGGGTTCCCGGCCGGGGTGGTCAACCTGGTCCACGGCCCCTCCCGCGAGATCACGGCTGCCCTGATGTCCCACCCGGCGGTGCGGGCGGTCAGTTTCACTGGTTCCACGGGCGTGGGCCGGCAGATCATGGCGTCGGCCTCGGAGCGGGTGGTCCGGCCCCTGCTGGAGCTGGGCGGCAACGCCCCCTTCATGGTCTTCGAGGACGCCGACCTGGAGGCCGCGGTGGACGGCGCGGTGCTGGGCCGGCTCCGCAACACCGGCCAGTCCTGCGTGGCGGCGAACCGTTTCCTGGTCCAGGACAGCATCGCAGAGGAGTTCGCACGGAAGCTGGGCGCCCGCTTTGATGAGATGAGCATCGGCCACGGCGTTCCCGACGGCGGCGCACCGGTTCCGGACCTCGGCCCGGTCATCGACGCCGAACGGGTGTCCGCAGTGCAGGCCCTGGTCGACGACGCGCTGGAGCGGGGCGCCCGCCGCGTCACGCAACGGACTTCCGTCCCCGCGCGGGGGTCCTTCCTGGCACCCACGCTGCTCACGGACGTCCCCGACGACGCACTCCTGGTAACCGAGGAAGTCTTTGGCCCGGCGGCCGGCGTCGTGACCTTCTCCTCGGAGGAAGAAGCGGTCCGGAAGGCGAACGCCACCGAGATGGGACTGGCCGCCTATGTCTGGAGCGGCAGTCCCAGGCGCGGCTGGGAGGTCCCCGAGCGGCTCGAGGCCGGCATCGTGGGCGTGAATGACCCGCTGCCTTCCGTTGCCTTCGCACCCATGGGTGGCGCCAAGCAATCGGGCCTGGGCCGGGAAGGATCCAGCCTCGGCCTCGAAGAGTTCGAGGAGGTCCAGTACGTGGCCTGGAGGCCGTAAGTGCTCACTACCGGCCTGGTGTTGGCCGCCGTCGTCATGGGGGCCGGGATGCAGCGCGTCACCGGCATGGGATTCGCGCTTGTCGCCGCTCCATTCCTGGTCCTGCTCCTGGGGCCCGTTGAGGGTGTGGTGCTCGTGAACGTGTGCGGGGCCGTCACGGCAGGGGCCATCATCTTCCGGGTGGTGAGGGACATCGACTGGAAGCGGTACGCAGCCCTGGCCGCCTCGGCACTGCTGGGCATTATTCCGGCAGCCGTCCTGATCCGGCTAATTCCGGCGCCTGTCCTGGAGATCTCCATCGGGGTGATCCTCGCCGTCGGGCTGACCGTCCTCCTGGTCCTGAAGTCCGTCACCTTGCCGGTGCGCCGCCGCTACCTGTTGACCGCCGGCGGCCTCAGTGGGTTCATGAACACGGCGGCGGGCGTTGGCGGACCGGCAGTGAGCATGTACTCGATCGCCACCCGGTGGCAGCACAGGTCCTTCGCGGCCACCATGCAGCCCTACTTCTTCACCATCGGCACGTTCTCGCTGGTCTCGAAGGCCATCACAGCTCCCGCGACCTTCCCCGTCCTGCCCTTGGCGATGTGGCTCGCCGTCGCCGGAGCCTGCCTGGCCGGCCTGGTACTCGGCGACCTCGCCGCCAAGCACGTCCCGGCCCGGGCCGCCCAAATTCTCCTGATCGTCCTGGCCTACCTGGGGGCGGCCGCAACCATCATCCGCGGCGTCTCCGACGCCGTCGGCTGACCTGACATTTTCACCTGCACCAGAGAGAGGAACTAAACATGACGTGGCTCGACAGTGCCGCCCACGCACGATGGCTTGAGGCGGAAACGGACCGGCTGATCCGTTTCGCCGAGGCTTCCAAGGTCCCCACCGGATTCGGCTGGCTGGACAACTATGGCAAGGTCTTCGCCGACAAGCCGACCCACCTGTGGATCACCGCCAGGATGACGCACAGTTTCGCCGTGGCCGCGCTGATGGGACGGCCGGGCGCCGGGACGCTGGTGGACCACGGCATCGCGGCACTCAACGGAGCCCTCCACGACGACGAGTTCGGCGGCTGGTACGCCGAAGTGGACCAAAACGGGCCGGTGAACGATACCAAGTCCGGCTACCAGCACTCGTTCGTGCTCCTCGCCGCCGCCAGCGCCGTCGCCGCCGGCCGCCCGGGAGCCCGCGAGCTGCTCGACGAAGCGTTGCGCATAGCCGACACGAAGTTCTGGGACCACCAGGCCAACATGTGCTTTGACTCCTGGAACCGTGAATTCAGTGAAACCGAGGCATACCGTGGCGGGAACGCGAGCATGCACTCGGTCGAGGCCTATCTCATCGTCGCTGATGTGACCGGGGAGAACCGCTGGTTGGAACGGGCGCTCCATATTGCCGAGGTCCTCATTCACCACTTCGCGCGCGGCAACAACTACCGGGTGTTCGAGCACTTCGACCCGGAGTGGAATCCGATGCCCGAATACAACGCCGATGACCGGGCCAGCCAGTTCCGCGCCTATGGCGGAACCCCGGGCCACTGGGTGGAGTGGGCCCGGCTCCTCCTCCACCTCCGCGCCGGGCTTGAGGCCCGTGGCCTGGACGTCCCGGACTGGCTGCTCGAAGACGCACGGGGCCTGTTCGACGCAGCCATCCGCGACGCCTGGGAACCGGACGGCCATCCCGGCTTCGTGTACACCGTCGACTGGGAAGGCAAGCCGGTGGTCACCACACGCATCCGCTGGGTCCCCGCCGAGGCCATTGGAGGTGCGGCGGCCCTGTACATTGCCACCGGCGAAAAGACATATGCAGACTGGTATGAGCGCATCTGGGACCACGCACGCGACTGGTTCATCGACTACGAACACGGGTCCTGGAAACAGGAACTGGACGAAAACGGCAATGTCTCCTCGACCGTATGGTCCGGTAAGGCAGACATCTACCACTTGTGGCACTGCCTCGTGGTTCCGCGCCTCCCGCTGGCCCCCGGGCTGGCCCCGGCGGTGGCGGCAGGCCTCCTCGACGCCCGCCTGCGCGGACAGGGACAGGACAGCGTGTCCTCCGGCCGCTGACTCGGTATCCGGCAGCGGTGTCACATCTGTGACACCACTGCTGATCCTGTAAATTTAAGGGAGGAATTGTCCGGCGAGCCGAGCCGCGTTCCATCCCCCTCCCTTGAATGGATCACTCCCCCATGTCTTCCGCGATCCCTGCGCCGGAACCTGCCCGTTTTCCCTACGCCGCAATGGTGGTCCTTGCCACCATCGCCTTTACCGCCATCACCACCGAGCTCCTCCCGTCCGGCCTGCTGCCCCAGATCAGCACGGGCCTGGAGGTGTCGGAACCGGTCGCCGGCTACCTTGCCGCCGCCTACGCCGCCGTCATCGTTGTCACCGTGGTTCCGGCGGCCCGGCTGCTGGGGAAGATCCCGCGCCATGCCCTGCTCGTGGGGCTGGTCCTGACCTTTGCACTCAGCAACGCGATGGTCGGGCTGGCTCCGGATTTCACCGCCGCCATGGTTGCCCGGCTGGTGGGTGGCCTGGCGCACGGACTGCTCTGGACCACCATGGCGCCCTTCGTCTCCCGCGTGGTTCCTGCCGACAAGGTGGGCAAGGCCTTGGCGATCGTGTTCAGCGGCAACAGCCTGGGCCTGGCCATCGGTGCGCCGGTGGGCACGGCCCTGGGCGGATTCCTTGGCTGGCGAGCCGCGTTCCTGGTCCTCGCCGGCTTTGGCGTGGTACTGACAGTCCTGGCGTTTTGGCTTCTTCCCCGCGTCCGCCGCATCAGCGACGCCGCCCGACCGTCCCTGCGGAAGGCCATCGGCCAGCCGGGCGTGAAGTCCGTGGCCACCGCATGGCCGCTCCTGGTGCTGGCGCACTTCGCCCTCTTCACCTACATTGCCCCGTTCATCCGCGAGGCGGCCCTGCCCGACTATGCCATCAGCCTCTCCCTCACCGTGCTGGGCGGCTCCGGCCTCCTGGGAATCTGGGTTGCCGGCCTCACCGTTGATACGCGTCCCCGCCGGTCGCTGCTGATAACGACGGCGGCCATCGCAGCATCGATGGTCTTCCTGCCTTTTGCGGCGGGGAACCTTCCGCTGGCCCTGGTGCTCATGACCATTTGGGGAGCGGGCCTGGGTGCCATCGGCATCTACAACCAGTCAGCCATCCTGCGGGCCGGCGGCGAGTACAGCGAGGCCGCCAACGGGCTGACCGTGCTGACCATCCAGCTCGGCATCACCATCGGTGCGCTGTACGGTTCAGCCGCCCTTGTGGTGGGCGGCCCACTGCTGGTGCCGGTTGCGGCCGCGGTCCCGGTGGTCGCTGCCCTGGTGATCACGCTCGCCGGAAAGCGGTACGCCTACCCGCCGGGTCCGCGCGAACGCATCTGGCTGGAGCCGCGGCCGGTGGGTGAGAAGACGCTGGCGAAGGAACGGTAACGGCACCGTCAGCGGTGAAGATGACAAAATAGTCAAAAGATTCCGGCCAACCCGTAACCTCCATGACGAGTATTTCGATCCATTAAGTGCGGGGACATCCCGCGCAGTTGATCGCAATCCTTAAAAATTCGTCAACGGAGGGTCTCATGTCGTTCTTCACCATCTCAGGCAACAAGCTGGCAATGACCGTTTTGGCAGCCGGCGCGTTGGCCGTCGGGGGCACAGGCGTCGCCGCCATGGCAGAGTCAGCGCAGGACAGCCCGCCGGTGGTGGCTTCCACCGGGTCGCCGTCGCCCACGCCCACGGAGACCGAAACAGCGTCGCCCACGCCCACGGAGACCGAGTCCCCTGACCCGAGTCCCACGGAAACCGAAACAGAAGCTCCGGAGCCGACACCAACGGAGACGGAAACGGACACTCCCGAGCCTTCGCCCACGGAAACGGCGGATCCTGAGCCCGCGCCCACCTCCACGGCAGCCGGCCCTGACGCCACCGGCCCGGCGGCGTTCGGCCTGTGCAACGCCTTCACCAACGGCGGCCTGAGCCCCACCTCGACCGCCTTCGCGGCGCTGGCCCGGGCCGCCGGCGGCGAAAGCGGCATCGACACCTACTGCGACACCGTTGCCGCCCCTGAAGGGGGCGACGAGGATGCCGGCCTTCCCACCGGCGATTCCACCGAGGACCAGGTGGAACAAAGTGCGACGGGACAGCAGCAGGTCCAGGAGCAGCGCCAGGGCGCGGGTGCTTCCAACGGCGCTGCCGGGCACCAGTCCGGCAACGGGGCCAAGCACGGCACCGGGTCGCAGCGGTAGCCTGACAAGAGGTTCTGCGGCTGCTCCAGGCCGGCCCGCCGGTCCGGAGCAGCCGCCCAGGTTGGGAATGCCGCACGCGGAACCTGCCGCAGGGGGCGGATGCATACGGTCAAGGACGAAACACCGGCGCCCGGACCACCGGACGAGCGCCTGTTTTGTGCCGCTTACCGGGAGTTCTCCCCTGCCGTTCTCAGCTACCTGCGCGCCCGCAACGTCGAGGACCCGGAGGGGCTGACCCAGGAAGTCTTCCTGGCCCTTTACCCCCAACTCGGGAGCGTGTGCGGGGGGATGAAGGGGGTCAAGTCCCTCGCCTTTTCCATTGCCCACGCCCGGTACGTGGATGAGCACCGGCGCCGCCTCAAGGCGCCGGCCACCACGGACTACACCCCCGAGGCTGATCCGCGCTGCAGCGACTCCGCGGAGGACCAGCTCCTCGCCGTTGAAGGCTCGGGCAACGTCAAAGACCTGCTCTCGGTGCTCCAGCCCGAGCAGCAGGAGGTCATTGCGTTGAGGGTGGTGGCCGACCTGTCCGTGGAAACGACCGCCGAAATCATGGGCAAGACACCCGGCGCCATCAAGCAGCTGCAGCGCCGGGCCCTGTGCCGGCTCCGGAAGCTGCGCCCCGCACTGAGAGAAGACCGGTCATGACGAGCACAAACAGAGGAACTTTTGAGCGGCGGCTGGATGACGAACAGGCCGTGGACCAATTCCTGGCCGAAGCCGGTTTCCCGGCGGACCCCGGGCTGCGGCGGGTGCTGTTGCAGCTGAAGGCAATGAGGGATACGGAGGTCCCGGAACCTTCGGCGGCGCTGCGGGCGCTCATGGGCATGCAGGAGACAGCGGATGTCATCTCTGTGGCGGATAAAAACAGCCAACACGCGGGAAGAGCACGGAAGAAGAGCCGGGTGGTGCTGACCAGCCTTGCCGTCGCCGCCTCACTCGGTGTTGCCGGCGGCGCGGCGGCGGGCAATGAGACGATCCGGCGAGGCGCTGAGGGAACCATCAGCACCATCATTCGATCGTTCGCGCCGCCCGTTCCGGACGCTCCGGCACCCCCGGCCCCGACTACCCCGGACCCGGCGCCGGGCGACGAAGCACCATGCTCCGGCGCCGCCGTCGTGCCTGTCCCGGGAGGGGAAAATCCGCCGCCCGCACCAGCCCCGCCAACGGCCGGGCAGCGGTCCTCCGATCCGGGACAGGTTCCCGAGGACGGCCAGCGGGAGGAGGCCCGGCAGCCGGGTGGGTCAGCGGAGGTACAGGAGCCCGGACCCGGCGCATCCGGCCGGCCAGGCCCGGAAGGACTGCAGGAGGACAAGTCCCCAAGCCCCTTCCCTACTGCGGCGCCGGCGCTGACTGGCCAGCCGGCACCCGGCAGCCAGGAACAACCGGGCGCAGGGCGGCCGGTCACCAAGGGACGGCCCGACAGCGGCGTGCCTGACGGCCCGCCTCCCCCGAAGTCCAAGGTGCAGTCCGGCGGCTGACGGACAGGTGTGGCACGACGGCGGCTGCCGGACTTCCGCTGGGGGGGAGCCCGGCAGGCGCCATGTCGTACCACCGGCCATCGATTGCTCCGTAGATGTCGCTTTGCACCGGCATAACGACATCTACGGAGCAATCGATTCGGGTCAGTCCCGGTATTTGGCCACTGTGAACAGGAAAGTGGAGTCCTCTTCCGCGTCGAGGCTGTGCAGGCCGGGCGGAACGATCAGGAGGTCGCCGGCCTTTCCCTGCCAGGATTCACCGCCGGCGCGCAGGTTGAGGCAACCCTGGACCACGAACACCGTGGCGTCGCCGGGATTCTGGTGCTCGCTCAGCCGGGTCCCGGCTTTCATGGCGATGACCGTCTGCCGGAGGATCTTCTCGTGTCCGCCGTATACGGTGTCGGCGGCGCGGCCGTTGGTGGACGCAAGGGCTGCCTCGAGCTGCTGCCGGGCCAGCGCATCGATTGATATCTTCTGCATGCGCCCAAGGCTACCCACCGGGCGCCCGGCTGGCGACAGTCAGCGCCCCGGCCTGCAGCGCGTGCCGATGAAAGGGTCCCGGCTCCCGCGCAGCGTCGGGAATCCCCCATTCCGGGGATGGAACACGGCGCCGCCACCGGCCTAATCTTCGTGCATGAACGCCGTCTCGCAGGTTTTCGCGGTGTTGGCCGCCGCCATCTACATCTTCGTGTTTCCGCTGGAAAGCTTCCTCCTCCAACGCCACCGCTGGGTCCAGAAATTCCTGAGCACGCCGCCCGAAAACGTCCGTGCGGTGATGATGTGGGCCATCCCCACCGGGTACAAGAACCTGGTCATCGCCCTGGGCGTGATCGCGGGTGTGGTGGCCGCCAACACCGGACACCTCGTGGTTGGCTACACCCTGGTGGTCTATTGCTGCGCCAACATGGTCCTCACGGCCCCCATCATGCTTCTGGCGGACATCCTGGGCCACTACCCAAGGAAATGGGAAAGCGTGCCGGGGACACTCGCCGCCACCGTTCCCGCCTTGGTGGCGCTGCTCCTGCTGCCCATCGGGCCATAGCCTCCCGCTGCCCGGGACGGACACGCCTGCGCCCCTGTCCAATTTCGGCGCCCGGGGCAGGCTTGATAGACCTTAAAGGATGCTAGCTGTCCTGAATCCCGCATTGCCCTTCATTGCCACAGCCCTGGCGGTGGTGGCCGGACTGGCATTGTCCTGGCTGCTCCGCAAGATCGTCCTGAAGCTGAACCGGAATCGCCCGGAGCTGCAGGCCACGTCCAGGGTGGCCCGCCAGCCGCTGCGGCTTGCACTGTGTCTGGTGGGCGTCCGCACGGCGCTGGGCCTTACCGCCGGAAGCGAAAGCTGGCACGCCGGCGTCGACCATCTCCTGCTCATCGCCCTCATTGGCGCCGTGGCCTGGCTCGCTATCGCAGTGCTGCTCATCGTGGAGGCAGTGGTGCTGACCCGGCACAGCGTTGACGTGGCGGACAACCGCCGGGCACGGCGGCTGCGCACGCAGATGATCCTGGCGCGGCGGATCGCCGTGGCACTGGTGGTGGTGCTCGCCGTCGGCACCGCGATGCTGACCTTCCCGGCTATCCAGGCGCTGGGCGCCGGGTTGCTTGCCTCCGCCGGTGTCATCTCGATCGTGGCAGGCCTGGCCGCACAGACGTCGCTGGTCAACGTTTTCGCCGGCATGCAGCTGGCCTTCACCGACGCCATCCGGGTGGATGACGTGGTGGTGGTCCAGAAGGAGTGGGGCCGGATCGAGGAAATCACGCTCACCTACGTGGTGGTGCATCTCTGGGACGACCGCCGCCTGATCCTGCCTTCCACCTACTTCACCACCACCCCGTTCGAGAACTGGACCCGACGCCAGTCCGAGGTGATGGGCACCGTGGAGTTCGACCTGGACTGGCGCGCTCCCGTGGAAGACATGCGCACCGAGCTCCGCCGGGTCCTGGCCGGCACCGAACTGTGGGATCAGCGCGTAGGCGTCCTGCAGATCACCGACGCCACCGGCGGCTTCGTCCGGGTCCGGATCCTGGTCAGCGCCGCGGACAGCGCGGCGCTCTTCGACCTGCGCTGCCTGGTCCGCGAAACCATGGTCACGTTCCTCCAGCAGAGCCATCCCCAGGCCCTGCCGCACCAGCGCTGGGAGCAGGCAGCGGACGACGACGGCGGCACAGCCACCCGGCGCAGGTCACCGCTGCGCGGGCTGGGTTTGGCCGGGGCGGCAGGGGCGCGGCCCCCGGCGGACCCGCATGAGTCCCAGCTGTTCACCGGCTCCATCGAGGCGGTGGAGCGCTCCCGGGCCTTCACCGGTCCCGGCGAGGACGTCTTCGAGGAGCGGGACAGGAACCTGGCTGCCCACAACTGATCCGGCATGACTATTGATATGTGACCTTTTAGTCACCTATTATTGGCGCATGGACGACGTGTTCAAGGCGCTCTCCGACCCCACCCGGCGGGACCTGCTCGACGAGCTGTTCCGCGAGGACGGGCAAACGCTGAGCGCCCTTGAGGCCCGTTTCGACATGACCCGCTTCGGGATCGCCAAGCACCTCCGCATCCTGGAGGATGCAGGCCTGGTGGTCACCCGCCGTCGGGGCCGGGAGAAGCTGCATTTCCTGAACCCGGTCCCCATCCGCCTGGTCCACGACCGCTGGGTCAGCAAATACGCAGAACCATGGGCCGCTGCCCTCAGCGACCTCAAATCCAGATTGGAAAGTCCCATGGAAAAGATTTTCGAGATTTACATCAAGACCACACCGGAACGGCTCTGGGAAGCCATCACGGACAGCGGGATCCGCAGCAAGTACCAGTTCGGAAACACACTGAAATCCGACTGGGTTCCGGGCGGACGGTTCGAGATGGGCAATCCCAAGGCCGGCGACCTGCTGGGCGAGGGCGAGAACCTTGAGGTGGATCCGCCGCGCCGCCTGGTGCAGACCATGCGCGCCCTGTGGGGCGAGGACGTCAAGGCCGAGGGCACGTCGAAAATCACGTGGGAGATCGAGCCGGTGGGCGATTCGTGCCACCTTACGGTCACGCACAGCGACCTGCGCGAGGGCGCCAACGAGCAGCTTTATGGCGGCTGGCCAATGATCCTCTCCGGCCTGAAGACGTGGCTGGAGACGGGCGAACAACTCACCACGCCCGGCTCGCTGCTGTACACGTAAGCGGCCGATCTTGAGCTGAGGCACCACGACGGCGGCCCCCTTGGCGGGTCAGCCGCCGCCGTCGACGTTACTTCCGGGACTACGCCTTGGGGACGCGGATGATGGCAGGGCCGGGCCGGTCAGGCAACAGGGTGACATTGAGCCCGTCCCCGGTCGCCTGGACCGTTCCGCCGGCACCTTCCGCTACCGCCTGTGACAATGAGAACCTGCCCGCGTCCAGCTTGATGGCAGCTTCCGTTCCCCCGCCCGGCGAGTCAACGAAAGCCACGGCCTCCGTTCCGCGGTCCACCCAGCGGATCCAGGGGTCCTCGCTGCTTGCCGCCATTCCATCCTGGAGCGGACGGGCCCCCACAAGGTACTGCTTGGCAGTGGCCATCCACTTGCCGAGACCTGTCAGGGCCTGGCGCTGGATCTCAGGGATGGTCCCGTCGGCCCGGGGACCCACGTTCAAAAGGAAATGGCCGCCGCGGGACACCACGTCTGTGAGGTGGCGGGCCAACTGCCGGCCGGTCAACGACTGCTCCGGACCTTCCACCTGGTTGTAGCCGAAGGAGAATCCGATTCCCCTGCAGTTCTCCCACTCGGATTCGGACTCGTTCTCCCTGGCGGCTTCGTATTCGCTGGTGGCGTAGTCCTTGTGGGTGGCGCCCCAACGGTCGTTCACCACGCCCTGCGGATTGATCGAGTAGAAGTGCTCGAACAGCGTGCCGAGGCCGTTCTCGCCAAAGTGCTTGCCGGCGTCGGGCCATTCGATGTCGTTCCACAGGACGTCCGGCTGGTACTTATCCACCAGGTCCACCACGTGGTTGTAGGCGTACTCGGCGTAGCCGGCGTCCTTGGGGCGGGACGTGTCGTGGACGCTTTCGCTGGTTACGTGCGGCGGGAAGGGACGTACGTGCCAGTCCAGGCCGCCGGAATAGTACAGCCCCAGCTTCAGGCCCTTGTCGTCCACAGCGCGGGCGATTTCGCCGATCAGGTCCCTGCGCGGTCCGCGGTGGACCGTGTTCCGTTCCCCTGTTCCCGGAGCGTCCCAGAGCGCAATACCGTCATGGTGCTTCGTGGTGGGCACCACGTAGTCGGCACCGGCGAATTTGAACAGCTCAGCCCAGTCCGCCGGATCGAACTGTTCTGCTTTCCATTGGTCCAGGAAGGCGTCGTAGTCCTCTCCTCCGAAGACCTCCCGGTGGTGCTGTTGGGCAGGGCTGCCGTCAATGCGGATGGTGTTGTAGTACCACTCCGCGTAGGGGTTGTGGGTAAACCACTCGTGGTCCTCTATGGTGCCCAGCGCGCCGATGGGTTCGGCCCAGGCGGGGACGGAGTAGGCGCCCCAGTGGATGAAGATGCCGAACGGCGCGTTCTGGAACCACTCCGGCACGGGACGGGACAACTTGTTCCAGTCTTCAGGCGTGGCTGTGCTGTCAGTCATGCTGCACTCCAATTTCAGATAGGTGATTTTGGCAATTTTTGTGGTTCAGGGTGGGGCTCAACGGCCGCCGAACCCGCCCATGCTGACGCCTTTGACCAGTTGGCGCTGCAGGAGGATGACGACCAACAGGCTGGGGATCACGGCTACGGTTGCTGCGGCCATCAGTGGCCCCCAGTCCGTTCCGCGTTCACCGGAGAACATGGACAAGCCGAGCGGAATCGTCGCCTGCGAGACGTCATTGATGACGATCAGGGGCCACAGGAAGCTGCTCCAGTAATCGATGAAGCTGAACACAGCCACCACCGCGAGCGGTGCGCGGACCAGTGGCAGGATGACGCTCCAGAGGATCCGGAGGGACCCCGCACCGTCTATCCGCGCAGCTTCTTCGAATTCGACCGGGAGGGAAAGCAGGAACTGCCTGATGAGGAACGCACCGAACGCACCGAATGCGAACGGAACGATCAGCGCCGGAAGGGAATTCACCAGGTCCAGCTTGTTCATCATGATGTAGAGCGGGATGACCAGGACCTCCTGCGGCAGCACCAGGGTGCCTAGGAAGACAAGGAACAGTTTGTCGCGGTGCTTGAACTGCAGCCGCGCAAAGGCATATGCGGACAGCAGCGACACGACGGTGGTCAGGACTGCTCCGGCAATGGACACCAGGAAGCTGTTGGCGATCACCTGTGCGAACGGTATGGCGGTCCAGGCGGTGACATAGTTGGACCATTCCACGCGGGAAGCCAGGAAGTTCGAACCCGTGGAGAAGACCTCGGAAGTCGGCTTCAGGGAAGTAGCCACCATCCAGAGGAACGGAAAGAAGAAGATGAGCCCTGCAAGGATGATGCCTGCCCTGCTGATGTAGGTACCGGGCCTCTTCTTCCTGCGGCGCGCAGGGGGTTGGCGCTTCATGGCGCCGGTGTTCGGGGTGGCGCCCTTGGCCATGGTGTCAGTTGTCATAGTTGACCAGCCTCTTCTGCTGGGAGAACTGCAGTGCGGTGATAAGCATGACGATCACAAACAGCGCCCAGGCCAGCGCTGATGCGTAGCCGAGCTTGTCGAAGGAAAATCCGTTGCGGTACAGGTAGAGCACGATGGTGTTGGTGGATTCACCGGGGCCGCCCAATGTGAGCAGGTACGGCTGGGTGAAGACTTTGAAGGATCCGATGATGGTCATCACCGTGCAGAAGAAGAGCGACGGCGAGAGCATCGGCAGCACCACGCGGAAGAACCGTTGCCACGCCCCGGCTCCGTCAATGCGGGCTGCTTCCAGCAGGTTGGGTGAAATCCCGTTGAGCCCCGCGCCGAGGACGATGATGTTGTAGCCGATGCCCTGCCACAGGGACATGGCGATCAGCGAGCCCATGGCCAACTGGCTGTTGCTGAGCCAGGACGGTCCGTGGATGCCGAAAGTGGCCAGGAAGCTGTTGACGACGCCGTCATCGGTGAGCATGAGCCGCCATACCAGCGCGTTGGCCACCATCGGCGTGACAACCGGGATGAAGAACAGGACGCGGAAGAACGGGCCCCAGCTCCCCAGATTGTGCAGCCACGTCGATACCGCAAGTGCCAGGACAAGGTTCAGCACGGTGTAGGAAACAGCGAAGAACAGCGTGTTGCCCAGGACCGTCCAAAAGACCGGGTCACCGGTCAGCATGCGGGTGTAGTTCTCCAGTCCGACGAACTTGGGTGTACCGAACAGGGGCCAGTCGAACAGGCTGATCACCAGGGAGGCGACGAGCGGAACCACGATGAAGATGAGGAACCCCAGCATGCCGGGGGCAAGGTACACAGCGGCGAGCTTCCCGTGGCCGGTGACCCTGGCCGGCTTCTTTGCGTTCTTTACTGCGAGCGTCGGTAAAGCAGTCATCTTTGACCTATTCCTTGGGCGGGGCAGGCTCCAGGCTGGAGCCTGCCCCCGGAGGATTACTTGGCTGAGTTGGCGATGGTGGAGAGGATGTCCTGGGCTGACTTGGTGCCGCGGAACCCGTCGCCGGAGTACTGCGTGAAGTTCGTTTCTACCTGGTTCCAGGTGGGCGTGGTCACCAGGGGGCGCCCGGACTTCAGCAGCGCTTCGACCACGGCGACGTCGGCCGCCGGCTTGTTACCGGCCCAGTCCTTGATCGCGGACTCCACGGAGGGCACCGTTCCGCGGGCTGCCCCGACGGCTCCAACCACCTCAGGCGTCGTGATCTTCATGATGTTCTTGAAGGCCGTTTCCTTGTCCTCGCAGGACGCCGCGATGGCGAAGGCGGAGCCTTGGATCATCCCGATGCCCTGCCCCGAGGTCGAAGGAATGACGGCGATGCCCACCTTGCCCTGCGTCTTCGTGGTCAGTGTGTCGTACATCCAAGGGCCGTCGATGATCATGGCCGCCTTGCCGCTCATGAACTGCTGCTCCGGGACATCGCTGCCGTCCGATGCCTGAGGAGCAGTGGCCACCTTTTCCTTGGCGGCCAGGTCAAAGGCGAACTGCTGGTCCTGCACCAGACCCTGGTTGGTCAGGTCCAGCTTCCCGTCCTTGACCGGTTCGTTGCCGTTGGCAAAAGCCAGGGGCAGCCCCGGGCCTGCGCCGAAGCCCGGCGGCACGGCCAGGCCCGTAACGCCGCCCTTCGTCAGTGCCTTCAGGTCCGATGTGAACTGAGCGGTGGTGTAATTGAGCGTTGGCTCCTTCACTCCTGCTGCGGACAGGAGGTCTTTGTTGTAGTAGAGGACTACCGGCTCGGCGTCGTACGGGATGCCGCGGAGGCTTCCGTCCACCGTCAAGCCATCAATCATCGCCTTGTTGTACATGGACACGTCCACGTTGTTGCTCTTGACCATGTCGTCAAGCGGCACCGTCAGGTCCTTGAGTTCCTGGGCGCGGGCCGCCTGCGTGGTGATGATGCACGGCGCACCGGAGCTGGACAACCGCGTCTTCACTTTTGTCCAGTAGTCGTTGAAGCTGGGACCCTCGAGGGTGAGGTTGAACGCGGGGTCTTTCTTCTTTGCCGCGTCCACGAAGGCCTGCCATTGCGCCCGGTCATTTTCATTGCTGATCCAGGTGTACATGGAGGAGGCTTCCTTGCCCCCGCCGGATGATGAACCTGCGCTTGAACCACAGGCGCTCAGGGTGCCCACTGCGAGGGCTGCCACCGCGGCCGCTGTCAACAGCCTGCCGGTAACGCGGTTGATCGACACGATGAATGTCCTTTCATTAGCTGGGGACAAAGGCTGCCCTGCGGCGTCTGGTCGCTTTCCCGATGGGTTTCCGCAACCTTTGTTCCAACAGAATGACCCTGCCCTCGTCGGGAAGTCAAGGATTCATCTGATCTTTTATGCTAATTTCCCCTCAAGCACCGTGAGAGCCAGCCTTTTGCTGCCGTATTGCCCTACAAGGTCTGACGAATATTCGTCTAGCGGGCGCTGCTCCCGCCCTCCATAACTCCCGCCGCATCGCCACCCCGGTCCTCAAGGGCCGGTTCAGGGATGGCCGTCACATAGTCCTCTACCGCATATAGGTGGTTGGCCATCCGCGTCCTGGCGCGATCTGCGTCGTGCCCGCGCAACGCCTCCAGAATGCCAAGGTGCTCTCGGTGCGTGGCCTGCAGACCCTCGTTGTCGTGAAGGGAGCGCCACATGCGCCCCCTAATGGTGTTGCTCGACACGGTCTCGATCAGCGCGGACAGTACGTGATTGGCGGATGCCTGCGCGATCAGGCGGTGGAACTCGACGTCGCACTGCATTGCAGCCTCGTGCTGGATAGGTTCTGCCTGAATAGCGGCATGCGCGCGTTCCAGAATGCGTTCTGCTTCGTCAAGCTGATCTTTGCCGATCTGGACGGCTGCGGCGGCAGCAGCCTCGGTCTCCAGCGCCCTGCGGACCGTATGCACCTGATTCGCGCGCTCGCCGTCCTGCAGACCCACCCAGAATTCCATGGCGGACAGGAGGGCGGCGGGCTCCAGGCGGGTGACGAACGTGCCGGCACCTTGCCGTGTTTCCAGGATTCCCATGACAGACAGGGCCCGCACGCCTTCGCGCAGGGACCCCCTGGAGACCTGCAGTTCCGCGGCGAGGTCCTTCTCGATGGGCAGCCGATCCCCCGGCCGCAGACGGCGGGAGGAGAGCATTCGTTTCACGCCCGAAATGACGACGTCAGTCTGCGACATCGCACCATTGGCGGCTCCGTTGGTCATGGATGCCGCCCTTCTTGCTGTTCCGTCAGTTTGGGTTTCCACTAGCCGATCCACTTTCATCCGATGAATTGCTTGGAAAAGCTATCCAAGTCCTATATTCTCATCAAATACTTCCAAATACATCTGATGACGCTTGCGCCGCCGCAGCGTCATTCTCGCAGCCTCATCGAGAGGATTCACCTTGCCACAGATCACCGGATTTGACGTGTTCGACGTGCGCTTTCCGACGTCGCTCTCGGCCGACGGCTCGGATGCCATGAACAAGGACGGGGACTACTCCGCCGCCTACATCATCTTGAAGACCGACGACCCCGAAGTGTACGGATGCGGGTTTACCTTCACCATCGGCCGGGGCAATGACGTCTGCGCGGCCGCCATGGAACTCCGGGCCCGCCCCCTTGTGGGGCTGGACGCCGATGCAATCTGCATCGACCTGGGAGGGACGTATCGAAGCCTCAAACGCGATTCGCAGCTCCGCTGGCTCGGACCCGAAAAGGGCGTGGAGCACCTTGCGCTTGGTGCCGTGATGAATGCCGTATGGGACATGGCAGCCCGGCGGGCGGGCAAGCCACTGTGGCGGCTCCTGGTCGACATGACGCCTGAACAGATTGTCGATGCTGCCGACCTTACGTATCTCTCGGACGCGCTGACCCGGGACGAAGCATTGAACCTCCTGGCCCGCCTCGTCCCGTCCAGGGACGAACGGCTCCGCCAGCTGACCCGCGACGGCTACCCCTGTTACACCACATCCGCAGGGTGGCTCGGGTACTCCGACCAGAAGCTCCGGCGGCTCTGCCAGGAGGCGGTGGACCAGGGGTACCGCCACATCAAGCTCAAAGTAGGTGCCTCGTTGGAGGACGACATCCGGCGCCTTCGCATCGCCCGCGAGGTCATGGGACCCGAAGGGAACCTGATGATCGACGCGAACCAGGTGTGGGACGTTCCCCAGGCGATTGACTGGGTGAAGCAGCTGTCCGAATTCAACCCCCTGTGGATCGAGGAACCCACCAGCCCCGATGATGTGCTGGGCCACGCCGAGATACGCCGGGCAGTGCAGCCGATCGGAGTGGCGACCGGCGAGCACGGCATGAACCGGGTGCTCTTCAAGCAACTCTTCCAGGCCGGGGCCATCGACTACTGCCAGCTGGACGCCTGCCGGCTCGCCAGTGTCAACGAAGTACTCGCGGTCCAGCTGATGGCGGCCAAGTTCGGTATCCCGGTGTGTCCCCACGCCGGCGGAGTGGGCCTGTGCGAGCTGGTCCAGCATTTGTCCATCTTCGATTTCATCGCCGTTTCGGGGGACCTTACCGGGCGGGTCACCGAATTCGTTGACCACCTGCACGAACATTTCGTGGACCCTTGCCTCGTAAAGGACGGCGCCTATGTCATGCCTGCCAATCCGGGGTATTCGGCAGAGCTCAAGGAGCAGACCCTGCAGGAATACGCCTTTCCCCGCGGCAGCTACTGGGCCGGAACGGAAGCCGGCCGGGCGGAAACGGCATGGCGGCAGGCCCACGATGGCCAGGCCGTTGCCTTCGCGAGCGTGCGGGCAGGAGAAGGGTAGGAAACAGCCATGATCAACTACACCCTTACGCATCCCGGCCTGCTCGCTGCCCTCGCCGAATCCGGCCATGGGTCGCAGATCCTGGTTGCCGACGCCAACTACCCCCACAACACGGGAGCACCGGCATCGGCCAGGCGCATCGCGTTGAACCTGAGGCCCGGGCTGCTCACCATCGATCAGATCCTCGAAGTGCTGGTCGAGGCCGTTCCTCTCGAAGCGGCAGCGGTGATGACGCCGCCTGATGGAAACTGGACGGAGGCAGTCAGGGGCTATCAGCAGGCGCTGGGCACCGCGGTTCCCATCACCTCCCATCAACGCTTTGGGTTTTACGACGCCGCCCGGTCGCCCGACGTCGCCGTTGTCATCGCCAGCGGTGACACCCGGCACTACGCGAACCTGCTGCTGACCATCGGGGTCCGGCCTGACGGTACCGCCTGATGGAAGCATCCTCCTTGCAGGTGATCGACGCACACGTCCACGTCTGGGACCCCGCTGTGCTCGACTACGCCTGGTTGGCCGACGCCCCCGGCCTGAACAAGCCGTTCCTCCCGGACGGTCTTCCGCACCGCGGGGCCAGCACCACTGCAGCTGTCTTCGTGCAGGCCGATTGCCGTGACGACCAGGCATTGAAGGAAGTGGACTGGGTAACCGGGCTCCGGGCGGGTTGGCCGGAACTGGCCGGGATCGTGGCCTTCGCCGCCATCAGCCGCGGGGACGCAGTGGCGGCGGATCTCGGCCAATTACTGGAGCGGCCCCTGGTCCGTGGCGTGCGGCAGCTCTTTCAGGACCGGGATAAGTCGTTCATGCTGCATCCGGCAACGCTGGCGGGGGCACGGCAGGTAGCCAGTGCCGGGCTGGTGTTTGACGCCTGCATCCGCGCCCCGCAGCTTGAGGCCCTGGCCGAGTTTGCCGGCCTCGTCCCCGACCTGCAGATTGTGCTGGACCACATGGGCAAACCTCCCATCGCCCGCGGGGATCAAGCGATGTGGCGTACGGGCATGCGGGAAGTTGCAAGGCGCCCCAACGTCGTCGTCAAAATCTCCGGGGCCGGGGCGGAGGCGGACCCGAACCGGCCGCTGGCGCCCCAGGCATCACCCTTTGTCAGCGAAACGCTGGACCTTTTCGGAGCCGGGCGCTGCATGGTCGGCAGCGACTGGCCCGTCTCCCTCACCGGGCAGCCCGCCTACCAGGAGTGGCTCACCATTATGGAACAGGCAATGGTGGGCGCGTCCGACGGCGAGCGCAAAAGTGTCCTGCACGGAACGGCAACCCGCGTCTATCAGCTTCAACCGCCGCCACGACAGCCACCCACGAACCAGGAGAAGGACTGAGAATGCAAGCAGAAACCCGCACCATCCCGGACACGGACGTCCAGCTGCCGGTGCTCGGCTTCGGCGGGGCGCCCATCGGCAATCTCTACCGGCAGGTTCCGGAGCAGGAAGCGCTCGACGCCGTCACCTCGGCGTGGGAGGGCGGCGTCCGGTACTTCGATACCGCACCGCACTACGGGCTGGGGCTATCCGAACGCCGCCTTGGTGCGGCGCTGGCGGGGCTGGACCGCGACAGTTACGTGCTCAGCACCAAGGTGGGGCGGCTCCTCCGGCCCAACCCGTCCCCGCAGGGCACGGATACCGAGGGGTTCGACGTCCCGGACGAGCTCCACAGGGTTCGGGACTACTCCCGGGACGGCGTGCTGCGCTCCATCGAGGAAAGCCTGCAGCGGCTGGGCACGGATCGGATCGACATCGTCTACATCCATGACCCCGACGACTACTGGACCGAAGCCGTCGAGGGAGCCGCACCCACCCTTTCCGCGCTCCGCGACGAAGGCGTGATCGGCGCGTGGGGCGCGGGCATGAACCAGTCCGGGATGCTCCACCGTTTCGTCACCGAGACGGACATCGACGTGGTCATGCTCGCCGGCCGGTACACGTTGCTGGAGCAGGGAGCCGCACAGGACCTGCTTCCGGCATGCATCGAACGCGGGGTCGGGGTGGTGAACGTCGGCGTCTTCAACTCCGGACTGCTGTCCAAGGAACGGCCGGCCGCCAACGCCACATACAACTACGCACCTGCCCCGCAGGACCTGCTGGACAGGGCCAACCTGCTGGCGGACATCTGCGAATTGCACGGAACCACGCTTCCCGCGGCCGCCCTCCAGTACCCGTACCAGCACCCGGCCGTGACAAGCGTCGTCCTGGGCATGCGGACGCCGGCCCAGGTGCAGCAGAACCTCGACCTGGCCTCCCAGAAAGTGCCGGACGCGCTCTGGGCCGACCTCCGCGACCGCGGGCTCATTACCTGACCGCACAGCCCACCCCTATTGAGAAGAGAAGGAACAATGCAATTTGCGCGCATAGGTGCCCCGGGCAAGGAAGTGCCCGCCCTGCTGCACGACAAGAAGTACTACTCCCTGGAGCAGCTGGCGGCCGATATAGACGCCGGCTTCTGGGAATCCGACGGTCCGGGACGCGCGGCCGCCGCGCTCGAAGCCGGGGAATTAACCGAACTCGCCGTCGACGGGGCACGCATCGGCGCTCCGATTGCCCGGCCCTCCTCCGTCATCTGCGTCGGCATGAACTACGCCGCGCATGCCGCTGAATCCGGCTCCGCCCCGCCTTCGGTCCCGATCATCTTCCACAAGGCTCCCAACACGGTGGCAGGTCCTTTCGACGCGGTGGCCATCCCCCGTGGTTCCACCAAGACCGATTGGGAAGTGGAATTGGGGGTGGTCATTGGCCGCCGCGCTTCGTACCTGGACTCCCCGGCACAGGCCCGTGACCACATTGCCGGGTTCGTCACCGTCAACGACCTGTCTGAGCGCACCTTCCAGCTTGAGGTGTCCGGCGGGCAATGGTCCAAAGGCAAGAGCTGCGCGGGTTTTTGCCCCACCGGCCCCTACCTTGTCACCCCTGACGAGGTGGATGCCGGGAACCTGCCGCTGCGCAGCTGGGTCAACGGTGAACTCCGCCAGGACTCCACCACCCGCGACCTGATCTTCGGGGTGGAACAGGTGATCCATGACCTCAGCCAATTCCTGGTCCTCGAGCCTGGAGACCTCATCTGCACCGGAACCCCCGAGGGAGTAGCCCTGTCCGGGCGCTTCCCCTACCTGAAGGCCGGTGACGTCGTCGAACTTGAAGTGGCGGGGCTTGGCCGCCAGCGGCAGGAATTCTTCCAGGGCTAGGCAGCCCGCCATCGAAAGGATCAAACAATGGGATTTGCTGGACTCAAGGCAGTTATCACCGGCGGGGCCTCCGGCATTGGCGCGGCGGCGGCGAAGCTTCTCCAGGAGCGGGGCGCCTCGGTCGCCGTGCTGGACCTCAACCCCGACCAGGCACCTGCAGGGATAAAGGCCATCCACTGCGACGTCTCCGACGACGCCTCCGTCCGCCAGGCCATTGAAGAAGCTGCGCAGCAGTTGGGCGGGATCGACGTCGTGGCCAACAACGCCGGGGTGGGCGCCCAGGGCACCATCGAGGCCAACGACGACGACGAGTGGCACCGGGTGTTCGACATCAACGTGCTGGGAATGGTCCGCGTCTCAAGGGCGGCACTGCCCTACCTGCGGCAGTCGGAGCACGCGGCCATCGTCAACACCTGTTCCGTAGCAGCCACCGCAGGCCTCCCGCAGCGGGCACTGTACAGCGCCACCAAGGGTGCTGTGCTGTCGTTGACTTTGGCCATGGCCGCCGACCACCTGCAGGAAGGCATCAGGGTCAACTGCGTCAACCCGGGGACGGCTGACACGCCCTGGGTCGGCCGGCTCCTGTCCGCAGCGGCGGACCCGGAGGCAGAGCGCGCCGCACTGGAGGCGCGCCAGCCCCACGGCCGGCTCGTCTCCCCAGAGGAAATCGCTGCTGCCATCGCATACCTGGCCAGCCCCTTCGCCGGTTCCACCACGGGCGTGGACCTGGCAGTCGACGGGGGCATGCAGGCACTCCGGCTCCGGCCCCGCACCCCCCGGTCCTGACATAAGTGTCCTGACGTAAGTGTCCTGACGCAGCGCCAAGCGCGCCCCGGCTCTGTAGTGTCATGTCATGGACAGCGGCGCCGTGGTCAACATCGCTTTGGTTCTGGGTTTCGTGCTGCTGGGCGGCGTGTTCGCAGCGGCTGAGATGGCCCTCGTGTCCCTGCGGGAAAGCCAGGTGCGCCGGATCGAGAAGTCCGGCCCCCGCGGAGTCCGGACTGCCGAGCTGGCGCGCAACCCCAACCGGTTCCTTTCCACCGTACAGATCGGGGTCACCCTGGCCGGGTTCTTCTCCGCGGCCTATGGCGCCTCGGAAATAGCGCCCGGCGTCGTCCCCCTGCTGGAGGCCGCCGGGCTGGGCGCGGCGGCAGGGCCAGTGGCTTTCATCGGCATGACCCTGCTGGTCGCCTACCTGTCCCTGGTCCTGGGTGAATTGGCGCCCAAGCGGCTGGCGCTGCAACGGCCGGTGGTCTTCACCAGGATCCTGGCTCCGCCGCTGATTGCGTTTTCAAGGGCCATGCGGCCGGTCATCTGGCTCCTGTCCGTCTCGACGGACGCCGTGGTGCGGCTCCTCGGCGGCGATCCGCGGGCGAGACGGGAGGGCATCAGCTCCGAAGAACTCTGGGACATGGTGGCGGAAAGCGAACTGCTGGAGGAAAGCAGCCGGAGCATCGTGGCCGACGTGTTCGGTGCAGGCGACCGGACACTTCAGGAGGTGATGCGCCCACGGACGGAAGTAACGTTCATCGACGGCGCCACCACCATCGCCGATGCCCGGAGCATGGTCAGGGATGGCCCGTATTCGCGGTTCCCCGTCATCGGGAAAAGTCCGGACGACGTGTTGGGGTTCGTGCATATCCGCGACCTCATGCCCCGCGATGAGGCGCAGGACCGGCGCCCGGTGCGGACCATTGCCAGGGAAATCCTGGCGCTGCCCGGCACCAACCGGGTGCTGCCCTCGCTGTCCCGGATGCGCAAGGTCAACCAGCACATTGCGCTGGTGGTGGACGAGTACGGTGGCACGGACGGCGTGGTGACGCTCGAAGACCTGGTGGAAGAACTCGTGGGCGAAATCTACGACGAGTACGACACCGGCGCCGAGCACGAGGACCGCGTCAGCGTCGCCAACGGAACCATCGACGTCGACGGCGGCCTGATCCTGCAGGAGTTCAGGGCAGCCTCCGGAATAGAACTGCCCGAGGGCCACTACGAGACAGTGGCGGGATTCATCATGGACCGGCTGGGACGCCTTCCACGGGCGGGCGACCGCGTGCAGGTCCCCGGCTATGTGCTGACGGTCCTGAGCATGGACAGGCTCCGGATCGCACGGGTCCGCGTCACCCCGGCCACCGACCGGCCCGGGTAGGAGTACGACGGCGGCACGCGGCTTGGAGGGGCGGCGGCACTGTCTGGGCGGCGTTTACGAAACGCATGCGGTTCCGTTCCTTGTCCATTTACTGTTGTTGAGGCGCGTCACGCAACCGTTTTCGTAAACCGTTTGCGTACGTGCCACAGAGCACCGGCGGGAAAGGGAAACAGTGGTAACCATCAGGGACGTGGCGCAACATGCCGGAGTCTCGCCTGCCACCGTTTCCCGCGTCGTCAACGGCCTCGTAGGCTACTCGGACGAAACCCGGGAACGCGTCGAGGCCGCCGTCCGCAAGCTCAGCTACGAAACGGATTACTTGGCCCGGGGCCTGAAGACCCGCCAGACTTCGGTGATCGGGCTCCTCGCGCCGATGGTTTCGGATGCCCTCGCCTCCAAGGTCATGCAGGGCGTCGAGCAGGAAGCCCAGGAGCGCGGCTACGCCGTCATGCTGGGACGCACCGGAGCCAAGTCCGCCTTCATCGCCGGCTACCTGAGAACCTTGCGAACCTACCGGTCCGCCGGGGTCATCCTCATCTCCGCGGTCATTACCCAGGAAACGCGGCAGCTGCTGGGACCCAACATCCCCATCATTTCCGTGGCCATCAGCGACAAATCCGGGTCGCCGAGTGTTGCCATCGATGACGAACAGGCCGCCTACGACGCAACCCGCCACCTGCTGCGGATCGGGCACCGCCGCATCGGCTTACTGGCGGGAGATCCCGGCTCGGTCTTCGTGGCCAAGCCCCGCGAGCGCGGTTACCTCCGCGCCATGCGGGAGGCAAAATGTACGCCGGTCACGGCCACCGGCAGCTTCTTTTACGAAAGCGGGGCGGCCGGACTGGACGAACTCCTGGCTCAGGATCCCGGATTGACTGCCATCTTCGCGGTGAGCGACGAGATGGGGGCCGCAGTGGTCAACGAACTCCAGAGGCGGGGCCGGAAAGTGCCTGAGGACGTCTCCGTCCTGGGCTTCGACAACACTTCCACCTCGCTGCACGTGCACCCGCCGCTGAGCACCATGGGCCAGCCGCTTGAGGAGATGGGACGGATGGCCGTAACCAAACTCCTCCGCGCGCGGGACCTCGGACCCAAGATCATGCCCCACCGGCTCATCGAGCGCGGTTCCACCGCGCCGCCGCCCACCACCTGACCAGCCACCGCACGCACTCCCCCACCCAAGGCAACGCCTGGCACATCCCCGTGCCGCCGTCGTCGTACTTCTCCATGCCCGCAACCCCTGATTCGCATCACAAATATCCCCAGAAGGAGCATCACATGAGGCAGCGCCGCCGCACTTGGCAGACACTTCTCACCACCACCGCACTCGTCACGGCAGCCGCCACCGGGCTCACGGCCTGCGGAGGTTCCTCACCCCAACCAAAAGCCAGCAGCAGCCCGGCCGCGGCGTTCGAGGGCAAGGGCCCCATCAACTACGTTTCCTCCCGGGATGCCTCCGGTGCCGCCAACAAGAGCATCGAGGAATGGAACGCGGCCCACCCGGACGAAAAGGTCACCTTCATCGAACTCCCCGACTCCGCGGACCAGCAGCGCCAGCAGCTGATCCAGAATGCCCAGATCAAGTCGGACACGTTCAGCGTGCTGAACCTCGATGTGGTGTGGAACTCCGAGTTCGCCGCCAACAAGTGGGTCCTGCCGCTGCCTGCGGACGCCGTGCCCACGGACAAGATGATCCCCGCCACCGTCAACGCCGCCAAATACCGGGACACGTTGGTAGGTGCGCCGTACTACACCGACGGTGCGCTCTTCTACTTCCGCCAGGACCTGCTCACCGCCGCCGGAGTTGCCGCCCCGCCCAAGACCTGGGACGAAATGAAGGACGCCTGCAAGAAGATCCTGGCCCTGCCTGAAGCGGCCGGCATGTCCTGCTACGCGGGCCAGTTCGACAAGAACGAAGCCCTCACCGTGAACTTCTCCGAGGCAGTGGCATCCGCCGGCGGCAGCGTGGTTGACGCCGACGGCAAGCCCACGGTGGACACCCCCGAAGCGAAGAAGGGCCTGTCGCTGCTGGTTGACGGGTTCAAGGAAGGCCTCTTCCCCTCGGACGCCATCACCTACCTCGAGGAACAGGGCCGCCGCGCGTTCCAGGACGGCAAACTGGTGTTCCTACGCAACTGGCCCTTCGTCTACGCCTCCCTGAGCGCCACGGACGGCTCCAGCAAGGTGGCCGGCAAGTTCGGCATCACTTCCATCCCCGGAACCGACGGCCCGGGCGTCTCCACCCTGGGCGGCCGCAACCTGGCCGTCTCCCCCTTCACGCCCAACAAGGCCACGGCCCTGGAGTTCATCAAGTTCTTCACCAGCGAGGAACAGGCCAGGAAGCGCCTTGAACTGAGCTCCCGCGCACCCGCCTACGCCGACCTCTACCAGGACCAGGCCGTCGTCGCCAAGCGCCCCTTCTTCCCCAACCTGCTTGAGTCCCTGCAGAACGCCCAGCCCCGCCCCAAGGTGGTCCAGTACGGCGCCACCACCAAGGCCATCCAGGAAGAGGCCTACGCCGCGATCACCGGCCAGAAGACCACCGACGCCGCCCTGGCGGACATGCAGTCCAAGCTCAAAGAGATCTCCTCGAAATGACAAGCTCCGCAACCCTCAACCGGACACTTAACGGGCCGCCAGGCGCGCAGGCCGCGCCGGGCGCGGGCCGCACTCCGGGCGAAGGCCGGATGGCGGCCCTGCTGCTCTCCCCCACGCTCCTGGTGTTGGCGCTGGTGATCGCCTACCCGCTCATTTCGGCCATCCACCAGTCCCTGTACCGGGCCCAGCCAGGGCTGGACGCTGACGGTTACGTCACCGAAGGGGAAGCGTTCGTTGGCCTGGCCAACTACGCGGACCTCTTCTCGGGCGAAGCCGGCCAGCAGTTCTTTAACGCGTTCGGCAACACCACCTTCTTCACCGTCACCACCGTGCTGCTGGAGACCGTTTTGGGCCTGGCCCTGGCACTGGCCATGAACCGGGCCTTCAAGGGCAGGTCCTTCCTCCGCGCCAGCATCCTGGTGCCATGGGCCGTCCCCACGGCGGTGTCCGGCCTGCTGTGGCGCTGGATCTTCCAGTCCGACGGCATCGCCAACACCCTGCTGGGCAGCGAAATCCTCTGGACCGCGGAGGGAGCCGCCTCCAAGGTTGCGGTCATCGTCGCGGAAGTCTGGAAGACGGCTCCCTTCATCGGCCTGCTGGTGCTGGCCGGCATGCAGATCATTCCGGACGAAGTGTACGAGGCCGCCAAGATCGACGGCGCCGGCTGGTGGCGGCAACTGGGTGCCATCACGCTGCCGCTGGTAAAGCCCACCCTGCTGGTGGCCGTGCTGTTCCGCATGCTCGACGCGCTGCGCATGTTCGACCTGCCTTTCGTCCTCATCGGTCCTGGCAAGCAGTCGGTGGAAACACTGTCCATGCTTGCCTGGGACGAGTCCAACCAGCTCCGGTACGGCTCAGCATCCGCTTTTTCCGTCATCCTGTTCCTCTATGTCGCGGCCGTGGCGATCGTGTTCGTCAAGGTGCTGGGCGCCGACATCACCGGGGCGAAGCAGCTGGGCGCCAAACGCCGTGCCCGCAAGGCAGACCGCATCCAGAAAGCCGAGGCCGCCCAATGACCATCACAGACCTCCGGGCGCTCTCCAAAGCCGGGACCGCGGCGTCGGGCGCTCCTGCCAGGACCGGGCAGAAACGCGGCTGGCGCTCCTACTCCGTCTACGCGGGCCTGGTGCTGATCATCGTCTACTGCCTGGCCCCGTTCTACTGGATGATCGTCTCCAGCCTGCGCCGCACCGCCGACATCTTCGACAACACCCTCCTCCCGAACCCCTTCTCGCTGGAGAACTACACCAAGGTGTTCGACGGCTCCACCATGTTCGGACAGGCGCTGCTGAACAGCCTGATCGTTGCCGGCGTGACCACGGTGGCCGCCCTGGTGCTGGGCATCTTCGCCGCCTACGCCATCTCCCGGCTGAACTTCCGGTTCAAATCGGTGATCCTCGGCGTCATCATTGCCACGTCCATGTTCCCGGGGATCTCCGTGGTGGTGCCGCTGCTGCGCTTCTTCACGGACCTGGGCTGGATCAACACGTACCAGGCCATGATCATCCCCAACCTGTCTTTCGCCATTCCGCTGGCCGTCTGGAACCTCACCACCTTCATGAAGCAGCTGCCCTTCGACCTTGAGGAAGCCGCCATGATCGACGGCTGCACCAAGTGGCAGGCGTTCCGGAAGGTCCTGCTGCCGCTGGCCGCGCCGGGCGTGTTCACCACCGCGATCCTGACCTTTATCCACAGCTGGAACGAGTTCATCATTGCGCTGTCCATGATCAACGACCCCAGGATCCAGACCGCCACTGTGGCCATTTCCAAGTTCACCGGCGCCACCGAGTTCCAGGCGCCGTTCGGCGAGCAGATGGCCGCCGGCGTCATCGTCACCATCCCCCTGGTGGTCATGGTGCTGGTGTTCCAGCGCCGGATCGTGGAAGGCCTGACCGCTGGAGCCGGCAAGTGAGCGGGGACTGGTGGGATTCCGCCGTCATCTACGAGGTGTACCCCCGGTCCTTCGCGGACGGTGACGGCGACGGCGTAGGCGACCTCCCCGGGCTGAGTGAACGGCTGCCGTACATCGCTTCCCTTGGCGTGGACGGGATATGGATGACCCCTTTCCAGACCTCCCCACAGGTGGACCAGGGCTACGACGTCAGTGACTACTGCGGGGTTGATCCGCTGTTCGGCACGATGGCGGACTTCGATCAGTTGCTGGATAAAGCGCATGGCCAGGGCCTGCGGGTCCTGCTGGACGTGGTCCCCAACCACTGCTCATCCGCACATCCGCTGTTCCAGCAGGCCCTGGCCGCCGGCCCGGGCTCACCGGAACGCGAGTTCTTCCATTTCGTGGAAGGCCGCAGTTCCTCCCCGGACTCCCCCAGCGACCTCCCGCCCAACAACTGGCAGAGCGTCTTCGGCGGCCGGGCGTGGTCCCGCGCCAACCCTGGTTCGGCTACTGACACCCAGTGGTACCTGCACTTGTTTTCGTCCGGGCAGCCTGACTGGAACTGGCGTAACCCTGAGGTGGGCGACTACTTCGAAGGAGTGCTGCGCTTCTGGTTCGACAAGGGCGTGGATGGCCTCCGGATCGACGTGGCGCACGCCCTGTTCAAGGCCGACGGAATGCCGGACGCGCCGTCGGCCAGCCCGGTGGTGGACGGCCTGCGGTCCAATCCGCTGGTTTCGGACCAGGAGGAGGTGCACGGGGTATACCGCCGCTGGCGGAGGCTGGCTGAAAAGTACCAGCCGCACCGTCTGCTGGTGGGCGAAGTTAACCTCGAACCGGCCAGGGCCGCCCGCTACACCCGCGCAGATGAGATGCACCAGGCCTTCGCGTTCGCCTTCGTCAAACTGGGCTGGGACCCGGCCGCCTGGGCGAAGGTTGGCACCGAGCTGGAGGAGGCACGGAAGCTGCACGGCGCAGCCCCCACCTGGGCCCTGGAAAACCACGACATCGTCCGATCCGTGACGCGTTTCGGTGGCGGCCGGCAAGGGACGAGGCGGTCACGTGCTGCCCTGGTGGCGCTTCTCGGCCTTCCGGGAGCGGCGTACATTTACCAGGGCCAGGAACTGGGGCTTCCCGAGGTGGACGTCCCGGAGGAGGCGCGCGTTGACCCGATGTGGGCACGCGGCGGCGTCACCCGCGACGGTGCCCGCGTTCCCCTCCCGTGGACAGAAGACCCCGCGGGCGGCCACGGCTTTTCAGCTGCCGGCGGGGCCCCGTCCTGGCTGCCGACTCCGGACGAATGGGGCACCCGCGCCGTTGAGCGCCAACAACGGGACCCGGGGTCCCACCTTGCCCTGACCACGCAGGCCATCGCCCTGCGGCGCCGGCTTTGGGCAGACGGCACCTTCACGGCGAACGACGGCGGCACATGGCGCGTGCAGGAAGGTGGCCTGCTGCTGTGCCAACGCAGCCCCGGCTTCCTGGTGGCGGTCGCCATGGGGAGTGCCCCCGCCCGGCTGCCTGCCGGCGTCGTACTCTTCAGCGCCTTCCCGCTGGAACAGGACGGGTGGCTGCAGCCGGACAACGCTGCCTGGCTGCGCCTGTAGTTGCCGCGCCTCCGGGGACCAATGGCCCTAGGGCAGGACGTGGGTTACGGACACAGTTAAGGCACCATGCACCCCCACCCGGCAGACAGGACGACCATGTTCACCAAGCGCACCACCCTTCTGGCCGCCGCCCTGGCATTTGCTGCTGCAGCCGTCGCGGCGCCCGCACAGGCTGCGGGCAGCGGCGGCGCGGATGTCGACCGGACAAGCGGCTGCCAGGACAATCAAGAGGTGTGCCAAACGGTCCTGACTCCGAGCGGCATCCGTTCCAGCTCCACCTTCAGCAACTGGGTTGATACAGATCCGGGCGACGGAACCACCACCCGGACGCGCATGAGCTCCCACAGCCTCGAGCAGGACGGCGTATCCATCGAAGTGGGCCTGCATTACGCGCAAACCACCGGCGGATGCACGGACCGGGAGGACAGCCAGCAAGCCGGGGACGGCCGCGGGTACAACCACGAGGTGTACCGCTGCCCGTGACCGCCCGGCGGGCACCTACACGCTGAGGCTCCGGTCGAGGAAGGCGAGCATACGCCTCCATGAGTCTTCGGCGGCCTCAGCGTTGTAGGTGTACCTGTTGGTGTCGTTGAAGAAGGCGTGCCCTGTTCCCGGATACACGACGGCTTCGAAATCCACCCCGGCAGCCCGCATCCGCCGCTTCAGCCCGGGCAGCTCCTCGATGAGCGCACTGTCCTGTGCGCCGTAGAAGGCCAGGACGGGGCAGTTGATTGCGCGCAGCTCCGCGTCACTGAAGTCAGCGTGGCCGTAGAACGGAACGGCGGCCCGCAGCCTGGGTTCGGCAACCGCCAGGGAAAAGGTGTAGGTGCCGCCCAGGCAGAAGCCGGTCGCTGCCACCCGCCCCGCGAGTCCTGGCAGGCCTTCCAGATGGTCGAAACACACCCGGAGGGCGGCCAGCGCGTGCTTGGCGTACTCCGGTGCGCGGATTGGTGCCATGTGTTTCCGCAGCCGCGGCTGGGCATTGCTGCGCTGCTGCGGATCAAAGGCGGCCTCCTGCAGCTCTCCGCTGAGATCCGGCACTCCCCCGGCTCCCGTCAGCAGGTCCGGCGCCACCGCCACATAGCCTTCCGCGGCAAAACGGTCCGCCACATCCTTGGTGTGCGGGACAAGGCCCCACACTTCGTGGACCACCACCAGCCCGCCCCTGGGAGCCGCGGCCGGTTCACTGACGTACGCCTGGACGGACGTTGCGGCGTTGCCCAGAGCCATCATGTTTCCCATCCGGCCAGCATGGCACGCCCGCCGGACGCTTCATAGGGGTTCACCGGATGCTTCCACCCGGGGCCGGCTACGCCTTCCGCTGCCGCCAGAACACTGAAATCCCGAACGTTACGGCACACAGCACCAGCATGGCCAGCACCATCCGCAGCCAGCTGTCCTGGTGCACCCCGCCGGCGGCAAACACCCCGATCATGACGGTTGCGGTGATCGCCCCCACGTAGCGGCAGGTCTGGTAGATCCCGGCGGCAACGCCGCGCTCCTGGGGCCGGGTGGAGACGAACATGCCCTGGTTCGTGGCGATGCTCACCGTCCCGTACGGGATGCCCATCAGCGCCGTCAGCACCACCACCACCGGGATGGCCAGTGTCCCGGTCAGGAGCCACATGAGTGCCGCCACCACGGTCAGGAGGACGACGCCGGCGAGCAGCACCCGCCGGACACCCCACCGCCCCATCGCGGAGACGGCCCACGGGGTGGCCACCACGGACATGCCCGCCAGGGGCAGCATCAGCAGGCCCACCACCCCGGGATCGTAACCACCGGCTTCCTGCAGCAGCTGCGGGAGGCCGAAGAAGACAAAATAGTAGACGCTGCTGAACACAGCGAAGGCCAGGTACACCAGCATCAGCGGCCTGTTCCCGCCCAGCAGCCGCAGGTCCAGGAATGGCTTGGCGAACCGCAGCTCCCGCCAGGCAAACAGCGCCGCGATGACGGTACCCCCAGCGAGCATCCACCAGCGATAGGCCGGCGCTACATTGAGCGCCGCCATCATGACCAGCAGGAGCGCACCGATGAATCCCGCGATGCCGGGAACGTCCGAATCGCGGACCAGCTCTGCGACGCTGCCGCGCTCCCTGACTTTGTCCGGCGGTGCGGCCTGCCGGACGATCAGCAGCGCCGCCAAAGCCAGGGGGACGTTGATCAGGAACAGCGACTCCCAGCCCACCAGGCCCACCAGCAGGCCGCCGACGACAGGCCCCACCGCAGCCGCCGACGTGTTGGCCATCTGCAGCCGCCCCAGCGGGCGTGCGGTGTCCACCTTGGCCCGGTGCGCAAGCGCCCCCACCATCACCACGGCGCTGGGGTAGGCGGTGGCGGTGCCCAGCGCCATGACCGCGCGCGCCACACAGAGCAGAGCGAAGTTCGGCGCCAGCGGGGCCAGGGCGCAGGTGACGGCCACCAGCCCCATGCCCAGCAGGAACATCCGCCGGGGCCCGAACCGGTCCGCCAGCCGGCCCATGACCGGTTGCCCTGCGGCCGATGCCAGGTAGAACGAGGTGACAACCCAGGTCACGGCAGCGACGTCGAGGCCAAAATCGGCGCGGAGGACCACCAGGGCAACGGCGATCATGGACGAGTTCAGCGGGTTCAGTGCCGTGCCCAGGCTGAGGCCGGCGACGGCCAGGGAAGTCCGGGGTTTGTTGCTCACGGTAACAGTCTGGCGCATGGCTTCCGGTGCGGGCGACTTGGCGGACCCCCTTGGGGCGCGGTGTCGGCTACTTGCTCGCCAGCCCCACCGGGAAGAGGGCGTCCTCCACCGCCCGGGTCAGGTCCCGGATCACCTGGGCCTGGCCGTCATCGGCGACGCCCTCCCGGTTCTCCGTGTAGATCACCAGCGCAAAGGTGGAACCGCGGTAGCTAAGCAGGGCGGCATCGTGCAGCTCACCGGAGACTTCCCCGTACTTGTGGTGCACATCCACTCCGGACCGCGACCCGGCGGGAATGAGGTCCTCGTTGTTGGTGTCCTGCATGTAGCTGAGCAGCTGCTGGGTGTGGTCCCCATCCAGGAGCTCCCCGGCGTACAGCTTCTTCAGGATCAGGGCCATGTCGGCGGCGGTCAGCAGGTTCTGTTCGGGGTCGTACGTGACGCCGATCGAGTCCGCGTAGGCAATCAGCTGCGGGTAGCCTACGGCGTCCATGAGCAGCAGCCAGGAATCATTGTTGCTGTCATTGACCATGGCCTTGAGCTGGAAGGCGGCGTCATAGTCCCCCATGGGTTCATCCAGGCTTGCCTGCCCGTTCTCCACCAGGTGGTAGTAGGCGGCGGCCGTCAGGATCTTCGCCGTGCTGGCCGCGGTAAAGGTGTCCTGGTCCCCGAATGTCCGTTCCGCTCCGCCGGACACGTCGGCGAGCGCCAGCCCGATGCGGTATTCATCCGCCTCACTGAGGATGTTGTCCACGCTGTCCTGCAACGTCGCCGGGGCTGCCGCCACCGGCGCAGCGGGTACCGCCGGCTGGGTGGGGGCAACGGTGCCCGTCGGCGGCGCGGACCGCACTACTGCCAGGGTGATGGTGCCCACGATGACCAGCACCACGGCAAGGGCCAGGAAAAGCAGCCGCCGGTGGCCCTCCCGCCTGCTGGTCGGTGGCTTGCCAGGCGCGGGCTGCGGGGCACCGCGGCCTGGTTTGGGCACCACGGGGTGCACGGACATACAAGGGCTCCTGTCCCGCTTCGGCAATCACAAGCAACGTCAGCCCGGCGTTGAGCCGCGCTGACAGATGCTGATTAAATCACCGGAGGTTGGGAGCTTCCTGAAGGCGTGCGGGGTGTTCCGCGGTGGTCTTCACGACACGCAAGCAACTCCTCGACGCGCGTATCGATTCACGCGCACCATATTCCGGGCGCGCCAGGAAATGTGCGCCTCGAAAACCATTCTGCGCGTCGAATGCGGTTCTAGGCGCGGGTCCGGGCAGCCAGCGCGCCCTCCAGGAATTCGAGGTGGGCCGGGGTGACGGCGACAACGCTGGCCGAGTATTCCGGGTGCTTGGCCAGGAACTTCTTGATGAACGGGCACACCGGCGCGATGCGGCTGCCGGACTCGACCGTGCTGTCCAAGGCCGCCGCGGCGAGCCGGCCGGCCAGGCCCTGCCCGCCGTATTCCTCGTTGATGACCGTGTGGTAGAAAATCCGCTGCGGCGACTCCCCGCCGTCGTATTCCTTGTAGGCCGCCTTGCCGATCACGTTGCCGGCGTCCAGGATCTCGAAGCGCTCGCGCCCGGGGTTGTGGCGGACGGTGATGTCACTCAAGGGGTACTCCTTTGTTAGCGGTTGGTGCTGCCCGTGCCAAGCCTAACCCGGCCCGGGCAGCCCTTATTTCCGCAAACGCGGTTCCCTGGGGGCGTCTCCGTCCGCCGTCCCGTCAGCTGAGGTAGCCGTTGGGATTGAGGACGTACTTCGTGGCCGCGCCGGCGTCGAATTCGGCGTAGCCCTTGGGCGCCTCCTCCAGCGGAATCGCTTTGGCGTTGACGTTCCTGGCGATGTTGACCCGGTCGTTGAGGATGGCCATCATCAGCTGACGGTTGTACTTCATCACCGGACACTGGCCCGTGGCGAAGCTCAGCGACTTCGCCCAGCCGGTGCCGAGGCTCAGGCTCAGCGACCCCTTCTTGGCTGCCTCGTCAATGCCGCCCGGATCACCTGTCACGTACAGGCCGGGGATGCCCAGCGCCCCGCCCGCCGCGGTGATGTCCATCAGCGTGTTCAGCACGGTCGCGGGTGCTTCCTGCGCTCCCTTGCCATGGCCGCGCGCTTCGAAGCCCACCGCGTCCACGGCGCAGTCCACCTCGGGCACGCCCAGGATCTGTTCGATCTGGTCCTTCGGCTCACCCTGGGTCAGGTCCACGGTTTCGCAGCCGAAGCTGCGGGCCTGCGCCAGCCTGCCGTCGTTCATGTCGCCAACAATGACGACGGCGGCACCCAGCAGGTGTGCGCTGGTGGCCGCTGCGAGGCCCACGGGACCGGCTCCGGCCACGTAAACGGTGGAACCTACGCCCACGCCGGCCGTGACCGCGCCGTGGAAACCGGTGGGGAAGATGTCCGAGAGCATGGCCAGGTCCAGGATCTTCTCCATGGCCCGGTCCTTGTCCGGGAACTTCAACAGGTTCCAGTCCGCGTAGGGCACCAGGACATAGTTCGCCTGGCCGCCGACCCAGCCGCCCATGTCCACGTAGCCGTAGGCGCTGCCGGGCCGGTCCGGGTTCACGTTCAGGCAGATGCCCGTCTTGCGTTCCTTGCAGTTCCTGCAGCGGCCGCAGGCGATGTTGAAGGGCACCGAGCAGAGGTCCCCCACTTTGATGAATTCAACGTCGCGGCCCACCTCCACCACTTCGCCGGTGATCTCGTGGCCAAGCACCAGGTTGGGTGGGGCGGTGGTGCGGCCGCGGACCATGTGCTGGTCCGAGCCGCAGATGTTCGTGGCCACCGTTTTGAGGATTACCCCGTGGTTGACCGGGCGTCCAACGTTGGCGGGATTAACCCCGGGCCCATCCTTGAGCTCGAACGTTGGGTAGTCAATGTCGATTACTTCTACCTTGCCGGCTTCCTTATAGGCAACGGCTTTGTTCCCTGTCATCTATCGCTCCTGTAGTCAGGCGTCCGGTGGGACGGCCGTGATCTTGGTAGGTGGGACATCCCGCGCGGGAACTGCGCTGGTCCAAGGGTTTTCCTGCCGTATCCGGTGGTCAGGTATCGGTTCCCGGGTTGGGGATTCGCCCAGTCTAGGCACGGCCCCCATGGCGGTCTAGGGGTATCGGCCCCCAGTTTCAGGCGCAATCCGGAGGGTATGCGCCTATAGTGGCGTACGCTGCACCGGCCAGGCCATAGACACCGGCCGGCCGGTTCCACATCAGGTTCGACCTTGAGGAGAAACGGCATGAAAACGCGCACCATCGGACAGTTGACGGTTTCCGCCCTGGGCCTGGGCTGCATGGGCATGAGCGAGTTCTACGGCAACGGCGACGAGCAGGAATCCATCGCCACCATCCACGAGTTCCTCGATGCCGGCGGATCGCTGCTCGATACCGCCGACATGTACGGCCCTTTCACCAACGAGGAACTGGTGGGCAGGGCAATCGCCGGACGCCGCGGGGACGTTGTCCTGGCCACGAAGTTCGGAAACGAGCGCCGTGAAGACGGCTCCTGGGTGGGCATCAACGGCCGGCCCGACTACGTCAGGTCCGCCTGTGACGCCAGCCTCCGGCGCCTGGGCGTGGACCACATCGACCTCTACTACCAGCACCGCGTGGACAAGACCGTCCCCATCGAGGACACGGTGGGCGCCATGGCGGAACTGGTCCAGGCCGGGAAGGTCCGCCACCTGGGCCTGTCGGAAGCATCCGCGGACACCATCCGCCGGGCCCACGCCGTTCACCCCATCACCGCACTGCAGACCGAGTACTCGCTGTGGGAGCGGGAGCCGGAAACCAAGGTGTTTCCTGTGCTCGCCGAGCTGGGCATCGGGTTCGTCCCCTACAGCCCGCTGGGCCGCGGCTTCCTGACCGGGCAGATCCGCAGCGCGGACGACTTCGCCGAGGATGACTTCCGCCGCCATTCGCCGCGCTTCCAGGGGGAGAACTTCACCCGGAACCTGGAACTCGTGGACCGGGTGAAGGACCTGGCGGACCGGAAGCAGTGCACGCCGGGCCAGCTGGCCCTCGCGTGGCTGCTCGCCCAGGGTGAGCACATCGTCCCCATCCCCGGGACCAAGAAGCGGGAACGGCTGCGCGAAAACCTGGGCGCCGTTGATGTCGAGCTCAGTCAGGACGAGCTGCAGCTGCTTGACCAGCTGGCACCGGCCGGAGCAACGGCGGGTGCGCGCTACCCCAACATGTCCACCATTGACGTCTGACCCCTAGCCGGCCTGGTCAAGGCAGCCGGGCAGCCCCGGCTCCAGGCCGGGTTTGTGGACACGGCGGGTGCATTCGCCGCGCGCCGGTGTTTACGACGCCGGCCGGGGCTGGCGTAGGCTGGTGGGCACGGCTGAAGCAAGCGGCCGCTGTTTCTTTCTGCGCGGAGCACTTTCCTATGTCCGACGAACCAGCCCTCCGGGCCCTTGCTGAGTCACCCTTTTCCCTGCCCCACCTGAGGGACGGCCAACTGGCGGGCATGGCGGCCCTTGCCCAGGGACGCGACGTCCTGGCCGTGATGCCCACCGGGTACGGCAAGTCCGCGATCTACCAGGTGGCGGCCCTGCACCTGCACCGGAAGACCGGACGTCCCGCCGTCGTGGTGTCGCCGCTGATTGCCCTCCAGGAGGACCAGCTGGACGGCCTGTCGCACGTCCTTGGCCCGGGCGCGGCGGTGGCCATCAACTCCTCACACAGTGATGCCGACGTCGAAGCGTCCTGGCGGGCTGCCGAGCAGGGCACAGCGGTCTTCCTGTTCCTCGCCCCTGAGCAGCTGGCCAAAGAGTCGACGGTGGACCGAATCAAAGCCCTGGACATCTCGCTGTTCGTGGTGGATGAGGCACACTGCGTCTCATCCTGGGGCCACGATTTCCGTCCGGACTACCTGGCCCTTGGCAATGTCCGGGAGCGGCTGGGGAACCCGCCCGTCGCCGCGCTGACCGCCACGGCCTCCCCGCCGGTACGGGACGAAATCGTGGAGCGGCTGGATATGAAGGACCCCCTGGTCCTGGTGCACGGCTTTGACCGGCCGAACATCAGCCTTGACGTGGTCCGGCACCACGAGGACAAGGGCAAGCGCAAGGCCGTGCTGGCACAGGTGGCGGATCTGGCCAGGAGCGGCCCGGGGCTGCTCTATGCCGCCACCCGGAAGGATACGGAGAAATACGCAGCCAAGCTGGCCAAGGAGGGGCTGCGCGCCGAGGCCTACCATGCGGGCCGGTCCGCCGGGGACCGCGAGCGCATCCACGACATGTTCCTGGCCGACGAACTGGACGTCGTGGTGGCCACCACCGCATTCGGGATGGGCATCGACAAGCCGAACGTACGGTTCGTTGTCCACGCCGACATCCCCGAGTCGCTGGATGCCTACTACCAGGAGATCGGCAGGGCGGGCCGGGACGGAGCCCCCGCGGCCGCCGTCCTGCATTACCGTTCGGAGGACCTGGGCCTGCGCAAGTTCTTCAGCACCCACTCCCCCGACCCCGATTCGCTGCTGGCCGTCCTGAAGATCCTCAAGGCCGCCAAGGCCCCGGCCCCCAAATCGTCCCTGGCGGAGCTCACCGGCCTTCCGGCCCGGCGCATCACCGGCCTGGTCAACCAGCTTGAAGAGATCGGCGCCGTCAGCACGGGCAAGCGGGGCATCCGGCTCACCTCCAAAGCCAAGCTGCCCGCCCTGGTGGGGGACGCCGTCGAACTGGCCGAGGCGAGGCAGCGCGTGGACCAGTCCCGGCTCACCATGATGCGTGCGTACGCGGAGACCGACGGCTGCCGGCGTCAGTTCCTGCTGGGCTACTTCGGCGAGGACCTGCCGGAGCCCTGTGGAAACTGTGACGGATGCGCGGCGGCTGCCGCACACGCGCAGCCAACAGCAGGTGGCAAGGACAAGGCCGGGACGAAGAAGCAGGACAAGAAGCAGGCAGGCAGGACGAAGGGCGGCAGGACGTCCGACGGCGGCGGCCCGGCTTCCGCAGCGGACGAGCCGTTCCCGCTGCAGTCCGCAGTGGTGCACAAGGAATGGGGTCCCGGGCTGGTGATGCGGCACGAAGACGACGTCATCACGGTGCTCTTTGAACAGGAGGGGTACAAGACGCTGTCCCGGTCCGCCGTGGTGGAGAACAAACTCCTGAAGCCTGCTTAGGTAGGCTGGGAGGACCTCCAACGAAAGGCCCCCGGGTGGAAGTACCTGCGTATGTCTGGACCCTGACCATTGCGGGAATCGTGGGGCTGCTGGCCTTCGATTTCTTCTTCCATGTCCGCAAGGCGCACACGCCCACGCTCAAGGAATCCGCAGCCTGGTCCGCCATCTACGTGGGCATCGCGTTGCTGTTCGGGTTGGGGGTGCTGCTGTTGGGCGGCTCGGACATGGGCACGGAATACTTCGCCGGCTATGTCACGGAGAAGGCCCTGTCCGTCGACAACCTCTTCGTGTTCCTCATCATCATGGCCAGCTTCAAGGTGCCCCGCGCCGACCAGCAGAAGGTACTGCTGTTCGGCATCGTGTTCTCCCTGATCGCCCGCACGGCATTCATCTTCCTGGGCGCAGCCCTGATCAACAGTTTCGCCTGGGTGTTCTACATCTTCGGGCTCATCCTGCTGGTCACGGCCGGCAACCTGCTCAAGCCGGACGACCACGACGACGACTCCGACGGCCTGGTGGTCCGGCTCGCCAAGAAGCTGCTGCCGGCGTCGGAGCACTACGACGGCGACAAGCTCTTCACCGTGGAGAACGGCAAGCGGGTCCTGACGCCCATGCTGCTGGTGATGGTGGCCATCGGCGGCACCGACATCCTGTTCGCCCTGGACTCCATCCCGGCGATCTTCGGGCTGACCCAGAACGTGTTCGTCGTCTTCACCGCCACGGCGTTCTCCCTGATGGGCCTGCGCCAGCTGTTCTTCCTGATCGACGGCCTGCTGGACCGGCTGATCTTCCTCTCGTACGGCCTGGCGGCGATCCTGGGTTTCATTGGCGTGAAGCTCATCCTGCACGCGCTGCATGAGAACACGCTTCCGTTCATCAACGACGGCGAGCACGTCAACGTTGTGGAAGTCAGCACGGCCGTGTCGCTGTCCGTGATCCTGGGCGTGCTGGTGGTGACCATCCTGGCGTCCCTCTTCAGCCCGAAGGGCAAGGCCAAGAACGCGGTGTCCGGGGCAAAGCGGCATGCCACCGAATACCTGGATCTCAACTATGAGACGGACATGGCCGAACGCGACAAGATCTTCGCCAAGATGTGCCGGGAGGAAGGCCAGATCCGCAAGCTCCCCGAGAAGTACAAGCGGCTGATCCGCAACGAAACCGAATTCATGGCCCTGCTGCGCAACGCCCACGCGGAGCATGACAAGGCCCAGGTCCGGGCTGCCGCGGCCGAGGCCTGACCTACCGGCTAAGGGCTGCGGCGCCCCTGGCCAGTGCGGTGATCGTGTCCCAGTCTTTGGCTTGGACGGCGTCTGCCGGGGTCAGCCAGCTTCCGCCGACGCAGGCCACGTTGGGCAGCGCCAGGTAGTCCGGCGCAGTGGCCAGGCTGATCCCGCCGGTGGGGCAGAACCTGACCTGCGGGATCGGGGCGCCGATCGCCGCAAGGTACTTCGGGCCGCCGGCGGGTCCTGCCGGGAAGAACTTCATCGCGTCCAGGCCGGCGTCGAGGACCGCCATGACCTCCCCAACCGTGGCTACGCCCGGCAGCACCGGCACGTCGAGGGACAGCATCGAGGTGAGCAGGGCGGGGGTGACGCCGGGGCTGACCAGGAAGCGGGCGCCGGCTGCCACGGCGGCGTCGGCCTGCGCCGGGGTGAGGATGGTGCCGGCACCCACCAGGATCTCCGGGACTTCCTCGGCGATGAGCTTGACCGACGTCAGCGCGGACTCGGTCCGCAGCGTAAGTTCGATGATGCCCACCCCGCCGTCGGCCAGCGCCCGGGCGAGCGGCACGGCGTCCTGGGGGTCGTCTATGGTGACCACCGGGATGACCGGTGAAGTGTTCAGGACGGCGGAGGCGTCAGCCATGGTTGATCTCGTTTCCCAGGCCTTCCGGCCCGTTTTCCAGGGTGCGGTACCAGTGCAGGAGCAGGTGTGTGAATTGTTCGTTCTGCGCCAGGCTGGGGTCGAAAATGGGACGGAATCCCAGCAGGGCGGGAACGACCGTCTCCGCGGTGCGGGCGGCGGGCAAGGCAGCGTGGAGTTCGGCGGCCAGCGGATCGTTCAGGCCCGCCGGCGGCGTGGTAGCGACCCTGTGCATCCAGGCTGCAATCGCGAGGGCGGCCCACCGGGGTTCGCGGCCGGCGTCGAGCGTTCCGCGGATGGTGGGCAGCAGGCGCAGCCCAATCTTCTGTGAGCCGTCGCTGCCCACTTTGGCGGTGGTGTGGCCCAAGGCCGGATTCGCGAACCGTTCCAGCACCTGCGAGCAGTACTCTTCGCCATCGAGTTCGGCTGGCAGGGTGATGGTGGGCAGTGCTTCCGCCAGCATCATGCGCCGGCAGGCGGTGCGGAACGGCTCCACCGCCACGGCATCGCTGATGGTTTCCTTTCCAGCCGCCAGCCCAAGATACGCAAGCATGGAGTGGCTGGCGTTGAGCAGCCGCAGCTTCGCCGCTTCCCACGCTGCAACATCCGCGCTGAACAGGGCACCGGCGTCCTCCCAGCGGGGTCGGCCGGCAGCGAAGGTGTCCTCGATGACCCATTGCTTGAAGGGTTCGGCCACCACGGCGGCTTCGTCACGCACCCCCAGTTCATGTTCGACGGCGGCAAGGTCACGGTCCGTGGTGGCGGGCACCATCCGGTCCACCATGGTGGACGGGAACGCCACGTTTGCCGCGATCCAGGCCAGCAGGTCATCGCATTCGGCCGCGGGCAGTGCGGCGGCAAACCCGTGGACGAGCCGCGCCGTCAGTTCGCCGTTGGCAGGGAGGTTGTCGCAGGAAAGGATGGTGACGGGGCCGGCCCCGGTGCGTGCGCGCTGCTGCAGCCCGCGGGTGATCTGGCCGACGGCGGTCAGCGGCGGACGTCCGGCGAGGTCCGCCTGCACGTCGTCGTCGGACAGGTGCAAACCGCCCGTCAGGGGATCGAACCGGTAGCCCTTTTCCGTGATGGTCAGGGTGACGATCCTGGTGGACGCCGCAGCGATCCGGTCCACGACGTCCTGCGGCCTGTCCCGCCCCGGTATTGCTTCCACAATGCTGGAAACCACCCGCGGCGGTGCAGCACCCGCGCCCCTTTCGGCGACCGTGAACAGCCCGTCCTGGGGCGTCAGCTGGCGGGCCACGGTGTCCGATCGCTGGGTGACGCCAATGATTGCCCACTCGTAGTCCCCCGAGGAGGCCATGGCGTCCTCGGTAAATACTGCGGTGTGCGCACGGGCGAATGCACCGAGGCCAAGGTGGACGATGCCGGGCTGCAGCTCCTCCCGCGGCAACCGGACCTGCTGGCCGGTGGCGGCAAGGGATGAAGAACTCAGGCGTGCGATGACACTTCTCCTTCCACGGAGTGGGCGGACGCCGCGGCGTGGGCGCGCGTCTGCTCGAACGTGGGGATGAAGCCCGTTCCGCCCTTGCCGCCCACCACCAGCGACGACGCCGCGGCACCATACCGCGCCGCGGCCTGGAAGTCGTCCCCGAGCACCAGCCGTGCGGTGAGGGTCCCCACGAAGGCGTCGCCGGCGCCGGTCTGGTCCACCACCGCGGGGGCCGGGATGGCCGGCACCCATACCGGGTCCTGCCCGGACTCGAGCTGGATCCCTTCGGCACCGCAGGTCACGGCGACGTTGGCTGTGCCCTGGGCCCGGAGCCCGGCGGCGGCTTCCTGCGGCGTGGATGCGCCCAACAACGCGCTGGTTTCGCCGGGGAATGAGGGGGTGACGAGGAAGGCCTGTGGCGCCAGTTCGGCGAGGACCGCCGTCGCTTCTTCCTTGGTGGTGAGCCGGGGGCGGAAGTTCGGATCGAACACAAAGCGCTGGGCCAGGGAGGCGGCTTTGACGACGGCGGCGCGGGCCGTCGTCGAGATGGCGGAGGCGATGCCGCCCGCCACCACCGCGCCGGCCGCGGTGAACACTGCGGGGTCCACGTCGTCCGGCCCCAGGGTGGAACCGACGCTGCCGCTGCGTGCGTAGGAGAACTCGCGTTCGCCATCCGGGTCGCTGTGCACCAGGTAGACGCCCTGCTGCCCGCGGCGGTGCAGCAACAGGTCTGTGGAGATACCCAGCTCGGCGACCCGCGCGGCAATCGCCTGGCCCAGGTCGTCGTCGGTGAGTACGGACAGCAGGCCCACCCTGGCACCCGCAGCGGCGGCGGCTGCTGCCACGTTGAGGGCGTCACCGGAGATGCCAAGCTGCGCTGGAACGCCGTGGGCGAAGGGCAGGTCGGTGGCGACTTCGACCAGGATCTCCCCCATCACCACCACATCGAAGGGCTTGTGTGCTGCAGCGTTCACCAGTCGTGCACCGATCCGTCGAGCCGGCGGTTGACAGGGAGGTACTTGGCGTCGAAGGGGAAGCGCGCGGCGGCTTCCTCGTTAAACTCCACCCCCAGGCCGGGAGCCTCACCAGGGTGCATGTAGCCGTCGTTGAAGGTGTAGGAACTCTTGAAGACCTCACCCGCCGGGTCCCGGTGGCCCATGTATTCCTGGATTCCGAAGTTGGGGATGCTCATGTCCACGTGCAGTGCTGCCGCGAAGGACACCGGCGAGAGGTCGCCGGCACCGTGGGAGCCGGAGCGGACGCCGTAAAGGTCAGCGAGGGAGAAGATCCGGCGCAGGTGGGTGATGCCGCCGGCGTGGGACACGGACGTGCGGATGTAGTCGATCAGCCGTTCCGTGATGAGCTGCTGGCAGTCCCAGATCGAGTTGAAGACTTCCCCCACGGCGATCGGGGTTGTGGTGTGCTGGCGGATCAGCCGGAACGCGGACTGGTCCTCGGCCGGCGTCGGATCCTCAATCCAGAACGGCCGGTACTGCTCCAGCGAGGCACCCAGCCGGCCTGCCTCGATGGGGGTCAGCCGATGGTGGACGTCGTGCAGGACGTGCACGCCGTACCCGAACTCCTCCCGGACGTGGGCCATCATCTTCGGCGCGAAGTCCAGGTAGGCCGTGGTCTCCCAGGTGTCCTCCTGGGGCACGTTGCTGCTGGCCGGTTCGTAGAGCTTCCCGTCCACTGGCGCGATGCCGTACGTCTTGTCCAGCCCGGGGACCGCGGCCTGGGCGCGGATGGCTTTGTAACCGAGGTCCAGGTGGTGCTGGAAGTCTGCGCTGAGGTCCTCCAGGGTGGTGCCGCTGGCATGCCCGTAGACCATGACACCCTCGCGGGCCGCTCCGCCCAGGAGTTCGTAGACCGGCATTCCGGCGGCTTTGCCCTTGATGTCCCAGAGCGCGACGTCGATCGCGGCGATCGCCGTCATGGTCACCGGGCCGCGCCGCCAGTAGGCGCCCTTGTAAAAGTACTGCCAGGCGTCCTCAATACGGCGGGCGTCGCGGCCGATCAGGAGGGGGCAGAGGTGCTCGCTGAGGTAGGACGCCACGGCCAGCTCGCGGCCGTTGAGGGTGGCGTCGCCGATGCCGGTGATGCCGTCCTCGGTTTCAATGACGAGCGTCACGTAGTTGCGTCCGGGCGACGAAACCACTACCCGTGCGTCGGTGATCTTCACTGGGGGTCCTTCAATTGGTTGTACGGGCAAGGTGGGTCGCAGGAACTGCCGTTGCGGGGGCCCACAACGGCAGTTCCTGCTGTGTGGTGAAGCGGGATGTCAGGTTCCGCTGAGCCGGAGCATGACCTTGCTGCTTCCGGCGGTTGGGTCGGCGGCGGTCTGCATGGCTTCCTCGGCGTCGTTGATGCCGAACGTGTGGGTGATGACGGGTGAGACGTCCAGGCCGTTCTGCATGGCCTGCAAGGCGTCGGTGATTTCGTCCACGAACCGGTAGGAGCCGATCCAGGTGATTTCCCGGGTGACGAGGTCGCCCAGTGCCGCGGGCGCCGGGGCGCCGGGCAGGTTGCCCACCTGGATGAGCGTGCCGCCGCGGGCCGTGGCGCGCAGGACTCCGCCCAGGACTGCCGGGATCCCGGTGGCCTCGAAGACGAGCTCCATGTCGGCGGGCAACGGATTGTCCGACACGTTGATGACCTCATCCGCGCCCATGGCCCGGGCGATTTTCAAGGACGCATCGCTGATGTCGGTGGCCGTGACGCTGCGGGCTCCGGCAAATTTGGCGGCCGCGGTGACCAGCGATCCGATCGGGCCGGCGCCGTTGACCAACACGTCCCGGCCCCGCAGGCTGCCTGCACGGTTGACCGCGTGCATGGCGACGGCAAGCGGCTCGGCCAGCGCCCCGCGGCGGGTGTCGACTCCGGCGGGAAGGGGGCGGACCTGGAATGCCTTGGCAAGTTTCCGCTCGCTGAAGCCGCCGTCGGTGTGGGGGTCGAAGGCGGCCGAGCCAAAGTAGCGGATCTGCGGGTAGAGGTTGGTCCGTCCGCGCAGGCGCTCCGGCATGGTTCCGTCCCCAACGAGTTCGGCCGGGTGGACCGTCACCGCCTGGCCAACCTCGAGGTGTTCGACGCCGGCGCCCAGCGTGCTGATCCGGCCGGCCACCTCGTGCCCCAGGACGAGCGGCGACTTCAGCGCCGCGGTACCTGACGCTCCGTGCCGCCAGTAGGACAGGTCGCTTCCGCAGATCCCGCCCCATTCGACGTCGATCACTACTTCCCCCGGCCCGGCCACCGGCTCCGGCCGGTCATCGATCCTCAGGTCGTTGGCGCCATGGACGACGACGGCTTTCATACTGCGTCCTCCAGCCGGACCATGTCGCGGCCACGGACCTCGGGGCCCACGGCGGCCGATACCAGGGTGATCAGCGAGTAACCGATGAGCATGGCGGCCAGCGGCCACCAGTGTCCGGTGACGGCGGTGAGCGTGGCTGCAAGGATGGGGCCAATGGCCGTGGCCAGGATGCCGCCGATTTCCTTGGCGAGGGCCAGCTGGGTGAAGCGGGTGCGGGCACCGAAGAATTCGGCCATGGTCACGCTTTCCATGGCGAACAGGCCCAGCACGCCGAGGTTGAGTCCTATCACCATGGCCACGGTGATGACGGCTGGATTGCCACTGGTGATCATGAGCATCATCGGGATGGCGTACACGGCAGTCAGGGCGCTCAGCACAAGGTACAGCGGGCGGCGGCCGAAGCGGTCGCCCAGGAAGCCGACCACCGGGATGGTGATGAAGCCAAGCAGGGAGCCGTACATGATGGCGTTGGTGCCCACTGTTTTGTCGGCCAGCAGCACGGTGGCCAGGTAGCCCACCAGGAAGGTCTGCACCAGGCCGGAGTTGCCGGCCTGGCCGAAGCGCAGGCCGAGTGCGATCAGGAAGGACTTGCCCTTCTTCTGGTGCAGGGCGGCCTCGATGGTGCTGGTTCCGGCAAGTTCCGGGGCCTTGGCTGCCGCGGTCTTGATCTTGTCCTTGGTGAGGGCAACGCCGTCGACGACGTCGGCACGCTGTTCAAAGACGGGGCTTTCCTTGATGGAGCGACGGATCCAGACGGCAAAAAGCATGATCACGAAGCTGGCCAGGAATGGGATGCGCCAGCCCCAGCTCAGCAGGTCTTCCTGCGAAAGCGACGCCACGAGGATGGCCCACAGGGCCGAAGCGCCCAGGGTGCCCGAGTTGGTTCCCAGGCAGACCAGTGACGAGATAAGGCCACGACGGCGGGCCGAGGCGAACTCAGCGAGCATTACCGTTGCACCTGCGATTTCCGCTCCAGCGCCGAAGCCCTGGATGAGACGCAGCGCCACCAACAGGATCGGCGCCCAGATGCCGATCATGGCGTAGGTGGGGAGCACTCCGATCAGGGTGGTGGAGGCGCCCATCAGGGCAATGGTGATGTAGAGGACCTTCTTGCGGCCGATCCGGTCACCCATCCGGCCAAAGTAGACGGCGCCGAACAGGCGGGCCACGTAGCCCACCCCGTAGGTTGCCATCGCGGCGATGAGCCCGATGACGGGGCTGACGTCCGGGAAGAAGATCTTGTTGAAGACGATGGCTGCCGCCAACGAGTACAGCTGGAAGTCCATGAATTCCATGGCGGTGCCCAGCCATCCAGAGACGGCCACTTTGGCCAGGTCCCGGGTGTTGGGAGTTTCGGCCTGGCTGCGGGTTGGCGGCGCAATGCTTTCGGTCATCAGTTGCTCCTTTGCAGGTGATGCTGTCGAAGGGGAGAGCGTTTGGAGGGATGTGGACAGCGGAAAAGCTGGGTCTGCCGGGCCTGTTCGATGGGGCAAGAGTGACCGGCAGCACGTCGATTTCGACTACCATACAAGCACTACCATTCTAGTGTGTCAACCGGCTAGACTGGTCCCATGGCAACGGACAATAGAAGCGCTTCCCCCCGGCTTTCGGTGCGCGACCAGACGCTTGAAACACTCCGGCGCAGGATCATTTCGCTGCAGTTGCCGCCGGGCGAGCCGCTGTCCGAGAACGAACTGGCCCAGGAGCTGGGGGTCAGCCGGACTCCCGTGCGCGAAAGCCTCATCCTGCTTCGCGAGGAAGGGCTGGTCCAGGTGTTTCCGCAGATCGGCTCGTTTGTCTCCCTTGTCGATCTGGGGCGCGTCTCGGAAGCGCAGTTCGTCCGGGAAGCCATCGAGTGCGCCTCGCTGCGGGACCTCGCCGTTGACAGCGACGGCATCGCTGGACTGAGGAGCATCCTGCGGGCCCAGTCCGAGGCGGACGCCAAGGACGATGTGGAGGAATTCTTCCGTTTGGACGAAGACTTCCACCGCGAACTCCTGCGCCTTGCGGGACACGAATCGGCCTGGGCCGCGGTCAATTCCGCCAAGGCGCACCTGGACCGCGCGCGCCGGATGAGCCTGCTGGACACCCGGCCGGTGTCCACCCTGATCGAGCAGCACACCGCCGTTGTCGATGCGCTGGAAGCCAACAACCTCCCGGACGCGGACAGCAGCCTGCGCCTCCATCTCCGGGCCGTGTTCGAGGATGTCCAGCGGATCCAGGAAGCAACGCCGGAACTGTTTTCGGACGGCGAAGCGCGCCGCCCGTCGCGGCGCAGCGTGGCACGCCTGGCCTGATGGCCCCCGGGCGGCAGGCCAGGCAGGAAGCCCCGGCAGGGGCAACGTGCTGCTTTGTCAGCCCCTCTTGCTACGTTTGAGCCAGGCCGGGGAAACGTCCCGGGCCCGCGAACAGTTCGGGAGGCCCCGTGTTTCTGCTCGACTCTGCCGGCGCTGACGCCGCATCCGCCGCCCCGCAGGACCTGGTGTTTTCGGCCAGCGACCTGGTGGCTGCATCCGAGTGTGAGTACCGCACGCTCCGGGTCCTGGACGAAAAACTGGGACGGACTCCCAAGCCGGAGTTCCCGGTCGACGAGATGCAAAGGCGCGCCGGTGAGCTCGGCGACCGGCATGAGCGCACCGTCCTGGCCAGCCTGGTGGCGAAGTACGGCGAGTGGGATGCCAGCCGCGGGGCAGGCGTGTACTCGCTGGAGCGTGGCCCCGCCCTGCGCGGCGAGCTGCAGGCCCGGCACGCCGAAACCGAGCTCGCCCTCAGGTCCGGCGCCGACGTCGTCTTCCAGGCCACCTTCTTCGACGGGGAATTCCTCGGCTACGCGGATTTCCTGGTGAACGAGGCCGCCGGCACGGGCAAACCCGGCCGCTATGAGGTGTGGGACACCAAGCTTGCCCGGCATGCCAAGGTCGGGGCGCTCCTTCAGCTCGCCGCCTACGGCGACCAGCTCGTCGGCATGGGACTGGAGCCCTCCCCCGTGGTCACGCTGGTGCTGGGCACCCGCGCCGGCGACGACTGGCTGCGGAGCACCCACTCGCTGGCGGACCTGCTGCCCGTGTTCCGGGAACGACGCCGGCGCTTCCGCCAGCTCACGGCCAACCACCGTGCCGCCGGGGCAGCGGTGCAGTGGCAACAGCCCGGCATCGTGCATTGCGGGCGATGCGATTACTGCGCTGAACAGGTCAAGCTGCACCGGGACCTGTTGATGGTGGCAGGCATGTCCGTTGTCCAGCGGCGGAAGCTTCACGCAGCCAAAATCACCACCATTGATGACCTGGCTGCCCTCCCCGCCGCCGAAGCAAAGAACTCCGTCGCACGGCTTCGTGCCCAGGCGCGGATGCAGCTGGGGCTGGAGCAGCCGTCAGGCTCGCGGACGTTCAGCAAGGACGGCCAGCCGCACACGGTCGCCTACACCGTGCTGCCGGACAACACGATCGGATCACTGCCCGCTCCGAGCCCTGGCGACATCTTCTTTGATTTTGAGGGCGACCCCCTCTGGCAGGACCCCGCCACCGGCGTCTGGGGCATCGAGTACCTCTTCGGCGTCATCGAAGCGCCCGCTGCGGGCGCCGACGGAGATCCTGTATTCCGGCCCTTCTGGGCACACTCCCGGTCCGGGGAACGCCGCGCCTTCCTGGACTTCCTGGAGTACGTGGAGAAGCGCCGGGCCCGGTACCCGGACATGCATGTCTACCACTACGCCCCCTACGAAAAGACGGCGCTCCGGAACCTGTCCCTCGCCCACCAGGCGGGCGAGGACACCGTGGACGACTGGCTCCGGCAGGGACTGCTGGTGGACCTGTACGCCACCGTGCGGCATTCCGTCCGCATCTCCGAAGCGTCGTACTCCATCAAGAAGCTCGAACCGCTCTACATGGGTGGCAACCTCAGGTCCGGGGACGTCAAGGACGCCGGCGCCTCGGTGGTGGCCTATGCCGCCTACTGTGCCGCGCGGGACGAGGGGCGCAGGGCAGAAGCCGACACCATCCTGGCCTCGATTTCAGACTACAACCGCTACGACTGCCTCTCCACGCTGCGCCTTCGCGACTGGTTGCTGGAGGTGGGGCAGCAAGCCGGGTCCGCACCCGGCCATCCTGGCGGTGCCGCTCCCGCCGCCGACTTCCCTGAGCGATCCGCTGGACTTCCCGCGGGAGGGAAGGACGAGGCCGCGGCCGGCAGGGAAGAATCCCCGGAGCACGAAAGGCTGCACCGGTTCCTTGCCGGACTGCCGGACAACCGGCCCTGGACCAATGATGAGCGCGCCATCGCCATGGTGGCGGCCGCCACCGGATACCACCGACGCGAACGCAAGCAGTTCTGGTGGCAGCACTTCGACCGGGTCGAGGCCCCGCTGGAGAGCTGGTCCGACCAGAGGAACGTCTTCGTGGTGTCATCCGCGGAAGTGGTTTCCGACTGGGCGTTGGCCAAGCCACGGGAACGGATGCGCACCCGCGTCCTGCGACTCCGCGGCACCATGACCGAGGGCTCGGATTTCCGTGCGGACTCCACCTGGTGCCGGCTGTACGACGCTCCGGGTCCCGATGGGATGAACCCGGAGGCCGCACCCGGAACCAGGGCCTACACGTTTGGCACCAGGATCAGCGGGCTCGAGGCGGCGCAGGACAGCCCGGAACATCTGGTCACTATCGCTGAACGGGAAACGCGGAAGGTTGCCGCATATCCCCATTTCCCCGTGGCGCTGACCGAGGACCAGCCGCTGGCAACGGCCAGCATCGAAGCCTCCATCACGGAGATTGCCCGCGCCGTAGGCGCTTCCGCACCGTCGCTGCCTGCGCAGCCGGGCGTGGACATCCTGCGCAAGCTGCCGCCGCGGTTCCGTTCCCTCCCGGGCCCGGCGGCCGTCCGGCACGGCGAGGACGGTGCCGCAGATTATGCCGGTGCCATCACCGGGTCGCTGCTGGACCTGGACCGCTCGTACCTGGCCGTCCAGGGACCTCCGGGGACGGGGAAGACCTACGTTGGCGCGCACGTCATCGGCCGGCTGGTGGCGAAAGGCTGGAAGATCGGGGTGGTGGCCCAGTCACACAACGTGGTGGAGAACCTGCTGTGCCGCGCCATCGAAACCGGCGGGGTGGACGCACAGCGGGTAGGCAAGAAACTGGCTGCACCCCACCCGGTTCCGTGGACCCTTACGGCGGAAGGCGATGTGGCGCGCCTGCTCTCCTCCCCCGGCGGCTGCCTCGTTGGCGGAACCGCATGGACCATGACCGGCAAGGAAGTTCCGCCCGGGTCCCTGGACCTCCTGGTCATTGATGAAGCGGGCCAGTTCTCGCTGGCCAACACCTTGGCCGTGAGCCGGGCGGGGACGCGGCTGCTCCTGCTGGGTGACCCCCAGCAACTCCCCCAAGTCACCCAGGGCGCCCATCCGGAACCCGTGGACGAGTCCGCCCTGGGCTGGCTCGCAGCGGGACACGCCACCCTTCCGGCCACCCTCGGCTACTTCCTGGCCGACACCTGGCGCATGCATCCGGAACTGTGCCGTGCGGTGTCAACCCTCAGCTACGAGGGGAAGCTGAAGTCTGCTCCTGCGGCATCCCAGCGGATACTTGAGGAGCTGCCTCCCGGTGTTGAGACAGTGTTCGTTGACCACAGCGGCAACGCCACGGCGTCCACGGAGGAAGCAGAGGAAGTGGTGCGCCAGGTCCGCCGCCACCTGGGGTTGAAGTGGAGGTGCGGCCCGGAGGTGGAGCCGCGCCCGCTGGAACAGCAGGACCTGTTGGTGGTGGCTGCCTACAACGCGCAGGTCCACCTGATCCGCAGGCACCTGGCGGAGGCCGGTCTGCCGGAGGTCCGGGTAGGCACGGTAGACAAGTTCCAGGGCCAGGAGGCTCCGGTGGCGCTGGTGTCGATGGCCTGCTCGGCTGTGGCGGAGGCCCCGAGGGGCGCGGATTTCCTGCTCAACCGGAACCGGATTAACGTCGCGGTGTCCCGCGGGCAGTGGCGTGCCGTGATCATCCGGTCCCCTGAGCTCACCAGCTACATGCCGCACAAACCCGCGGCCCTCGAAGAGCTCGGGGCTTTCATCGGCCTCAGCCCGCGGAACCAGGACGGGGCCCGCGCAAAGCGGGATTAGAGTCAGAGGACGCGGAAGCCGCGGAAGCTGCCGCTGGCCTGCGACAGTGAGTCGTCCACCCGTTCCACCCGGCCGGGCGTCCGGTCGGAATTCAACCAGTCCAGGAGTTTCCGGACCTGCGGCCCGGGCCCCTCGGCAACAACGGATACCGAGCCGTCGTCGAGGTTCTTCACCTCACCAGACAACCCGAGCTCCTCCGCGGTGCCCATGGTCCAGTACCGGAAGCCGACACCCTGGACCATCCCGAACACCCGGGCCTCCAGGCGTACCGCCTCCTGGCCCGCGTCATCCCGGGGGCGTTCATGCCTGCCCATGCTGCTCCTCCTGGACCTTGCACCCCGCCCAACTGCGGTCGCTGGAACTGCATGCTGGAACCTCCAGAACGGCAGTTGGCGCTACCCGGTTGGGCGGGAGGGCAACCCGTTAGTTGATGGTGATGTCGCGGGTGGCGTGGTTATAGCGGATGGTCACCGTGCCGCCGGCGTGGTGCAGTTCGTGGTTGGGGCCATCGAACGTGCCGAACGCGCCGTAGTTCTCAGCCCAGGAACGGTTCAGGGCGATCTTGAACGTGTAGTACCCGGCCGGCAGTTCGGCGCTCTTCTTCCAGAGCTGTTCCAGGAAGTCGAACTCCATCTGGGCCTCGTCGTACTGCGGCGCCCAGTTCTCGGGGGCACCCAGGATGGTGTTGAAGTCACCCGCCACGGCCACGGCCTCCGGCTGCGGCAGGGTCTCGACGTCCGCGTCCTCGAACGGCTCTGCGGGTGCGGATGACCCGGCAGGTGCAGTCCCGGCCTTGTCTTTGGCGGTGGACTTCTTGCGGACGGCCTTGACCACAGGCTCAACGGCGTCTTCGATGGCCTTGGCTGCCTTGCCCACGGCGGAGGCGGCCTTCTTGGCCGGAGCCTTCCTGGCAGCCTTCTTCGGGGCTTCCTCCTTGGCGGGGACCTCCAGCGTTGCTGCTGCAGCGGAGACCGGGCGGACAAAGCCCTCGGGAGCCGTGGGAACCGGGGTATCGGCGGGGACCGGCGTGCCGGCGTCGAGCGCCGCCGCGAAGGAGTCAGCGTCAGGGAAGGCCACCGTGGCGCGCATGCCGTCCTCGGTAATGGTCCAGCCCGAGCGGCCCTTGATCAGCCAGCCCGCCTTGACCAGCTTGGCAGTGGCCGAGGTGAGCGTCTTGTGCCCCCGCGGGATTCCGCCGCTGAGAAGTTCCGCCTCGTGCTCGTTGAACGGCACCCGGGCCGTCGCTTCCGCCAGCACCTGGCCGGCGTTCAGGGCATCGCCGGACCACACGCCTTCGGTCAGGACATCCAGCACGGTCTTGAGTCGAAGGTAGGTGTTCTCTGCGGTGGACTTGGCCATGATTCCCCTTATATAAAAGCGATCGGTCTTAGGCATCTTGCCAACTGCCCGTTAAATCGCGCGACTTTAATTGGTTAACTCTGCGTGTCGTGACCGACTGTGAAGCGGATTATGCCGCAAATGAGGCTGAGGTCTCGGGTAAGGGCTGTCTGCATAACCCTTTAAGCGCCGGCATGGGTGCCGCACCGCACTCCCGGACACGCCTGCGGCACCAGTTTACCGGCCCCGCGGCCCGGCTGTTGCGCCCGACACAGCAGCCGTCAGTCGGACACTTCCCGGCCGTTCAGCTCGGCCAGCAGCTCCGCCTTCCGCTCCTCCGAAGCAAAGGAGGAATGGATGGAATTCGCGGCCAGCCGGGCCCTGTCGAAGTCGGAGAGGTCAAAGACGGCGGTGAGCTGGGTGAAGTTGTCGTCCACGTAGCCGCCGAAGTAGGCAGGGTCGTCGCTGTTCACGGAAACATTGAGTCCCGCGGCGAGCATCGCAGGCAGGGGATGATCGGCCAGGGTGTCGACGGTCCGCAGGCGGACGTTGGACAACGGGCAGACCGTCAGGGGGATCCGTGCGTCCACGAGCCGCTCCACCAGGTCGGGATCGTCCATGCAGCGGATGCCGTGGTCGATCCGCTCCACACCCAGGATGTCCAGGGCCTCCGTGATGTACGACGCCGGGCCCTCTTCCCCGGCGTGCGCCGTCAGCCGCAGCCCGGCCTCGCGCGCCTTCGCATAGAGCCGCTCAAACTTCGACGGCGGGTTCCCCACTTCGGCCGAGTCCAGGCCGATGGCGCCGATCGGCGCATCCATGGCCAGCAGGCGGTCCAGGACCTCCAGCGCGGCATCCTCGGGCAGGTCGCGCAGGAAGGCCGCGATCAGGATGGTGGAGATTCCGTAGTCCTGCTCCGATGTGGCAAGCACCGAGGCAACGCCCCTGACGCAGGCTTCAAGGGGAATGCCCCTCGATATATGGGCCTGCGGATCCATCATGATTTCCGCGTGCCGGACCCCGGCGGCGGCCGCCCGCTCCAGGTAGGCACGGGTCATGTCCGCAAAATCCTGCTCGGTTTGCAGCACGGCCATGTTGGCGTAGTAGAGGTCAAGGAAGGACTGGAGGTCCGTGAACTCATACTTTTCGCGGAGTTCATCCAGGCCCGAATACGGCAGGGCAATGCCGTTGCGCCGGGCCAGGTCAAAGATGAGCTCCGGCTGCAGCGTGCCCTCGATATGCAGGTGAAGTTCGGCCACCGGGAGGGGCTGGGCAGGGACTGCGGGTTCCGCAGAATCCGTTTCGTTTTCGGGCATGGTGCTGCCGCCGGCAAAGTTGTCCATCCGGTCAGGATAGTGCCCCTCCCGGGTTTGTGCCTTCCGGGCAATCCGGGCGGATGCTTCCCCACGGGCCACGGGCCCCGTGCATCAGAGCGCCACGCCTGCCGGTATCCCGATTTGATAACACCCAAACGATGACCTAGCGTGAAATACATGCCCGCCAGGCGGGCTTTTTGATTGCCCGGTGCTGCCTTCACCAGAACTGCCCAGCGGCAGCAGCCGACAGTGACCTCTATTCGTCAGGGGCGGGCAGTGGCGCGACGATCTCCGGGGACGGAAGCAGCGCTGGTGGCCTTCAGGAGCATCACCATAATGAAAAACACCAAGTTCCGTACTGCCGCACGCCGCGGAGTCACCCTGGCCGCCGTCTCCGCGGCAGGTTTGGCCCTCTCAGCCACGGCGGCCAATGCAGCGACCCCCACGTCCACGTGGGATGCACTCGCGCAGTGCGAAAGCGGCGGCAACTGGTCCATCAACACGGGCAATGGCTTCTCCGGCGGCCTGCAGTTCACCTCCAGTACCTGGGCGGCCTACGGCGGCACCGGTTCCCCCGCCGACGCCAGCCGTGAACAGCAGATCGCGGTGGCCGAGCGGGTCCAGGCTTCCCAGGGCTGGGGTGCCTGGCCGTCCTGCGCCTCACAGCTCGGCTTGAGCGGTGGCGGCGGAGCGCCGGTCCAGAGCGCACCAGTACAGAGCGCACCCGTCCAGGCTGCTCCCGCGCAAAGCATCCAGGTGCAGAGCGCGCCGGCCAAGCCGGCTCCGGCACCGCGGCACGCAACCTCGGTTCCCCTCAGCGGTGAGACCTACACCCTGCAGGCCGGGGATACCTTGAGCATCGTGGCCGACAAGCTGGGCATCCCGGGCGGCTGGCAGCACCTTGCCGACGCGAACCTGGATACCATTTCGGATCCGAACCTCGTGTTCGAGGGACAGGTTATCCAGCTTCCCGCGTAACGGTCGTTGACCGTGTCCAGCGGCTTGGCCCGCTTCCGCCTTGGAAAGGCGACACAGACAGGTCGGCGATAGACAAATTCCGTTGACCAAAAGACGACGCCGGCACACCCCCACGAGGGATGTGCCGGCGTCGTTCTTTAATTCCTTCTTCCCTGCCGCAGGAAGCGGCCAGGGCAGGGATATCAGCTGGCGTGCAGCTCCCGGACGATCCGCACCTTCCATGCGGATTCATCGCTGGTGTCCAGCAGCGCGACGGTGCCGTGCGCAAGGTTCAGGGCGACCCGCTTTACGGCGAGCAGCTCAAGGTAGAGGTGCTCGTTCATCCGGCTGGGGGTGTCGATCATGTACTTCACGGCGTCCCGGACCTTGCGGTAGTTGGCGCTGCGTTCGCGGTGCATGTGCAGTTCAAGGGCGGACCGCTGCTTGAGCCGCGGCTCGTGCCGGTTGAGCAGCGTGACGGCGGTGTGCACGGCGACGACGAGCGTGAGCGAAACACCGTAGATCCACCAGCCGCTGGAGAGCAGGAAGAGCGGCAGGTTGCCGATGGCCACGAGCGCGATCACCACCCGGAGGGCAGCAATGCGGCGGACCGTCCTGGCGACGGTAGCCATGCCGTCGCGGAAGCGGTGCTGGTCCTTCCGGGCGGCGGCAGGATCGATGGTGAACTCGTCAAGAACCAGGATTCCCTGGGCTTCAGGGCCCAGCATCTGCCCGTACCGGGGCAGGGCAGCGGGGACATGGTCGACGGCTTTGTCAGGTGTAAATGTCATGAGAGAGCTTCCAAAACGCGGGGGTGGTTGCGGCGATCTTAGTGGCTTAACCTGGGAGCCGTATGTATGCGTCCACTATTTGGACAGCGCCCGGTGCCGTGCGTGGTCCCGCGCACTGTAATTGGAACATCCGCCGCATGCCGTCAGACTGAATAGATGCAAACCTTCCTCCCGTACCCTGACTTCCGCCAAAGCGCCAAAGCCCTGGACACAGCACGGCTGGGCAAGCAGCGGGTTGAAGCGCTGCAGACCCTCCGCGCCCTGGTGATTCCCGGCTATGGGTGGCAGACGCACCCTGCGATCCGCATGTGGATGGGCCACGTGCCCGCGCTCACGATGTATGGGCTGGCCATGGTGGATGAATGGATCGAACGGGGCCACCCCGACAACACCCGGGCGAACATCGCCGAGTTCGCCCCGCAGGCTGCCCACCCCGACTATGCCGCGAAGATTGTCATGCCGCCGTGGCTCGGGGATCCCGACTTCCACCTCAGCCACCGGTCCAAGCTGGTCCACAAGGAACCCAAGTTCTACACGTCTGTCTTTACGGATGCGATTCCAGACATGGACTATGTCTGGCCGGAGCCGCGCCATGAGTTTCTTCCGCAGGAGCCTGAGGGAGACATCCTGTGGATCCTGCGGGAGCCGTACGACGAGGTCGATCCCCAGTCGCTCAACACGGTGGCGCTGCCACCGGTGAACCGCAAGGCTGCCGAGGCGGCAGCCATGGCAGGCGGGGATGACGGGTACTCCCCCGTTTATGTGGACGACGGGTCCCGCCGTCCTTCCCGCGCCCCAAAGAAGGCGCCCCCGAAGCCGCAGGCAAAGAAGCCCACCCGCAAGCGGCTTGCGCAGGAAGAGGCTTTCCGGACCCTTCCCGGAAAGACGCCCGTGGCGGTCCCCTTCGAGAACGGGTCCAGGTTCGCGTTGGGACACGTCGTGGGCCGTCCCATCACCCTTGATGATGGCCGGTTCGGCAGGAACTTCGACGTCCTGGAGATCATCGACCGTTCTGCGTTCGCCTACCCCGCCCTCCTGCAGGACCCGCGCGTTTTCTTCCCGGTGGAGGCACCGTAGCCAATGACGATTCTCATGGCGGGCTGCGGTGACCTGGGCACCGAGGCAGGGCTCCGTTTCGCTGCTTCGGGCCACAGGGTCGTGGGCTGGCGCCGGACCCCCGGAAAACTGCCGGCGGCCATCGAAGGCGCCGCGGCGGACCTGGGATCGCCGGACCTGCCGCCAGTCCCGGCGGACACCACCGCCGTCGTCATCGCTGTTGCTGCCGACTCCCCTACCGAGGAGGCGTACCGGGCAGCGTATGTAGACGGGGTGGCCCATGTCCTCGACGCGCTGGAGCGCGACAAGGTGACGCCGGACAGGATCCTGTTCGTGTCCTCGACGGCGGTCTACGGGGACGCAGGCGGGGGCTGGGTGGATGAATCCACTAAGCCCGAACCCGGCGGCTTCTCGGGGCGGATGCTGCTGGAGGCGGAAGACCTGCTGCAGGCCCGGCTCGCCGGAACCGGCACTTCCAGCACCTCGCTGCGGCTTGGCGGCATCTACGGGCCGGGCCGGACCCGGCTGATCGACCAAGTGCGGACGCAGTCCGCGGTCATCCCCAACGACGTGCGCTACACCAACCGCATCCACCGCGACGACGCCGCGGCCGCCATCGTCCATCTGGCCACGATGGAAGCAGCACCTGCGCCTGTCTACGTGGGTGTGGACAACGATCCCGCAGACCTGGGGACGGTATTGCGGTTCCTTGCGGCGGAACTGGGGCAGCCTTCGCCCCCGGTTGGCGACGCAGGCCGGGCCCGCGGAGGCAACAAGCGCTGCAGCAACCGCCTCCTCGGCAGCACCGGATTCACCTTCACGTTTCCCACCTTTCGGGAAGGGTACAGGGACGTTATCGCGGGGAACGGCGTCCGGCATCCATAACCGGCGCGGCCGTTCCCTGGTCACTGCCAGGCCGGCCGCGGCACGCCTGGCCCGAGTTGAGGCAGGGCATGGAGTTTCGGGAGATCATTGAGGCAGTCGGGCAGCTGGTCGATTTCGCGGGCGTTGCCGTCATGGTGGTCGGGGCCGTGGTGTCCCTCCCGCTGGCATTCCGCGGCCACCAGCCGCGGCAGCTGCCGCCCGGAGCAGGCAAACTGGGTTTCTACCGGTCCTACCGCCAATTGCTGGGACGGTCCATCCTCCTTGGCCTGGAACTGCTGGTCGCTGCCGATATCATCCGGACCGTTGCCGTCACGCCGACGTTCGAAAGCGTCGGGGTGCTGGCCATCATCGTGCTGATCAGGACATTCCTCAGCTTTTCTTTGGAACTGGAAATCACCGGCCGCTGGCCGTGGCAGAAGGACCCGGCTTCCGGCGCCGCCGCCCCCGCGGGGTAAGGTCCTGCCCGTCCGTTAGGCTTCAGCCATGACCGAATCCACCCGCGCCAAGGCATCCGAGTTGCTCCGCCTGCACGAGGCACCTGAGATCCTTCAGGTGGTCAATGTGTGGGACGTGGTAACCGCCAAAGTCATCACGGATGTGCCGGGCACCGCCGCCCTGGCCACCGCCAGCCACTCCATCGCTGCGACGCTGGGCTACGACGACGGCGAGAACATCCCTGTTGGCGAGATGATCGGCTTTGTGGGCCGCATCGCCGCTGCGACCCAGCTGCCGGTCAGCGCCGACCTCGAGTCGGGTTACGGAAACCCGGGCGAAACGGTAAGGCGGGCGATTGGAGTCGGAGTCGTCGGAGCGAACATCGAGGACCAGATGCGGCCGCTCGCAGATGCGGTCAACCAGATGTCGGCAGCAGTGCATGCAGGCGCCACCGAGGGAATCGACTTCGTTCTGAATGCCCGGACGGACGCCTTCCTCAAGGCCGGGGACCGGAACCGGGACGAGGTTGTTGCGGATGCCATAGCCCGTGGCAGGGCGTTCCTGGACGTCGGCGCCACCACCGTTTTCGTCCCCGGGCTGCTGGACGAGGCCACCGTCACCGCCTTGGTGGAGGGCATCGGCTGGAACAAGGTTTCAGTCATCAACGTGCCCGGCTCCCTGCCGCCGGCCAGGCTCCAGGAACTGGGCGTCGCCCGCATCTCATACGGACCGTGGACCCAGCGGGTGGCCCTGACGGCACTGGCGGACACGGCGGCAAGCCTTCTTGCCGGCGGCCAGCTTCCGGAGAACGCGCGTCCGCTGAACTAAGAGCTTCAACAGCCGTGCGCCAGAAGCCCGGTGATCCGGCCAAGCGAAGGAGTGGAAAGCCGTGAAGGCAAACTCGAATGCCGCCGAAATCTGGCCGCGGCCGCCCGGACTGCCCTCGCCGGTGTTTTCTGACCAACGCTGGCTGGACGCCATCTTCCTCCACTGGCGCATTCAGGAGTCAGTGGCGGCGGGATTCATGCCGGCCGGGGTCCGGCCGGACGTGTTCGACGGGAGTTCCTGGGTCGGGCTCATCGGTTTCCGCATGGAACAAGCCGGACTTGGGCATGGCCCGGGCATTCCGTACCTGGGCAGCTTCAACGAGGTCAACGTGCGGCTCTACTCACGCGGACCGGACGGAACCCGCGGCGTGGTGTTCCTCAGCCTCGACGCCAACCGGCTCCCCGTGGTCCTGGCAACCAGGGCGGCCGGAATACCCTACGTCTGGTCACGCATCCGGCACTGGCCGCCCTTTCCCGGTGGAGACGGTGACCTCCAGCAATCCGATTCAAGCGGACTCACCCTTGCCCGCAGCCTCGGGGATTTTCCCTTGGGCTACTCGGTGCGACGGTTCGGCCGCACGGCCGCCAGCAGCACCTTCGCCGTGGTTCCGCGCCTCGACACGGCCGCCGCTGACCCGTTGTCGGTCTTCCTGACTGCCAGGTTCGGCATGCACGGCCACTTCTTCGGACGAACCGCCTACATTCCCAACACGCACAATCCGTGGCCCCTGTTTGCCGCGGACGTCCACCAGTTCTCCGATGGGCTGGTGGGGGCGGCAGGAATCAGCGTCAGCGGACCGCCCGAGTCAGTCCTTTACTCCCCGGGCGTTCGGACAAGGTTCGGCCGGCCCCGCCTGGTGAACACTGCCGGCTAGAAGCCGGTGTCCTGCACGTCCTGCCAGCCCTGGCCTTCGCTGAAGGTGCTCACCAGGGTGCCAACGCCCGCCTGCAGGGAGTTGGACGGATCGTAGTACAGGGACGCTTCGGCGGCGCGGCTGTGGGAGATCAGCTGCTCCGCCTCAAGCTTCGCCTCGGGCACGGTGGCGCCCACAATGCCCGTGCGGGCCGGAAGGGCAGGAGTATGCACGACGTCGGCCCCGGTCTGGGTCAGCGGGATGGTGGTGCCGGAGTTGATCTCGTCGTGCGGGAACTCGAATTCGGCATCGCCGGGGGCGGCAGGAACGGTGTACTCCAGGAAATACGTCATACTCCACCCTTGCAGAAAACCCGTCCCGGCCAAAAGACCCGCCGGCTTCCCTTCCGGACTCCAGTACTGCCCTGGCTACTTTCCCAGCCCGGCCTTCCGCAGCGCCTCGGCCATCGCCGTGTTGACGGGCTGGGGTTTTGGAGCCGGCCGGCCACCGCCAGCCGCCCCCGGCCCGGGCCTTGCGGACTGTTGGCGGTCCGGGCGTCCGCCCCGCTCGCTCTTGCCGCCCCGGTCGGGCTTGCCGGCTGGCTCCGCCCTTCCGGTACGCTCCGCCTTTCCGCTACGCTCCGTCTTCCCGGCGCCTGGGCCGCGACGCCCTGAACCTGCACCGCCGCCCACCGGTTCGTCGTCGAGCCTCAAGGTCAGCGAGATCCGCTTGCGCTCCGGATCGGCCTCCAGCACCTTGACGCGGACAACCTGGCCGGACTTGACCACCTCGCGCGGGTCCGAGACAAAGTGGTTTGCAAGGGCAGAGACGTGGACCAGCCCGTCCTGGTGGACTCCCACGTCCACGAACGCGCCGAACGCCGCCACGTTGGTCACGGTGCCCTCGAGGATCATGCCGGGCACCAGGTCCGAGATCTTTTCAACCCCTTCGGAGAAGGTCGCGGCGGCGAAGGCGGGCCGGGGATCGCGTCCGGGCTTGTCCAGTTCGGCGAGGATGTCCCGGACGGTGGGCAGGCCGAAGGTGTCGTCAACGAACTTTTGCGGGTCCAGGGACGACGCCGGCGCCGAGCCCGCGGCAACCAGGATCTTCCGGGCCACCGCGTAGGCTTCCGGGTGCACGCTCGATGCGTCCAGGGGTTCCGCTCCCCCGGTAATCCTTAGGAAGCCGGCACACTGCTCGAACGCCTTGGCGCCCAGGCGGGGCACCTTCTTGAGGTCGGTGCGCCTGGTGAAGGGGCCGTGCTCGTTCCGGTAGGCCACAATGTTTTCACTCAGCAGGGGTCCGACGCCGGCCACCCGGCTGAGCAGCGCCGGCGATGCGGTGTTCACGTCGACTCCCACGGCGTTCACGCAGTCCTCCACCACTGCGTCCAGGCTGCGGTCGAGTTTCGACGCCGTCACGTCGTGCTGGTACTGCCCCACGCCGATGGACTTGGGGTCGATCTTGACGAGTTCGGCCAGTGGATCCTGCAGGCGGCGGGCGATGGAGACCGCGCCACGCAGCGACACGTCCATGCCCGGCAGTTCGGCGGCGGCGAGCGCCGAGGCGGAGTACACCGACGCGCCGGCCTCGGACACCACGAGTTTCTGCGGTTTCCGGTCCACTTCCGGCAGGAGCTTGATCAATTCTGCGGCCAGCTTGTCCGTCTCCCGTGACGCGGTTCCGTTGCCGATGGCCACCAGTTCGACGGCGTGCTGCCGCGCCAACCGGACCAGGGTGGCGAGGGCTTCGTCCCACTTCCGCGCCGGAGCATGCGGGTAGACGGTGTCCGTGGCCACCACCTTGCCGGTGCCGTCCACCACCGCAACTTTGACCCCGGTCCGCAGCCCCGGGTCAAGGCCGAGGGTGGGCCGGTTGCCGGCGGGAGCGGCCAGCAGGACGTCCCTGAGGTTGGCGGCAAACACGCGGACCGCCTCGTCCTCCGCTGCGGCGAACAGCCTGGCGCGGAGGTCGGAGGTGAGCCGGGCCAGGACGCGGGAACGCCAGGCCACCTGTGCTGTCTGCATCAGCCAGGCGTCGGCTGGCCGTCCGCGGTCGGCGACGCCGAGGAACCTGGCCACCGCTGACTCGTAGCGGGCGCGGGCGGCGGTGAGGGCGGCGTCGTCCGATGGGTCGGCTTCGGCGAGGTCCAGCTCAAGGATGCCGTCCTTCTCGCCGCGGAAGAGGGCCAGCACGCGGTGGGACGGCATGCGGTCCGGCGCCTGGGCGAACTGGAAGTAGTCCGCAAACTTCTGGCCTTCCGCTTCCTTGCCCTTCTTGACGCGCGACACCATCCGGCCCTGCGTCCACAGTCGGTCCCGCAGGGTGGCGGCGAGATCCGGATCCTGCGCCACGCGCTCAACCAGGATGGCCCGGGCGCCGGCGAGCGCGGCGGTGGTGTCACCGATGGAGTGCGCGGTGTCCAGGTACTTGGCGGCCTCCCGTTCAGGGTCCAGGTCCGGCCGCTTCAGGAGCGTCTCCGCGAGCGGCTCCAGCCCGGCCTCCCGGGCAATCTGTGCCTTGGTCCTGCGCTTGGATTTGAACGGCAGGTAGATGTCTTCAAGCCGGGACTTGGTGTCGGCCGCCAGGATGGCTTTGCGCAGTTCCGGGGTCAGCTGGCCTTGGGCATCAATCGCCTCAAGGACGGCACGACGGCGGTCGGCCAGTTCGCGGAGGTAGCGGAGCCGCTCCTCCAGGTCACGAAGCTGCGTGTCGTCCAGCGTCCCGGTGGCTTCCTTGCGGTACCGGGCGATGAACGGAACCGTCGAGCCGCCGTCGAGCAGGCCAACTGCTGCCTTCACCTGCCAGGGTTTCACGCCAAGCTCGGCAGCGATCTGGGCGTGGACCGCGTCCTCCCCCGATGCGCCGGAGGGGATGGAAGCGGGGGACGGTGCAGGCTGTTGGGTCACCTGAACATCTTGCCCTACAGGCCTTCCCGGCTCCACCGGAGGCGGGGGCGCCGGGAGCGCAGCAGGGCGGGGAGGTATTCCGTTGGGGCCATCAAAGTGCTGTAGTGGACATGCCGTTACCGGCGCCGATGCTCAAGGAAGAGGCCGTCATGCGTGAATTGCTTATGGTGTTCCAGGAGGGGTTCGACGACGCCAACATCACCGTGACCGTCAACGGCAAGGAGGTGCGCAGGGATCTTGGCGTGTCCACCAATCCGTTGCTCGGCATCGCCACCGAGGTGTCCGTGGAATTGCCGGCGAAGGGCGCGCAGGTGGGGGTCGAGGTTACCAACCGTGGTTTGAAGGCCATCACCAAGGTCAGCGGACGGCCCAAGAGCGTGCTGGTGTCCATCGAGGACGGGCGGCTGCTCATGAAGGAAGGCACCGGCCGTGAAGCCGTGCTTTAGGCCGCTCCAAGGGCTGGAAAAGTGCCTATGGTAAGAGTCCATTCGATGGAGTATCATCTGATCACCGCCGGCTTCCGCTGGAGTCCGGCGGGCCAACATAAGTCTTCAGCCGGGGGTCGTCGGATGGCCTCCCGGCATTGCTGACCGGGACCAGCACCCCGGACAGCCAGCGACGGCGGCACCCTCCGTGGGTGCCGCCGTCGTCGTCTGTTGCGTCCTGGCCGACGCGCCGTTTAGCCCTGGTAGGCCGGGTAATCCGTGTAGCCGGTGGCGCCCTCGGCGTAGAAGGTGGATGCGTCGGGCTCGTTGAGCGGAAGGCTTTCCTTCCAGCGGCGGGCAAGGTCCGGGTTTGCGATGGCGGGACGGCCCACCACAACTGCGTCCGCGTGTCCTTCGGACACGAGGTTTACGGCTTCTTCGCGCGTGGTGACGACGCCAAAGCCCGTGTTGACCAGGAAAGTGCCGCCGAACCGTGTGCGGAGATCCTGGACGAGGCCGCCGGTGGGTTCGTGGTGCAGGATGCTCAGGTAGGCCAGGTTGAGCGGCGCGATGCTGTCCACCAGGACTTCGTAGGTGGCACGGACGTCCGCGGCGTCGGTCTCGGCGATGCCCTGGACATTGTGTTCGGGCGAGATGCGCAGGCCTACGCGGTTGGCCCCAAGGGCTGCCACCACGGCGTTTACGGTTTCGATGACAAAGCGTGCCCGGTTCTCCGGCGATCCACCGTAGCTGTCAGTCCGAATGTTGGAGTTCGGGGCGAGGAATTCGTGCAGGAGGTAGCCGTTGGCTGAGTGCAGTTCCACGCCGTCGAAACCTGCCTCGATAGCGTTCAGCGACGCGTTGACGATCTCCTGGATGACCATGGGAAGTTCGTCGGTGGTCAAGGCCTCGGGCACGGGGTAAGGCTGCTTGCCTGCGGGAGTCCGGACAACGCCATCGATGGCCACGGCGCTGGGGGCGACGATCGGCAGGCCGCCGGTGATGTCCGAATGGGAAACCCGGCCGCCGTGCATTATTTGCGCGAACATGCGGCCGCCTTCGGCGTGTACGGCATCCGTGACCTTCTTCCAGGCGGCGACCTGCTCTTCGGTGACGATGCCGGGCTGGCCGGGGTACGCCTGCCCTGCAGGTGTGGGGTAGATCCCTTCGCTGACGATGAGCCCCAGGGAAGCGCGCTGGCGGTAGTGCTCGACCACGAGCGGACCGGGGATGCCCTTCTCACCCGCGCGGAGACGGGTGAGGGGTGCCATCACCAGCCGGTTGGGGAGTTCCAGTTCGCCGAGGGTGAGTGGGGAAAACAGCATGCGCAGTTCCTTTCGAAGGCTGAAGACGTACTGTCTGTGCCAACTGTGGGGCGCGTGCAACTATTCCTCGTTGGTCCCGGTGGGATGCGGATCACATCCTGCCGCCGTTGTCCTGCGGTCACCGTACAGCGCCTGGACACCCTTGGCCTTGGGGATTGGTGGTGCAGTCGTCGGCGTAGTTGCGGGTGAGGGACCGCCAGACGCTGATGGTCTGAGGCGGGGAAGTGAACTGGCCCTGGCCGGGGATGGGCAGCGGTGGTCCGGCATTCACGGAGTAGGTGCCCTGGAAAGAGGTGGTCAGGACAACCTGGAAATCCCCGGTGGATGCATAGGCGTGGCTGGTCCGGGTCTTTTCGCCCCACCGGTCCTGCGGCAAGGCACCGCCCATGGACGGCTGGGGACCAAAGACGGTGCCGTCGCCGTAGTTCCACGTGTACTGCACGGGTGTGGCCACCACGTGGACCTGCTGGCCGAACATGGTGACATCGAACTGCTGTTCAGCTGCTTCGGCATAGAAGTTGGTTTCGGCGCCGCGCAGGGTGTTCGGGCTGGGCTGCGCCACAACTTTGCCGGCATTGACCGGAAGATTCTGGAATTGGCGCTGGATGTCCGCGGCGATCCGGGGCAGCAGATCCTCCGGCTTGGGGTCGTAGAGGCACGTTGGTCCAGAGTGATGTGCCCAGACCGCACCCGGGACACCCCTGGGCCGCGACAGCCACATCACGGGAATACCCTTGGCGCCGTCCTCCCGGTCCTTGCAGTCGAGCTGGCGCGCGAGGCAAGGTGTGTCAAAGTCACCGCCGCCGAGATGGCACTGGAGTTCGTACTTGTACTCGTTGGGGTCAGTAGGGGTAGTCCCCTGTACTGGTCGAGAAAACTCGTCTTCCCCGGGGTTCTTCTGCCACCCGGCGACATCGGCGCCGCCTGAACTCCAATGAGCCTTTGGTGGCGGAGGACTTTCCTGCTTGATGAGAAGTGGATTTGTGCCCTCACTAACGAAGACTTCCGAAACTTGCAATTGCTGACTGGCCTGCGCCCCGCCCGCGAGAACCATTGAAGAACCCAGAAGTATCAAAGCCCAGCAGCGGAAGATGGATTTCATGTCATCAACCGACGATGGGCTCGATCGTTTGCACATACCAGGCCCCGTCCCGGAAAACGACCAACATGAGATTTCCCGAATCCGCTGGCTTTGGCTCCGTACTGTCCAGAGATTTGTCCGGGTTGTAATAGCTAAGTGCTTCTTGGGAGACCTGCACGGCGACTTGGTAGTTTCCATCGGCAGCTACCGCGAAAGTGGTGTTGACGGCAGGAGTTGTAACTTTCCCACCAGCCAGCCATCGCCCGTCTTGATGCCATCCCTCCTGTACCTGTTTGGCGCGCTCACACATGGTGCAATCCGGACCGGTGACCGCTGAGAGCGGTTTAGTGTCACCCGTTTCGTATCCATAACTGAGTAGCTGAAACCAGTACTTAGCGAACGCCTCGAGCCCTTCCTTCGTCTCCGTCTTGGCAACCTCCGGCAGTACCGGGACCGGCACGTTCTGGGCGGGGCCGGTGGCGTCAGCGGGCTTGTAGACGGCGCTCGGGGTGGGGGTGGGGGTCGGAGTCCCGGTGGCTGTGGGCGTCTCGGCAGCCACAGCGGATGAACTTCCACCATTCCCGGGAGAGTCCCCTGAATTGCAGCCGGCCATACCCAGGGAGAGACCAACAATAAGGGCTGCAGCACCGGACCGCGCATTGCGGGACGAAAGAAAGTTCTGTGATGTCATGGGCCGCTATTCCCCCAGTAGTTTCAAGACGGCTTGCTCCGAACAGTGACTTAAGGGTAGCCCAGGTCACAATAGGGCGATCAAACTTATCCACAGGCATTACCCCGTCCCGGTTCTACCATCGGGAACGCGACAGAAGAAGTCACAAAGGAAGCCGGCACACCGACGTGCACCGGCTTCCTGGTTTCCCCAAACGGGAAAAGATTGAATCGCTACTTCTGGCCTGGCAGCACCAACTCCCCTGTCTTATCCGTCGATAACGCGAGCGATGAGACATACTGGGGACCGCCGTCGGGCGCGTCCTGGGCCGAGCGCACCATGTCCGGCCGTTCAAACTCCAAACCCGTCACGTGGCACCGGAGCTTAGCGTCGCTGGGGTTCCCGTCGGCGTCGAACATCGGCAGATCGATCCCGTCGTCAAGCCGCCGAAGGTAGTACCGCCCACGGGTCAGGACGGCAAGGGCCGGCGGCAGGACCAGGGCCAGGCCCACGGCGAAAATGGGCGAATAGGGCTGGATGGCAGCACCAAACGCCCCGAAGAACACCGCGATGGAAACCCCTGCGGACACCAGCATGGACACGAAACCCACCGGGTTCACCGCATAGAGCATGCCGCGGCGGAACTCAGGCACCTTGGGGGAAATCTTGAGCAGATACTTATTGATGGCAATATCGGACGCCACCGTAACCACCCACGCCATGGCGCAGTTGGCGTAGAACCCGAGGATGGTGTTGAGGAAGTCGAACATATTGGCTTCCATCAGGACCAGTGCGATCAGCAGGTTCACCACCACGAACACCATCCGGCCCGGGTAGGTCTTGGTGATGCGGGTAAAGGAGTTGGTCCACGCCAACGAGCCGGAGTAGGCATTGGTGACGTTGATTTTGATCTGCGAAATGACCACCAGCACCACGGCCAGCGTCATGGCAAGCCAGGCCGGCATCATCTCCTGGTAGACGCCCAGGAACTGGTGCACCGGCTCATTCGCAGTGGCTGACGCAGCGGGATCGAGAGTGGCAATCAGGTAGATGGCGATGAACAGCCCGACGATCTGCTTGATCGCGCCAAAGATCACCCAGCCCGGTCCGGCGAGGATCACGGCCCTCCACCAGGCAGCCCGGTTGCCTTCGGTGCGCGGCGGCATGAACCGGAGGTAGTCGATCTGCTCCGCGATCTGCGCCATCAGGGACAGGCAGACGCCGGCGGCCAGCATGACGGACGCCAGGTTCGGCCCGCCGTCACCGGAAGCGCCCGTGTAGGCGAAGAAGCTGTCGATGCTCCCGGGATGCGAAATCAGCAGATATCCCACCGGTACTACCATCAGCAGCAGCCACAGCGGAGTAGTCCACACCTGCAGCTTGGCCAGCGTGTTCATGCCGTAGATCACCAGCGGGATGATGATCACCGTGGACGCGGCGTACCCAAGCCACTGCGGGACGCCCAGCCCCAGCTCCAGCCCCTGCGCCATGATGGAGCCCTCGAGCGCAAAGAAGATAAACGTGAAAGTTGCGAAGATGACGTTGGTGACCACCGACCCGTAGTAGCCGAAGCCCGAGCCGCGGGTGATCAGGTCGAGGTCGATGTTGTAGCGGGCCGCGTAGTACGCCAGGGGAAAGCCCGTGGCGAAGATGACGACGGCGGCCACCAGGATTCCGAGGATTGCGTTGACCGTGCCGTACGAGATGCCGATGTTGGCCCCGATGGAGAAGTCGGCCAGGTAGGCGATGCCGCCCAGCGCGCTGGTGGCCACTACTCCGGCGCTCCATTTCCGGTAGGAGCGCGGCGCGAACCTGAGCGTGTAATCCTCAAGGCTTTCCTTGGTGGCGTTGAGCGCGGCAGTGTTGCCCGCCGCGGCAGAAGCGGGAGAACGCCCGACGGCGGGGCCCCCGGCGGGTGCCGCCCGTTCCAGTAGTTGCGGGGTGTCCAGGTCCTGGCTCATATGCTGCCTCTTTCAGTGGAGGGGGAAGATCTCGAACCGACGGTAGCCAGCGGAAACGACAGGGCGGTCACGCCGCTGTTTCGAGGGCGTTAAGCATTGACCGAATGTGTCAACAAATCCTTCGGGCGTCCCTTGTGGACAGCCGACAAAAAACGCCGGCGGCAGTGGAACTAGCGTCGGAAAGAGAATTCCCGGCGAACCAAAGGACAGCGATGACAACCTCTCTTCGACCGCAGGACCGCTCAATCCTGGAAAATGCGCGGCGGCAGGTCCTGGACCAAGGTGTGGGTCTGGCCGAAGAACAGCTGCTGGACGTCCTCCGCCTCCCCGACGACGTGCTCCCGGACATCCTGGAACTGGCCCACCAGGTCCGGCTGCGGCACTGCGGTGACGAGGTGGAGGTGGAGGGCATCATCTCGATCAAGACCGGCGGTTGCCCCGAGGACTGCCACTTCTGCAGCCAGTCCGGGGTCTTCGACTCCCCCGTGCGCGGCGTCTGGCTCGACATCCCGGAACTGGTCAGGGCCGCCAAGGAAACCGCCGCCGCCGGTGCCACCGAGTTCTGCATCGTCGCCGCTGTCCGGGGGCCGGACATCAAACTCATGAACCAGGTCAAGTTCGCCATTGACCGCATCAGGCAGGAAGTGGACATCAACATCGCCTGTTCCCTGGGCATGCTCACCCCGCGCCAGGTGGACCAGCTGGCTTCCTGGGGCGTCCACCGCTACAACCACAACCTGGAGACCGCCCGCAGCTACTTCCCGCAGGTAGTCACCACCCACACCTATGAGGAACGGCTGGAAACCTGCGCCATGGTCAAGGACGCCGGCATGGAACTGTGCTGCGGCGCCCTGATCGGCATGGGCGAAAGCCTGGAGCAGCGCGCCGAACTCGCCGCCCAGCTTGCGGCACTGGAACCGCACGAGGTTCCGCTGAACTTCCTCAATCCGCGGCCGGGCACACCCCTGCAGGACCAGCCGACCATGAATGGAAAAGACGCCCTGCGGGCCATTGCCGCCTTCCGGCTGGCGATGCCCCGCACCGTGCTGCGCTACGCCGGCGGCCGGGAGCTCACCCTCGGGGACCTCGGCACCCGCGACGGCCTGCTGGGTGGCATCAACGCCGTCATCGTCGGCAACTACCTCACCACCCTGGGCCGCCCCGCCACGGCCGACCTGAACCTGCTGGTGGACCTGAACATGCCCATCAAGGAACTGCAGAAGACGCTGTGAGCACCTCCTCCCCGCCTCCCGCGGCACCCGCGGCACCCGCCCCATTCTGCGAACTCTGCGGCCTTCCCGTGGAGCCGCCCACCCGGCAGGAGGGCGCCCACCAAGAGGACACGCACGACGGCGGCCACGCACCGGCGTCGTACCTTCACTCCAGGTGCGCTGACCTTCTCCAACTGGAACCTCCGCGCTTCTGCGCCGCCTGCGGCCGCAGGCTGAAGGTCCAGGTCTCCCCGATGGGCTGGTGGGCCAGCTGCAGCCGGCACGGAGTAAACGGGCCGTAAAGGGGCCTTCCGGCCTCTGGTGCCTTCCGGTCCGGCTGGGAAGAATGGCCGCATGATGTTTGAACATGCAGACGGCAATCCCGTCCTGGAACTCGACGATGAGCAGTCGTGGCGGCTCCTGGCCGCCACCCAACATGGCCGCCTGGTGGTTTCCGTCGCGGGGGAACCAGACATCTTCCCGGTGAACTACGTGACCTCACACCGGAAGCTTTACCTGCGCACAGCGCCCGGGAACAAGCTCGCGCAACTGACCATCAACGAGCGCGTGCTGTTCGAAACCGACGGCATCCTGTCCCAGGAAGCCTGGTCCGTCATCCTTCGGGGCACCGCACGGGTCCTCAGCAACTCCGATGAGCTCGCCGCCATCGAAGGGCTCGGCCTGAAGACCTGGGTGCCCACCCTGAAGGACTTTTACGTGGAGATCGAGCCGACGTCCGTCAGCGGCCGGCACTTCGTGTTCGGCGAACAACCGGAGCGGGAGATCTAGGCGCTCCTAGACTGGAGGAATGCCGGACAATTCCAGCGCGGAGAAGGCCACCGCTGACAAGCTGACCCCCGAGCAGCGCAGCTGGAACATGTCCCGGATCCGCGGCAAGAACACCAAACCCGAACTGCTGGTCCGGCGGCTCCTGCATGCCAAGGGCTACCGCTACCGCCTGCATGGCACATCCGGCGGCCGCAAGCTGCCGGGCAACCCGGACCTCGTCTTCGCCGGCCGGCACAAGGTGATCTTCGTGAACGGCTGCTTTTGGCATTTCCACGACTGCAGGGTGGGCCGGCACGCACCCAAAGCCAACGCGGATTTCTGGGCCGCAAAGCGCACCCGGACCCGGGAGCGCGACGCCGGCCAGCGCCGGCAGCTGGAAGACGCCGGCTGGGAAGTGCTGACCGTCTGGGAATGCGAGTTGAAGGACCGTTCAGCTCTCGAAGCCCAGCTGGTGCGTTTCCTGGAGGCCGGCGCCCGACCTGTGGAATCTTGAGCCAATCTTCAGCTGACGCCGCCGCTGACCTTGATCCCGCCAAGGCAGGATGAATGGGTTGCAGCGGTCAGGCAGCACGCCATTGATGGTTCCGGAGCAGCTTCCCCTATCCCCTAGCTTCTCCGTGCCAGCAGGGCAGACTTGAAAGCAGCCGCCGACGGGTCACTGCTGTTGATCCGCCAGTCCGTCTCCTTCTGCAGGTGGAACCAGACGAAACCCATGACATCCGGCTGGGCGGCAAGATAAGACACCAGGTCGGTGTTCCACGCAGCCTTGGACCCGCCGGACTCGCTGGAGGCTGTTTCAGCGATCAGGACCGGTTTGCCCGGAGCCAGGGCTCGGAGCTGGGAAATCCCCGGGCCAAACAGGTCCACCGGGGAGACCCAGGTGCTCCAGGTTTGCGAGGTGCCCCAGTTGTAGCCGTCCAGGGCCACGATGTCCACGTAACCCGCGCCGGGGAACAAACCGGCCAGTTCGGTGGATCCCCAGTACGGGACGTTCGGCGACCACACCCACTGCACGTTGGCCGCACCTGTGGCGGCGACCACGTCATGCACGTGCCGCCAGGCCGCGACGTAGTCGCCCGCCTGGTTTCCGTTCACGCCTTCCGCCCACGGATACCAGTTGCCGTTCATTTCATGGGCAAAGCGCAGCATCACCGGCTTGCCCCAGGCTGCCAGGGACTGCCCCCACTGGCTGATGGTTCCGTCGAAGTCGCCGGCGGTGATGCGGTTCAACGCGTACGCCGGCTGCTCCACGCCGCCTCCCCACGCCCAGGGCTCCCACGTCACCAGCGGGGTGGCTCCGCGTGAACGTACCGCATCCATCTCAGCTATTGGCGGTGCCTGCAGGAAGTCCTTATAGCTCATCACGATGGACGGAATTTCACCTGCAATGCTGGCCACATCATCCAGTTCGGAACCGGCCAGGGGACCCCCGGCGGTTGCCACCCCAAAGCGCAGGGCGGCAGAGCTGACGGCCGCGGGCTGCGGAGCCGGCGCCGGCGTTGCCGCCTGGACCACGAACGTCGCTGAGGCCTTGATGGACGAGGTCTTGGCCGTAATGGCCAGGTTGCCGGTGGCGGCGGGCGGAATGGTGATGCCGGTACTGAAGGCGCCGGCCGCAGTGGTCTGGAACGGGAAGGTTGTGGAACCCACAATCACTGTCCCCGTGGTGGACGCCTTGAAGCCGGTTCCCGCCACGGTCACGGCAGAACCGGCTGGACCGGACGCCGGGTCCAGCGTGATTTGCGGTGTGGTGGCTGCGCCGGCCGGCTGGACGCTGGCCAAAGCCAGTCCGGCCACGATTAAGAGCGCGACAAATAAAGTCCTGAAAGTTCGGAACACGGCAATCTATCCCCAGATTGAAGGCGGCCCAGGCCGCAGTTGATGTCAATGCAGAAAGCACCGGCCTCGATTTTATGGGCAGAATTGGGCCCTCCGATCAAGAAAACCGCAATTCTTGCCGAGTGTTCTGCGAGCCCGGAGGAACGGTCCTAACCTGAAAAACAGCAAGCAACCCCCGCATAACCGTCCTGTTTTCGGGTCCCCAGTTCCAGCAGAAAGGAGTGTCATGAGCACGTCAGACGAGGCGCCAAGGCCGCTGGTGGACCAGTCAGTCCTGGACCGGTTGCGGGAAGAGCTTGAGGAGGAAGAGGGGTACACCCTGGTCTTCGTGGGGAACTTCATCGAGTACTTGCCCCAACGCCTGGACCGGCTAAGGCTGGCCATGACCACCGGCGACCTGGAGGGCTCCATCGACGCAGTCCTCAGCCTCAAGACCTCAAGCCAGATGGTCGGTGCCGAGCGGCTGGCGGGGCTGGCGCTCGAGCTGGAAAACGAGATCCGGGCCGAGGCCCGCCACGCCGACATGACCGTGGCGTTGCCCAGGCTGGCCGCCACCTACCTGCGGCCCATCACCCAGTGCAGCCGGCAAACCACGCACCGGCTGCAGGCTCAGTGCTGTCCCGGAGCCAAGCGGTAACCCACCCCGCGGACCGTCTGCAGCCACCGCGGCTGCTGCGGCGAATCGCCAAGCTTCTTGCGCAGGTTGCCCATGTGGACCTCCACCGAACGTTCGTCGGCCTCGCTGATGTAACTGCCGACGTCGTAATCCTCGTCCCGGAGCCGCCGCACCAGGTCGGACTTGGTCCGGACCGTCCGGCCGGCTTCCAGGAGCGCATACAGAAGCTCGAACTCCGTGCGGGTCAGGTTCATTTCCCTGCCGTCCACACTGACAGTGCGCGAGGCGTAGCTGAGCTCAAGCCCGTTATGGCTGAAGTTTCCCCGCTCCGGATGGGCCGAGCCGTCCGGTGAGGCATCCACGGCAACCTCGGCCGGGTCCGGAACGGACCGTGGCCGGCGCATCATGGCGGCCACCCGGGCACGTAACTCGCGGGGCCGGAATGGCTTGGTCAGGTAATCATCAGCCCCGGATTCGAGCCCGATCAGGGTGTCCAGTTCCTCGGTACGAGCTGTCAGCATCACAATGTAGGCATCCGAAAACTCCCGGATCTGCCGCGACACCTCAAAGCCGTCAATGTCCGGCAACCCCAGATCAAGGGTAATGACGTCAGGGTTCAGGCTCTTGGCCATCAGGACGCCCTCAGCGCCGCCACTGGCGACGGAGACGTCGAAACCAGCCTGGGTCAGCACAGTGCGAACCAGTTCCCGAATGTCGTGGTCATCTTCGATGACCAGACCCACACGTGCCTCACTCATAGAGCCCCCTCAGTGCCAACGTCAGAAGTATAGCTGGCTGCGGATATCCTGCTGGTATGGCCCCGCATACCCCGACATCCGCGTCCTGCACCCCATGAGCACTCCCACGGCCTGGTCCTCGGGACGCCTGCGGTTCTTCAAGCAGCCCTTCCACGAGTACCGGCTGACGGACCGGGTGGCGATGAGCCAGATGCCCTTGTTCGTGACCACCCTCCTGACAGCTTTCCTGGTGTGGGCGTTCTTCACCGAAACCATGGACAACCCGTTGTTCGTCACCTTCCTGGTGTCCCAGCTGGTCCTCATGGCGCTGTGCTACGTGGTTCCGTGGGACAAGCTGCCGTACACGAGTTTCCTGACCATCCCGATCCTGGATTTCATCTCCATTGCACTCGGCCGGGAAGGCGGCCAGGAGAGCCTCGCGGGTATCAGCCTGCTGGCCGTGTTCCCGGTCATCTGGCTGTGTGCGTCCGGGTTCTATCCACGGGCGGCCTTGTGGCTTTCCTTCCTGGGTCCGCTGGCCATCATTTGGGTGCCGCTGCTCTTGAAGGGCAACTTCACCCCGCAGGACTTTGCCCGGTCCCTGCTGCTGCCGGTCATGATGCTGGGCATCGGCGTGTCCGTGAGCGTACTGACCCTGAGCATGATGCGCCAGCAGAAGCAGCTGGAGGAGAAAGACGAGCAGCTGAGGGCCAGCCTGCGGACCAGCAAGCGCCAGGAGTCGCTGTTGAACACGGTGCTGGACACAGTCCACCTTGGCGTCCTGGCCGTTGACGCCGACGGGCACGACGTCCTGATGAACCGGAAACAGCGCGCCAACCATGAGCTGGCGCGGCCCAAGGACATTGCCGATCCCAACGAGTCCCAGCTGCTGGTGTTCGGGCCGGACCGGAAGACCCTGGTCCCCGTGGAGGAGCGGCCGGTGCGCCGCGCAGTCCTGGGGGAAACCTTCACCGACTACCTGGTGTGGCTGGGCGACGGCAAGGAACAGCGGGCGTTGGTGACCACGGCGCGCGCCATGAAGGATTCCGACGGCAACTTCACCGGCTCGGTGATTGTCTTCAGCGACGTCACCGACCTGGTGAATGCGCTCACCGCCAAGGACGACTTCGTCTCCAGCGTGTCCCACGAGTTCCGTACCCCGTTGACGTCCATCCTGGGCTACGTGGAAATCCTGCTCGCGGACGAACTGGAGGATTCCCAGCGGGACATGCTGGAAATCATCCGCCGCAATTCCGAGCGGCTCCTGACCCTCGTCTCGGACCTGTTGTCCAGCCGCAACGGCCAGTTGATCGTCACGCCCCACGCTGTTGATGTGGCCGAACTCGTGCGTGGCAGCGTGTCCTCGGCCATGCCCAGGGCGGCCGCGGCCGGTGTGGAGCTGCGGGCCGACACCCCGGAGCGGCTGGAAGCCCATGTGGACAGCGCGCGCATCTCCCAGGTCCTGGACAACCTGGTGTCCAACGCCATCAAGTACTCCCCCGGCGGCGGAGAGGTGGTGGTGTCACTGGCCCGCGAGGACGGGCACGTGGCCTGCCGCGTCACGGACACCGGCATGGGCATGACCCCGGAAGACGCCTCCGAGGTCTTCGCCAAGTTCTTCCGCACCAGCAGCGTCCGGCGCACGGCGATACCCGGCGTGGGCCTGGGCCTGCCCATCAGCAAGGCGATCGTGGAGGCACACGGCGGAACCATCGACGTCGACAGCACCCTGGGCGAGGGGACGACCTTTACCTTCAGGGTGCCGGTCTAGCAGCCCGCACAACTTCGCCCCAGGACTGGCGGGCAAGTTCCCTGACCGAAGCAAGGATGGCCGACGGCGGCTGGCTGAGATCCAGCGGATACTCCACGATGTCGATGTCCGTGTTGAGGATCCGGCGCAGCTTCACCTCACCCTGCCCGGCATACACCAGCCAGGCGGTGGGCACGGCGAGCGCCGTGCAGTGGGCGAGCATCTGGTAGTGGTCCGCGGTGAGCGATGCGCCGGCATCGGAGGCTGCCTTGTACTTGGCGTTATAGGCAACGACGGGGCGTCCCCCAAGCATGTGCACCGCGTCCGGCCGCACGGACAGCCGGTCGGAATCGTTCACCGCCTCGCTGAGCAGGGCGTTGTAGCGCAACCGCAGCTCCCCGGGATAGGACGCCATTGCGCTGCGCAGGGCCGTACCCACAAAATCCTCGAACACCTGCGCCATGTCCACCACGAACGCGGCGGTCTGCTGCCGGCCCTCGCCGGCTTCCGCGGACGCGTTCCGCAGGACCAGCCCGGCCAGGCGCAGCACGGCGTGGTAGCGCAGGTTCATCCGGGTGGGCTTCCACGGCGGAACCGGGGAGCCGGCCGGAAGGCGCGTCACGCCGTCGAGCTTTCCCTTGAGCTGGCGCAGGCGGCCCAGCACCTCGGGCCGCACCCCTGGCACCTGCCCCATGCGTTCCAGGGCGGCGCGCAGGATCCGGTTTTCGGCGATGTCCTCGGTGAACTCATCGTACGAAACCTCCAGCGGAACCAGCATGCCGGGGCGGCGGGAGATCTGGTCCGAAATCCGGATCCGGCCCTTCACGGTCCGCAGCGACTCGTCCACCGTCAGGTAACCCTGCAGGACACCGCGGGCAAGCGCCCGCTCGGCCAGCAGCGCCAGCGACTCCGCCAGCGCGCTCCACAGGTCCCGGTCCTCCGCGGCGGCCACCAGGTCCGGCCGGAAGCCCTGCTCCCCCGCATAGCTGAGCAGGAACAGGAGCCGGCTGAGCCCCAGCCGGTCCTTGGGCCGGACGTCGAGCTGGAGGGTGGCCGTCCGCACCGATCCCACCTTGCCCACGGGTTCGATCCGGTACAGTCCCAGGCCCATCGGGGAGGCCTTGGCCAGGCCGCTGGAGTTCAGGAAGGACGCTGTTGGTGCGTCGAGCCGTTCCATCACGCCGCTGGACAGCTCGTCCAGCACCAGGTGCCGGACGGGGCCGGGTGGAGTACCGTGCGCCCGCGGATCAGCGCGCTGCAATGCGCCCCAGCAGCTGGTCCAGCCCGAAGCGTTCCTCCAGCTGCGCGCGGGTGAGCTGGCCGTGGTAGTGCTCCTCCAGCAGCGGCATCAGCTCGTATTTCCAGATCCGGCGCAGCCCCGCCAGGGTCTGGGCCGCCGGCTTCATGAAGTAGGACGGGCCGATCATCAGGTCCCGGTCCCACTCATCAATGGCCGCATTGAGGGCGTCCAGCAGCAGCGCCGGGGTGGAATCCAGCTGCCGGGCCTGCAGGAACCTCAGCAACGAACCCTTGACCGGCTCGGTCTGCGGGTGCAGCTCGATGAAGGAGAAGCGGCGGCGGATGGCGGCATCCATCATGGCGATGGACCGGTCCGCGGTGTTCATGGTGCCGATGATGTACAGGTTGTCCGGCAGCGTGAACGGCTCATTGGGGCTGTACTGCAGGTAGATCCTGTCGTCGCGGTACTCCAGCAGGAAGTACAGCTCGCCGAAGACCTTCGCCAGGTTGGCGCGGTTCATCTCATCGATGATCAGGAAGTAAGGCTTCTTCTCGTTCCCCGGCTTGGCGGCTTCCTCCGCCAGCCGGCGCAGGGGGCCCGCCACCAGCTTGAAGGACACCTGGCCGCCGTCGGTCTTGTCCGGCCGGTAGCCCTCGAAAAAGTCCTCGTAGGCATAGGACGGGTGGAACTGCACCAGCTTCACGCGCTCGTCCGTGGTGTCATCCGCCAGCTCCGCCGCCAGGTGCTTGGCAAGGTAGGTCTTGCCGGTGCCGGGCGGGCCGTAAAGGACCAGCTGCCGGTTCTCCTCCAGCAGGTCGGCAATCTCCTGGAGCGGTTCCAGCTCCATATGCAGGGACGCGGCAAATTGCTGCGTCAGGGGACGGAAGCCTTCCTGGACAGGCGGGACGACGGCGGTGGCGTCCGTGTCGCCGTCGGGCTCGTTTTCCGCCTCGGCAGGGAGCAGCGCCTGCAGTGCCTGGACCACGCGGGTCACGTCCACCACAATGCCCGGGGTGGCGAGCTGGCGCTGGACGTGCCGGGGAAGGCTGGTGGTGGTGTGGCCGTCGTCGAACCAACGCACCTTGCGCCGCAGCCGGCGGTTGTCGTCGTTGTATTCGGGCTCCCCCAGCACGCCGCCCAACCGCACGCTGCCGGCGTGCTGGTAAAGCACCAGGTCCCCCGGCTTCATCACCGTGAGGAAGGCAAACACCGCGGTCTTGGTGTCCTCGCGCTCCACGTAGCCAAGGTGTTTGTAGTCCTCATCCACCGCGTGCTGGACCAGGCCGGCGGGAACCCCGTGGTCCAGGTGGCGGAGATGTTCGACGTCGAGCGTCACCTTTTCCTCGTGGTGCCAGGCGGTGAGCAGCTCGGCCTGGTCGCTGTGCGTGCGCAGCAGCCAGGCCCGGCGCCCGGGGTCGCCCACTTTGCGCCACTGGCTGACGAGCTGCCGGGAGTACCAGTCGATGCGCTGGCCGGCCTGCTCGTCAAGGTGCAGGCGGATGCGGTGGATGTCGGCGGTGATGTCCTCTTCGGTGTCGCCGTTGGCGCCGCCCACCAGGGAGGCGAAGGCATCCCGGATCTCCTGCCGCTCGACGTCGGCGACGACGGGCTCGAAGTAACTGGGCCAGGCAAGGAATTCGATGCTGCGGCGGATGGCGGGCTGGTCGTCAGGGGTGGAGGCGGCGAGGCGGTGGAACTGCAGCGGATCGTTGATGGCCGCCTGGACCACGGCGGCGGGCCGCTGGGCGACGTTCCGGACGAAGCGGCAGAGCCATTTGAGGTGGTCCCAGATGGTCCAGTTGAATTCTGCCGTCCGGTCACGGATGACGCCGTGGTCCGTCATGCCCGCATACAGCTCCCCGGGGAGCTCCAGCGGCGGTTCCAGCCAGCCTGCGGCCTCTGCCACGCGGGCTCGCTTGACCTTCAGGGACTTCACTTCGTGGGCCAGCGGGAGGGACTGCAGGAAGAGCAGCTCCACAGCCAACTGCTTGGCCCCGCGGGTGGCGCCCTCCAGGTTCTCCCGGAGGTTGGTCATCATCGGCGCCTTGGGGTCGGCGATCCCCCGGTCCAGGCGGTCCAGCAATTCGACGGCCGCCGGAACGGACCACGTCCTGGTGCGGCCGTCCAGGGGCGACGCCTTGCCCAGCAGGCCCGGCCCCAGCACAAACCAGGCCGCATCCTCAATCTCCTTGGAGATGCCGAGGGCGCGGGTCATGGCAGCAGTGGCAGTGGGGGTCATGCCCTCAAATTTACAGGGTCAAGCTGGGCGCCCGCTCCACGCCGCCTGGATTGCCCGGCTTCCTGCCGCCCTATTTGCCGGTGGCGGACCGCTTCCTGCCGAAGACGAAGTACCCCATGGGACCGATGAAATTGATGAAGGATGCCGCCCGCCATGCGGCCTTGGGCCCGTTGATGAGCGCGGCGGGCCGGCGGGAGATGTCGCGCTGCGCGGCCACCAGCAACGACACCTGGACGATGGCGGTGATGATGATTCCTGCCCTGCCTGACGGGGACATTTCCTTCCAGGTCTTCTTCTGCCTGCCGGCATGGGTCCTGCGGCTCTTGTTCATTTTCATTTTGTTCCTTGCCATGGGACTTCCTTTCAATGTGGATCGTTATTCCAGTCCAGTCACCCGGTGCCGTCCTGACCAGAGTCTTAGTGCCTGTAGGGGGCCATCCGGTCTTTCTGTTCCTGGGTGAGCCTTTGCACCCGGCCGGTTGCCTCGTCAACGAAGGCCAGGTGGCTGCTGGCCTTCACGCAGTCCTCCCGCGTGACGGGATCCTGGAGGAGGTAGTGGATGTCGAAGCTGGCCCCCTTGACGGCGCCGATCCACACCTGCACGACCGCAGGAACGTTGCGGTATTCCAGCGTCCTGACATAGCGGATCTTGTGGTCCACCACCAGTGCCAGGGTTCCGTCGGGGACATCGTTGAACAGGGACACCGGCGGCTCCATGCCGGGAAGTCCCGCGCCCCTTGGCGGCCCGAAGGCGGCGATCCGCGCCTCCTCCAGCATCCTGACAATCTGGACGTTGTTGATGTGGCCGTAAGCGTCCATATCGCCCCAGCGCATCGGCACCAGGACTTCGATCCGCTGGCCGCCGTGCGCGCTCAGCTGTGGACCGCCGTCGAATCATCCACCGGAAGTTCCCCGGCGTCGGCACCGGCAAACTGCGACATGTAGAGGCGGTGGTATGCCCCGCCGGCGGCGAGCAGCACCTGGTGGTTGCCCTGTTCCACGATCCGTCCGTTTTCCATAACCAGGATGGTATCGGCATCGCGGATGGTGGAGAGCCGGTGCGCGATCACGAAGCTGGTCCGGTCGGAGCGCAGGGCTGCCATGGCTTTCTGTACCAGCAGTTCGGTGCGGGTATCCACGGAACTGGTGGCCTCGTCCAGGATCAGCAGCGACGGGTTGGCCACGAAGGCCCGGGCGATGGTGATCAGCTGCTTCTCGCCGGCGCTGACGTTGTTGCCCTCTTCGTCAATCACGGTGTCGTAGCCATCGGGCAGGGCCCGGACGAACCGGTCAACGAACGTGGCCTTCGCCGCCGCCATGACCTGCTCCTGCGTGGCGTCGAGGTTGCCGTAGCGGATGTTCTCGTAGATGGAGCCGCCGAACAGCCACGCGTCCTGCAGCACCATGCCCACCTTGGACCGCAGCTCGGACCTGCTGAGGTGGGTGATGTCCACGCCGTCCAGCAGGATGGCGCCCGCGTTGAGCTCGTAGAACCGCATCACCAGGTTCACCAGCGTGGTCTTGCCCGCGCCGGTGGGACCCACGATGGCCACCGTGTTGCCCGGCTCTGCCGTGAAGGACAGGTTCTCGATGAGGGGCTTGTCCGGGGTGTAGCTGAAGGTGACGTTCCTGAAGTCCACGTGGCCATCCGTCTTGGCCGGCAGGTGCTCGGTGGCCGTTTCGGTGTCCTGCTCCTCGGCGTCCAGGAACTCGAAGACGCGCTCCGAGGATGCAACGCCGGACTGGAGCATGTTGGCCATGCCCGCCATCTGGCCCAGGGGCTGGGTGAACTCGCGGGAGTACTGGATGAAGGCGGTGGCGTCGCCCAGGGACATGGCTCCGGAGGCCACGCGGAGCCCGCCCACCACTGCGATGCCCACGTAGCTGAGGTAGGAGACGAACTGCATCACGGGGAAGATGATTCCGGAGACGAACTGCGCTCCGAAGCTTGCCTTGTACAGTGCCTCGTTGCGCTCTTCGAACCGTGCCAGCATGTCGGCGTCGCGGCCAAAGACACGCACGAGGTCGTGCCCGGAAAAGGATTCCTCGATCTGGCCGTTCAGTGATCCGGTGTTCTTCCATTGGGCGGCAAAGAGCTTCTGGCTCCGGACGCCGATCATTCCGGCGGCCACCCCGGACAGCGGGAGGGCCACCAGCGCGATCAGGGCCAGCTGCCAGGAAACAATGAACATCATGATCACGATGCCCACCACGGTCAGCAGGGAGTTGACCAGCTGGGCGAAGGCCTGCTGGAGCGCCTGCTGGATGTTGTCGACGTCGTTGGTCACCCGGGACAGGACGTCGCCGCGCTGCCGGGTGTCGAAGTAGTTCAGGGGCAGGCGGTTCAGCTTGGTTTCGGTATCGTCGCGCAGCCGCCGGATGACCTTCATGACAATCCGGTTCAGCACATACCCCTGCAGCCACATGAAGATGTTCGCCACGAAGTACATGAGCAGGACGGTGGCGATCAGCATGGTGAGCTTGTCGAAGTTGATGCCTGTGCCGGGCACCAGTTCCATGCGGGAGACCATGTCCGCGAAATTGTCCTGGCCCTGCTGGCGGAGGCCGGCAACGAACTGTTCCTTGCTGGCTCCGGCCGGAAGCTGCCTGCCCACCACCCCGGCGAAGATGACATCCATGGCCTGGCCAAGGATCTTGGGGGCAATGACGTTCAGGACCACGGAGACGACCACCAGGCCCACCACGGCGTAGATGCCCAGTGCCTCGGGCTTCAGCAGCCCCATGAGCCGTTTCGCGGACGGCCAGAAGTGCTCGGCTTTCTTGGCCGGCATGGCACCGAACATGCCGCCGTCAGCCTCGGTGGGCTGGAACTCCTCTTCGACGAAATCGTCGTCCGCAGGTTCTGCGGCGGGCTGCGCTGCACCGGGCTGAACGTCACCGGACTGGGCGTCCACCGCGGTGGCGTCCTTCTTGCGGGGGCTCATGCCACTTCCTCCACGCTGAGCTGGGATTCGACAATTTCCTGGTAGGTGGGCGAGGTTTCCAGGAGTTCCTCGTGCGTGCCGCGGTCCACGATCCGTCCGTTGTCCAGCACCAGAATCTGGTCAGCGCCGGTGATGGTGGAGATCCTCTGGGCCACGATGATGACGGTGGCATCGGCCGTGGTGCTCCTGAGCGCGGCTCGCAGCCGTGCATCCGTGGCGACGTCAAGGGCGGAGAAGGAGTCGTCAAAAAGGTAGACACGGGGCTTGGTCACCAGGGCGCGGGCAATGCAGAGCCGCTGCCGCTGGCCGCCGGAGACGTTGGTACCGCCCTGGGAGATCCTGGATTCCAGGCCGTTCTTCTTGTCCCGCACGAAAGAGTCACCCTGGGCTATCCGGAGGGCCTCCCAGAGTTCCTGCTCCGTTGCCTCGGTCTTGCCGAACCGGAGGTTGTGCGCGATGGTGCCGGAGAACAGGTAGGGACGCTGCGGCACCAGGGCCACGCGCCTGGTGATCTCGGCGCGGTCCAGCCGGTCCACGGGGACGCCGTCCAGCAGGACCTGGCCTTCTGCGGGGTCGTACAGCCGCGGCAGGAGGGACAGGAGCGACGTCTTTCCGGCACCTGTTGAACCGATGATGGCGATGGTCTGGCCGGGACGGGCAGTGAAGCTGATGTTGCTGAGCACCGGGGCTTCGGCTCCCGGATAGGCGAACGTGACGTTCCGGTACTCCACCACGCCCTCCAGTGCAGCCGGCGCCTGCGGGTTTTGGGGGTCGTGGATAGAGGGTTCGACGCCGAGCACCTCACCGATGCGGTCCGCGCAGACCGAGGCCCGCGGGATCATCATGGCCATGAAGGTGCCCATCATGACGGCCATCAGGATCTGCAGCAGATACTGCAGGAAGGCGGTGAGGGAGCCCACCTGCATGGCGCCGGCGTCCACCCGCTGGCCGCCAAACCAAAGAACCGCAGCGGTGGACAGGTGCAGGATCATGCTGATGGCCGGGAACATCAGCACGAACAGCGCGCCAATGCGCAGCGAAACGTCCGTCAGTTCCTTGTTGGCGGCGCCGAAGCGGTCCGTTTCATAGGGTTCACGCACGAAGGCCCGGACCACCCGGATACCGATGATCTGCTCGCGGAGTACGGCGTTGATCCGGTCGATCTTCCTTTGCATGGAGCGGAACAGCGGCATCAACCGGACCACCAGGTACCCCACCACGACTGCCAGCAGGGGAACGGACACCCAGACCAGCCAGGACAGGTTGATGTCCTCGCGCAGGGCCATGATGATGCCGCCGATGCACATGATGGGTGTGGCCACCATGAAGTTCAGCCCCATCAGCAGGAGCATCTGCACCTGCTGCACGTCGTTGGTGCCACGGGTAATCAGGGTGGGTGCCCCGAACGCGTTGACATCCTTGGCGGAGAAGCTGGTGACTTGTCGGAAGACCGCACGGCGCAGGTCCCTGCCCACGGCCATGGCGGTTCTGGAGCCGAAATAGACGCCGGCGATGGCTGCAGCCACCTGGGCGAAGGCCACCAGCAGCATCACCGCACCCGTGCGCCAGATGAAGTCGGTGTCCCCCCGCGCCACACCGTCATCGATGATTTGGGCGTTCAGGCTGGGCAGGTAGAGGGCTGCAATGGTGGAGGCGAGCTGGAAAACAACGACAGCCAGGATGTACGGCGCATACGGTTTGGAGTAGCGCCGTATAAGGGTGAGGAGCATGGACTCAACTCTAGTGATGCCCACTGACATTGAGGCCCCTCGAAGGCACTTTTCCTGTCCGGGAAGCCACAGTTAACGGCAGGGCCGCAGCCCGCCTCCGGTTCTCCGGTGCGGGCTGCGGCCCTCGTGGTGCTGCTGTCGTGCCGGTTGGTTACTGTCCCCGGCCCGGTTCAGTGCCTTCGGTGCCGGCACCGGCGGGGGGTGCGGCGGCGCTGTGCCGGCCGTGACCGGCCAGGTACAGCGCGGCTGCGGCCTGGAGCTTGCGTTCCTTCAGGAGCTTGCGCTGCAGCCTGCTGAGCTCTGCCGCCGTGGCTGCCTGCCTGGCCGCCACCTCCTGCTGCGAGCGCAGCTGTTCCTGGATGTTCAGGACCAGGCCGCCCAGTTCGGCCTGCTGCCGGGCCAGCAGGTGCTGGGTGTCCTGCAGCTTCTGCAAAGTGGCGGCGGCGCTGGCGAGGGCGTCGGCGGCTTTCCCGGTCCGGTCCGCCTCCGTCCGGTCCGCCTCGATCTGGTACGCGGGGCGCAGGTCCAGGTCTTCGGAACGGAAGCTCCGTGCGAAGGCTTCCTCAAAGTCCTCCGTGGCCACCCGGCCGGCGGCCGCGGCGGCGGCGGCAGCCCCGCCGTCGTACGTCTTGGCCGGGGCTGTGGGCAGGCCCGAACGGACCGCACCCTGGGTGGCCATCCGCACACCGTCACGCACGTCCCCATCCCGCGATTCGCCGGAAACCATGGGAAGCTGGCCGGTCATGGCCGTCATCCCTGCTTCGCCCGCCGCGTTGGCCTGCAGTGTGGCCTCGGGGGTGATGTCAACCGTCTTGCGCAGCGGGACTTCCTTGATGAAGAGCACTGCGAGAAGGGCAACGGCGCTTACGACGGCGGAGATCATGAAGATGCCCGCTGTGGCGTCACCGTAGGCGGCGCGCATGACGTCGGCAATCGGGGCCGGCAGGTCCTTCAGGTCCAGCGTGGCGCCGCTGTTTCCGCCGGCCGGGATGCCGAGCTTGGCCAGCCCGTCGGTGGCCAGGTCCTTGACGTGGTTTGCCATGACGGCGCCCAGGACGGAGACACCGATCGCGCCGCCGACCGAACGGAAGAAGGCAACGGAGGCGCTGGCCGAGCCGATGTCCTTGGCCTGGACGGTGTTCTGGACGGCAAGGACCAGGTTCTGCATCAGCATGCCCAGCCCGATGCCGAAGATGCCGGTGTAGAGGCCGGTCAGCCAGAGTTCGGTGGTGTGGTCCATGGTGCCGGCCAGCGCCAGGCCACCGATCAGCAGGATGGTGCCGCCGATCAAAAAGCGCTTCCACTTGCCGTAGCGGCTGATCAGCTGGCCGGAGACGACGGAACCGATGAGGTTGCCGGCGATCATGGGCAGCGTGAGCAGGCCGGCCTCGGTGGGCGTTGCGCCGCGGGCCACCTGGTAGTACTGGCCCAGGAAGGTGGAGGAACCGAACATGGCCACACCCACTGCCACGGAGGCGACGATGGCCAGGGCGGTGGTGCGCTCGGAGATGATCTTCAGCGGGATGATCGGCTGGGACACCTTGGACTCGACCAGTACCAGCAGGGCGAGCAGGAGGACGCCGCCGCCCACCATCACCGCGGTCTGCCAGGACCACCAGTCGTAGTAGTCGGCCTTGCCGGCGAAGGAGACCCAGATCAGGAGCAGGCTGACGCCGGAGGTGAGCAGGATGGCGCCAAACCAGTCGATCTTGGCGGGGCGTTTGATGTGCGGAACCTTGAGCGTGACCTGCAGCAGGATCAGGGCGACGACGGCGAGCGGCACGCAGACGAAGAACGTCCAGCGCCAGCCAAGCGCGCTGTCCACGATGAAGCCGCCCAGCAGTGGGCCACCGGCCGTGCCCACGGCCATGACGGCACCCATGTAGCCCGAGTACTTCCCGCGTTCACGCGGCGGAATGATGGAGCCGATGATCGCCTGGGCCAGCGCGGTCAGGCCGCCCATGGCGATGCCCTGGATCACGCGGGCTGTGAGCAGGAACGGGATGTTCTCGGAGAAACCGGCCATGACCGAGCCCGCCACGAAGATCACGATGCTGAGCTGGACCAGGACCTTTTTGTCGAAGAGGTCGGCGAGCTTGCCCCAGATGGGGGTGGTGGCGGCGTTGGCCAGCAGCGCGGCCGTAATCACCCAGGCGAAGTCCGTCTGGGTGCCCTTGAGCTCGGACATGATGGTGGGCAGCGCGTTGGCCACGATGGTGCTGCTGAGGATTGCGGTGAAGAAGGCGGCGAGCAGGCCGGTCAGGGCCTCCATGATCTGCCGGTGGTTCATGGGCGCACCGGGTTCGTGGCGCTTGGATTGCCGCGACTCCTGCTTGACGGTGCGTTCGCGCTGGCGCTCCCGTTCCTGGTCCGCGGCGGCGGTGACGTTAGCCATTGATGGACTCCTGCGTGGTGTGTTCGGTGGTGGTTCCGGCCGCCCTTGCCCGGATGGAGTTCTTCAGGGATGTGGTGAGTTTGTTGAGCATTGCGGCTGTGGCCACGGCGTCGTCCTCGTTCCAGTCGGCGAGGTAGGCCTGCAGTGTTTCCGCCCTATGCCGCACCAGCTCCGCCAGTTTTTCCTTCCCGCGCGGGGACAGTGCCAGCAGTTGGGCCCGGCCATCGTCCGGGTCCGGAGTGCGGATCACCAGGCCTGCGTCCGCAAGCTCGGCCACGTGCCGGCTGAGCACGGGCGGGCTGACCCCCAGGCGCTCGGCCAGGTGTGCGGCCCGGGTCTCCCCCTCGCCGATGAACTTGAGCACGCCCTGGAGGGCAATGCCCGTGTCCTGGCCCTTGACGTTGATGGTGGTGACGCAGCGCAGGGCGCGCTGGAGGTCGAAAATGTGGCTGACGAGGTCGGCTGCGGTGGCCGGTGCGACAGACATGATCCTCCCTAAGGAATTAGTTGCTGCAAGCAACTGTATCAGAAAAAGGTTGCTTAGGGAAACGAAGTTATTGGTCATGCCCCTTAAACCAACAGCGCTCCCCCGCTTGAGCCGGTGGGGCAAAAGCGAAGGAGCGCGCGGGTTATTGCTGGAATCAGTCGCCCAGGTGGGTGGGCCCGAACATCTTCAGGAGGGTTTCCACCACGACGACGTTCGGCCCGTCCGCGGCAAACCCTGCCTTGAGAGCGTCCCCGACATTTTCCGGGGCAACCCGGGTGGCGGGGACCCCGAAGGATTCGGCGAGCTTAACGAAATCCGGGCGCGCAAGTTCGGTGGCGGTGGCTTTGCCGAAGGCGCCGACCATGTATTCGCGCAGGATGCCGTAACCGCCGTCGTCCACGATCAGCCAGGTGACCGGGATATTGTGCTGCCTGGCGGTGGCCAGTTCGGCGATGGAGTACATGGCCGACCCGTCACCGGACACCGCGAGTACCCGGGCTGAGCCGGCTTCATTGCCCACTGTTTCCAGGCCGACCGCTGCGCCAATGGCACCGGGAAACGCGAAGCCAAGGCCGCCGGCTCCCTGGGCCGAGTGGAACTGTCCGTCCCGGGCGTCCCAGCAGGACCAGCCCCAGTAGGCGGCGATGGTCATGTCCCAGAAGGTCTGCATGTCCGCCGGGACCGCTTCACGGATATCGGCCATGAACTTCAGCTCCTTGGCCAGGTCCTGCGATTCCAGCCGGGCCCTTACCTTGGCCAGGGACTCCTTGACCAGGGTTTCGGGAGCCACGCCATGCCAGTCCGGAGCGGTCCGGGACGGGTCAGCAACCAGTGCCGCGTCCAGCGCCGTCAGGGCCTGGCCGGCGTCGGCCCGGATGCCCAGGCCGGGCCGGTTCGATTCCAGAACCCGGGGTTCGGCGTCGATCTGGATGATGCGTCCGCGCGGTTCGAAGGTGAAGTAGTTGGACGTCACTTCGCCAAGGGATGACCCGATGACCAGCAGCACGTCGGCGTCCTCCAGGACGTCGGTCATGTAGCGGTCCTCGATCCAGGCCTGCAGCGACAACTCGTGGTGCCACGGGAACGCGCCGTTGCCGCCCGGCGTGCAGATGACCGGGGCGCGCAGTTTCTCCGCGACGGACAGCAGCGCCTTTTCCGCCTTTCCACGGCGGGTGCCGCCGCCGGCGATGATTGCCGGCCGCTTGGCCCGTTCCAGCCACTTCACGGCCTCGCGCACCAGTTCGATCCGCGGCGGGTTGTCTGCTGCCTCTGCCAGGGCATCCTCCACCGGCGGGACCAGGATGGGATCAAGGAGCACGTTCTGCGGGATCTCCAGCCAGACCGGACCCTGCGGGGACGAGATCGCCTCGGTCCAGGCATCCTGGATGGCCGACGGGATGCCCGAGGCGTGCTGGATCAGCCGCTGGCTCTTGGTGACGTTGGCGGCCGAGGCCTTCTGGTCATCGAGCTGGTGCAGCATGCCCTTGCGCCGCGCGCCCAGGCCTTCCAGGGGAATCTGGCTGGCCACCACCACCATGGGCACGCCGGTGGCGTACGCCTCCTGGAGGCCGGCCAGCGACGTCAGTGCGCCGGGGCCGGTGGACAGGAAAAGGACGCCCACCTCACCGGTGGCACGGGAGTAACCGTCAGCGGCGAAGGCGCTGTTGTTCTCGATCCGGGAGGAGACAAACCGGAGGTTGCCGCGGCCCATGGCATCGAAGAGTCCCAGGGCGTGCTGGCCGGGGATGCCAAAAACGGTCTTCGCGCCGAGGGCCTCAAGGGTTTCGACGACGAGGTCCCCGCCGTTGCGCGGACCGCTCCCGTGTTCGGCCGCCAATGGGTCTGATTCGGTCACGGCCTACTCCTTGGTGGCGGCAGCGAAACCGGCAGGCCGGCGGGCTTCCTGGCCTAGGGCCTGGGCCTGATACCCGGTCTCCGCGCCAAAGCGGTCCCCCGGCAGGGCGTTGTCCGCCATCAAAGTGACGAGTTCGTAGGCCACATGGCTGGCGGCTACGCCGGTGATCTCGGCATGGTCGTAGGCCGGGGAAACCTCCACGACGTCGGCGCCCACCAGGTTCATGCCGCGGAAGCCGCGGATGATTTCCAGGAGTTCCCGGCTGGTGATGCCGCCCGCTTCGGGCGTGCCCGTGCCCGGCGCGTGGGCCGGATCCAGGACGTCGATATCCACCGAGATGTAGAGCGGCCGCTTGCCGATGCGGTCACGGACCTTGGCCACGGTTTCCAGGACACCCTGGTAGTAGACGTCCGCGGAGGTGACGATCCCGAACCCGAAGCGGTGGTCGTCGTCGAGGTCCTTCTTGCCATAGAGCGGGCCACGGGTGCCGATGTGGCTGATGGCTTCCGTGTCCAGGATGCCTTCCTCCACTGCGCGGCGGAAGGGTGTGCCGTGGGTGTATTCAGCACCGAAGTAGGTGTCCCAGGTGTCCAGGTGCGCATCGAAGTGGAGCATGGCGATGGGTTCGCCGGCACGCTCGGCCGCGGCGCGCAGCAACGGGAGGGCGATGGTGTGGTCCCCGCCCAGGGTCAGCAGCTTGCTCCCCGCTGCCGTGAGGTCCAGGGCGTTCTGCTGGATGGTCTCGATGGCCTCGTTGATGTTGAAGGGGTTGACGGCCATGTCGCCGGCATCGGCAACCTGGATGTTCTCGAACGGGCTGACGTCCCAGGCCGGGTTGTAGGGGCGCAGCAGGCGGCTGGCCTCACGGACATGGTTGGCGCCGAAGCGGGCCCCCGGGCGGTAGGAAACGCCCGAATCGAAGGGCACGCCCACCACGGTCACATCAGCCTTGTCCACCTGGTCCAGGCGCGGAAGCCGGGCATACGTGGCAGCCCCGGCGTAGCGGGGAATCCGGGATGAATCGATGGGGCCAAGGTTGCCGTTGGCTTCAATGCGCAGCTCTTCCAATGGAGGCCTCTCCTTCGAGGAGTTGAGGGACTGTGTGACTGCAATCATACACTTTGGTTTTCCAATGAGCATCAGCTGTTTACCAATAGCTTGCCCGTCGTCGAACGCCCCGTCACGCAGAGCACGTTTTGGACAGCCGGAAGCTGCAGGAAACCCGCGATCTCAAGGGAAGCCAGGCAGGCAACGGACCAAAGAGTGCTCCGCGTGACGCCGGAACGAAGCCGGGCAGGAAGGCACGCGCAGGAACCGGGTCAGCGGCTGGCGGCAGGCACCAGGACCCAAAGCACCTCGACCGGCTTGTCCGTCGGGTTGACCCAGGTATGGGGTTCGCGGCCCGGGAAGGTCACGGTGTCGCCGGTGTTGAGGTCGTATTCCTCGTTGGTGAGGATCAGCTTGATGGACCCCTTGACCACGTGCAGCACATCGACGTCGCAGTCGACCGCATACAGTTCGGACTCGCCGCGGCCGTGCGGTTCGATCACGGCCTGGATGATCTGGACCCGGCGCTCGGAGCGCGCGGTCAGGAGCCGCTCCACGATGCCCTGGCCGCCCAGCGAGATCCGGGGGCCGTCATTCCGCCGGGTGAGGTGGGTTTCGGGCGCCGCGAACAGATCACCGATGGAAATGGACAGCACCTGGCACAGCGTCACCAGCGAGGCAACGGACGGCGAGGTCAGGTCGCGCTCCACACGGCTGAGGAATCCCTTGGTCAGCCCGGTCGCATCGGCCACCTGCTCAATGGTGAGCCGCTGGGACTGCCGCGCGGCCCTGATCCGGGACCCGATGGCCACCGGGACGTTGCTGGGCTCAACTGGCAGTGCCTTCATCTACGAACCTTTCATGGCCGGCAGCCCGGCTCCGCTCTCGAGCCATACTAATGGGCGCCGCTTTTGTGACGCGCCCATGCCACACGTCGCCGCGGCAGCATTCCCCCGACCTTGACTGTTGCGGCCGTCACACCCTATCTTTGGAAACTCCTGTTGCCTATAGGGCAATAACCCTCCCAGGCAATAACAGGGTCCCTCTCCGTTCATCCCCGGCAGTACGGGCGCCCCGCACCCGAACACCCGGATCCCAACAGCTCCAAGGAGCCATCTATGGATGCCAGTGCCATCAACATCGCCATTGTGGTGGTGTACCTCCTCGCAATGCTGGCCTTCGGTTGGTGGGGAAAGTCCCGCACCCGAAACAACAGCGACTTCCTGGTGGCCGGCCGCCGCCTTGGACCATTCCTCTACACCGGGACCATGGCCGCCGTCGTCCTGGGCGGCGCCTCCACCGTGGGCGGCGTCGGGCTGGGCTACAAATTCGGCATTTCCGGAATGTGGCTGGTGGTGGCCATCGGCGCCGGTGTCCTGCTGCTGAGCCTGCTCTTTGCCGGGACCATCCAAAAGCTGAAGATCTACACGGTGTCCCAGATGCTCACCCTGCGCTACGGCAGCAAGGCAACCGAAGCTTCCGGCATCGTCATGCTTGCCTACACGCTGATGCTCTGCGCCACCTCCACCGGCGCCTACGCCACCATCTTCGTGGTCCTCTTCGGCCTGGACCGCGCACTGGCCATCGCCATCGGCGGCGCCATCGTGCTGGTCTATTCGACCGTTGGCGGCATGTGGTCCATCACGCTCGCAGACCAGGTCCAGTTCGTCATCAAGACCGTAGGCATCTTCTTCCTCATGCTCCCGTTCACCCTGAACGCCGCCGGTGGCCTGGACGGCATCCGCAGCCGTGTGGACGCCAGCTTCTTCCAGATGGACGGCATCGGGGTCCAGACCATCATCACCTACTTCGTGGTCTACACCCTGGGCCTGCTGATCGGCCAGGACATCTGGCAGCGCGTGTTCACTGCAAAGACCCCCAAGGTTGCGCGCTGGGGCGGCGCCACGGCCGGCATCTACTGCATCCTCTACGGCGTGGCCGGGGCCCTGATCGGCATGGCCGCCAACGTGGCCCTGTCCAACGTCAAGATTGCCGCCAAGGATGACGTCTACGCCGAGGTTGCCCAGCACATCCTCCCGGTCGGCATCGGCGGGCTGGTCCTCGCCGCCGCCGTGGCAGCCATGATGTCCACCGCCTCGGGCGCCCTCATCGCCGCCGCGACCGTGGCCCGCGCGGACGTCCTGCCATTCGTGGCCGGCTGGTTCGGCAAGACGGTGGAGACCGGGGACACCGAAAATCCGGAGCATGACGTCAAAGCAAACCGCATCTGGGTCCTGGTGCTGGGCGTCGTCGCGATCGTCATTGCCATCATTACCAAGGACGTCGTGGCGGCCCTGACCATCGCCTACGACATCCTGGTGGGCGGCCTCCTGGTGGCCATCCTTGGCGGCCTGGTCTGGAAGCGCGGCACCGGCATGGCTGCGGCGGCGTCCATGGCCGTTGGTTCGGTGGTGACGCTGGGGACCATGATCATCCTGGAGGTGAACGCCAAGGAACCGCTGGACGGCATCTACGCCAACGAGCCCATCTACTACGGGCTGATCGCCTCGGCCGTTGTCTACATTGCAGCCTCGCTGTTCACCCCGCCCACGGACCCCGCCGTCATGCAGGCATGGCAGCGCCGGGTCTCGGGCCAGGGCGCGGAGGAAACCCCGGAGGAAGTCCTCGCCGGACGCTGATCCCAGGCATTCAAGCCCAAGCAATAAAGTACGACGACGGCACCTCCTTTCGCATGGCAGCGAAAGGAGGTGCCGCCGTCGTCAGTCCTGGCCGCCCCTGTTTCTAGCCTTCCGTGTCGCGGGGCTCGTCGTCATCCAGCGGGACCTCGCGGTCCTCGGCGTCGATGACGATCGGTGGCGCCTGGACCACGGGCTCTTCCTCGTCGACGATGTCGTCCTCTGCGACCCAGGTTTCATCGTCAACCGGTGCATCTTCCGCGTAGTCGTAGGCGGGATCCGCCTCCACGGCGTCAAGGTGCGGCATGTCCGGGTGCTGTCCGGTGGTGCTCATGATCGAACCTCCGTAAGTTCGCCTGACGTGCTCTTTCAGGGAGGGCGCAGGCTGCGCCACCCCTTCATCACAGCACCGCGCACCGGACGGGTCAATAGCCGTCACAGCACCCAGCGGCAGGTGGACGAACGGCGGCAGGAGCTGCGGATTTAAGGCAAACCGAAACTTCGCAGCGAGGTTTGCCAGCCAAAAATCCGCGAAAATCAGCAGTAGGCTGGCAGGGCAAAGGCGCGAGTACATGCCCTTTCCAGTCCAGGAGTTTCAGTGTCGCAGCACGCCCGTTCCCATTCCCACGCCACGCCCCAGGAGGCCGGCGGCCCACCCCAGCCCTCGGCGGCCAACATCAAGCGGTGGCGCCAATACCTTGCCGACGAACGCGCCGAGGCCGCCGTCTACCGAGACCTCGCGCAGAACCGCCAGGGCGAGGAACGTGACATCCTGCTGGCCCTGGCCGAGGCGGAAGGCCGGCACGAAGCCCACTGGCTGGCCCTGCTGGGGGACCATGCCGGCAAGCCGAAGAGAGCGTCCGCGCGGAGCCGCTTCCTTGGCTTCCTGGCCCGGCATTTCGGCTCCGTGTTCGTGCTGGCCCTGGCCCAGCGCGCCGAGGGCCGCTCCCCCTATGCCAAGGATCCCAACGCCACCGAGGCCATGGCCGCCGACGAGCAGATCCATGAGGAAGTGGTCCGCGGGCTGGCCACCCGCGGCCGCAACCGGCTGGCCGGAACGTTCCGCGCCGCGGTCTTCGGCGCAAACGACGGCCTGGTCAGCAACCTGTCCCTGGTGATGGGCATGGCAGCTTCCGGCGTGGCCAGCAGCGTGGTGCTGCTCAGCGGCATCGCCGGGCTGCTGGCCGGCGCCATGTCGATGGGCGCGGGCGAATTCATTTCCGTCCGTTCCCAGCGCGAACTGCTGGCCGCCACCCGGCCAACGCAGATCACCCTGGCGGCCGCGCCCAAGCTGGACCTGGAACACAACGAACTCCTCCTGGTGTACCTGGCCCGAGGGATGTCGCGGGAGGCGGCGGAGCACCGGGTGGCCGAGCGGATGGGGCTGCTGTCCTGCGACTGCGACCCCAGCCTGTCGCTCCAGCCAGACCTGCCGGAGGAAGAGGACCAGCATGAGGCGGTGGGTACTGCATGGGGAGCCGCGCTGTCCAGCTTCTGCTTCTTCGCCTCCGGGGCCATCGTCCCCATCCTGCCGTTCCTGTTCGGCCTGACCGGCGTCACCGCGCTGGTGGTGGCAGGAGTCCTGGTGGGCACCGCACTCCTGGCGACCGGCGCCGCCGTCGGCCTCCTCTCCGGCACCTCCCCGCTGACCCGCGGCCTGCGCCAGCTGGCCATCGGCCTCGGCGCCGCCGCCATCACCTACCTGCTGGGCCTGCTGTTCGGTACCGCCGTAGGCTAGCCGGGAGTTCGCATCCTTGAGGTGCTGCGGTGCCGTCAGCGGCGCTGCAGGACCTCCACTGCTTCCTCCACCGTGTCCACCAGGAAGATGTAATCCGCCATGGCGCGGCCGGCGGCAAGCGAGCGCAGCATGGGCCAGGCGGGGTATTCCTGTTCCCAGTGGCGCCGGCCCACCAGCACCATCGGCGCCACCTTCTCGCGGGCGCCGTAATAGTTCTCGCAGGCATCCTGGAAGATCTCCTGGACAGTGCCGGCGGCACCGGGAAGGAAGACGATGCCGCCGTGGCAGAGCTCCAGCAGGATGGCCTCGCGGATGGCGTTCGCGAAGTACTTGGCGATGTGCGTGGCGAAGTAGTTGGGCGGCTCATGCCCGTAGAACCAGGTGGGGATGCCCAGCGACGGCGTCCCGCCCGGATGGCGTTCGACGACGGCGGCTGCCGCCCGTGCCCACGCGGACACCGAGGGCCTGAAGCCTGGAACGGCGGCGAGGGCTGAGAGTGCCGCCTTCACGTCACCGTCGGATGCCCGGCTCAGGTAGGCCCCGAGGTTTGCCGCCTCCATGGCCCCCGGACCGCCGCCGGTGGCCACCGTGTACCCTGCCAGCGCCAGCCGCCGTCCCAGCAGGGCGGCCTGGGCGAAGCCGGCACTGCCGCGCGGCGCAGCATGGCCGCCCATGACCCCGACGATGGCGCGGCTGGACCAGGGCACTGACCCGGTCAGCTCATCCAGAGCATCGCCGATGGCATGGTCGTGCAGGGCCGAGGCCAGGGTTGCGTCCACGCGCTGCCGCTGGCCCGGCTGGATGCTCCAGTGGTAGATGCGGGCATCCGGCAGCGCCTCGTAGGGCGATGTTGCCAGCCCGGCATACAGTTCGGCGGGCGAATACAACGAGGCGCGGTAGGGGTCGAACGGGACGCCCTCAAGCCTTGGAAAGATCAGGGCACCCCGGCCGCGCAGGTTGGCTTCCATGCCTTCATCGAAGATGCAGCCCAGGAACATCGCGCCCTCGACGCTGACGCCCTTCAGCGCCGCGGACCTGCCCCGCAGGTCCAGCGACTGCGCGTGCCAGCCGTGCAGGTTGACGGCGCCCCCGGCCACCAGCCGGTCAAAGCTGGCCAGGTCCTGGACTTCCAGGTTGCGGGGGCGGGGACCAAGGCTGCCGGCGAAGTTCACAGCTGCCGCCCCGGCGTCCACATCATGGAGCCAGCCTAGGCCACCCAACGCAAAAGCGGGGCCCGGACCACGCCCCTCCGTTTCGTCCCGGAAGGGGTATGGTCCGGCCCCGCACCGAGGCCGCTGGTGCCGGCGGGTGGCCTTGCCTGCTAGGTGGTCACCTTGGCCGGCGCCCCGCCGTCGCGGAAGTGCGCTTCCAGGTCCTCGAGCGAGTGGCCCTTCGTTTCCGGAACAAACTTGATGACGAAGGCCAGGGACGCGATGTTCACCAGGACGAACAGGCCGAATGTGCCGGTGGAGCCAAGAGCGTTGACCACGATGGGGAACAGGAAGGAGATGGCCGCGTTCACGGTCCAGAGGGCGAAGACCGCGATTCCCATGGCGAACCCGCGGATGGCCAGCGGGAACATTTCGGAAAGCAGGAGCCAGACGCAGGTGCCGATGAAGCACTGGACAAAGGCCACGAACAGCATCATCGCGGCCAGGATGGTGTAGCTGGCCAGGTCCGACTGCGGCAGGAGGAAGACGATGGCCAGCAGTGCCTGCGAGCCGACCACACCGGAGAAGCCGATGACCAGCATCCTGCGGCGGCCCACGAAGCCCAGCAGCCAGATGCCCAGGATGGTCATCAGCACTGAGGTGACGCCGACACCGATGGTTGCCACCAGCGACGCGCTGACGCCGAGTCCGCTCTTTTCCAGGATGGTGGGTGCGTAGTAATTCACGGTATTGATTCCGGTGGCCTGCTGGACCGTGGCGAGGCCGATGCCGATGTACAGCAGGCGGCGCATCCAGGGGTTGTTCTTCAGGTCGCGCAGGGCGTGGCCCCGCTCTTCCTTTGCGGTGCGGGCCGCCTGGGCGATCTCCTCGAATTCTGCAGCTGCTTCCTGGGGGCTGCGGCTGAGGTTAAGGACGCGGCGGCTGTCCTCGAGGCGGCCGCGGATGGCGTACCAGCGGGGTGACTCGGGGAGCATCAGCATGCCTGCGAGAAGTGCGAGGGCAGGCAGGGAGGCGATGCCCAGCATGGTCCTCCACACTTCGGTGTCGTGGATCAGGGCGTCCAGGAGGGCGTTGATGGCGAAAGCAAGCATCTGGCCGGTGACGATCATGAGTTCGTTGATGGTCACCATGCGGCCACGCAGGTGGGCGGGCGCCATTTCGGCAAGGTACAGCGGGCAAGTGACGGCGGCGGCGCCGACGCCGAGGCCAAGGACGATGCGGGCCGCGATCATGAAGCTGACGTTGGGGGCGAGGGCGCAGCCGATGGCGCCCAGCAGGAACAGCAAGGCGCAGACGAGCAGGGAGCCGCGGCGGCCCAGCTTGTCGGCCATGCGGCCTCCGGTGAGGGCGCCGACGGCGGCACCCGGGAACAGCAGTGCGCTCACCACGGTTGCTTCCTCGACCGCGGTCATGTTGAGGGAGTCGTTCATGTACAGCAGGGCGCCGGAGATAACGCCGGTGTCGTAGCCGAAGAGCAGGCCGCCCAGGGTGGAGATGACGGTGAGCCGGGCAAGGTATCCGCGGCGCTGCGTACCGGGCGCGCCGGTGGTTTGTTTCTGCAACAGCATTGTTGCCTCTCAGATTCTCTCGGGGACCGGAAGACCGGCCGGGAATGTGATGCGTGCCACCGACTTTAGAGCGCTCTAATACTGCTCGTCAATAGAAAGTCTTAATGTCAGCACAATTCGAGTGGCACGGCGTTCCTGCCGACGCGGGCGGGCAGCACCCTTGACCAGCAGAGCCCTGCTGATACGATCGGGGAAGAAAGTATGTCCTATCAAGAGAACATATGGCGGCACATGGGCCGCAGGCGCGGCTGTCCCGACCGGACGGAGGCGCAGGACCGAAAACGAGGGAACGCACCGTGGCGAACAACCTGGGACTCAGCATCGACCGCTCCTCCCCCGTGCCCCTGTACCACCAGGTGGTCCAGGGCATTGAGGCGGCGATCTACAGCGGGGTCCTGGAACCCGGGAGCCGGTTGGACAACGAGATCGACCTGGCCGCCCAGCTGAACCTCTCCCGCCCCACCATGCGCAAGGCCATGGACGAACTGGTCCGCTCCGGCCTGCTGGTGCGGAAACGGGGCGTGGGCACCCAGGTGGTCTCCAGCCAGGTGCGCCGGCCGCTGGAACTTTCCAGCCTCTACGACGACCTCACCAACAACGGCAAGAAGCCCACCACCGAGGTCCTCAGCTTCTCGCACCTGGAGGCGGACGACGCAACCCTCACCACGCTGCAGCTGCCCGCAGGTTCGAAGGTGTACCACTTCACCAGGCTGCGGCGGGTGGGAGGCAAGCCCCTGGCCCTCATGGAGAACTGGGTGCGCGACGATATCGCCGAGATGGATGAGGCCATGCTGGGCGCCGAAGGCCTGTACTCGATCCTCCGCCGCGGGGGCGTCAACTTCCGCTTGGCCACGCAGCGCATCGGCGCCATGAACGCCAACGATTACCAGGCGTCCATGCTGGACACTCCGGCGGGGTCGGCACTCGTCACCATGGAACGCACGGCAATGGACGATACCGGCCGCCGCGTTGAGACCGGCCACCACGTCTACCGGGCCGATTCCTACAGCTTTGAGATGACTCTCGTACAGCGATAATCCGCACAGCAATAATCCAAGGAGCCAACTCCATGACCAACTGGGTCTACCCCCTGGGCACTGCCTCCGACGGCGCCTGGGATGTTTCGATCGGGACCTCCGATTCCGCCCTCACCGTGGACGGCTGGGCCCATACGGGCCTGAAGGTTGCCACCCTTGGTGCCGGCGCCGCCGTCGAGCTTCCCGCCGCGGAGGAGGAACGGATCGTAGTGCCCCTCAACGGATCCTTCACCGTGGCCGTGGACGGCACGGACTACCCCCTCGCAGGACGGCCCTCCGTCTTCGCCGGCCCCACGGATGTCCTCTACTCTGGCACCGGGCGGGCCGTCAGCATCACCTCCGCCGACGGCGGCCGGGTGGCGGTGGCAACCGCGCCGGCACAAAAGTCCTACCCCACCAGGCTGGTGCCCGCCGCCGAAACCCCGGTGGAGCTTCGCGGGGCGGGCAACTGCTCGCGCCAGGTCCACAACTTCGGCACGCCGGCGGCACTGGAGGCCGACAGGTTCATCGTCTGCGAGGTCCTCACCCCGGCCGGGAACTGGTCCTCCTACCCTCCGCACAAGCATGACGAGGAGAAGGAGGGCGAGACCTCCCTGGAGGAGATCTACTACTTCGAAACGCAGGTGGCTTCCGGCTCCGGGGCGCCCACGGACGCCGACGCCATCGGCTACCAGCGCGTGTATGCCTCGGACGAGCGGCCCATCGACGTCTCCGCCGAGGTCCGCACGGGTGATGTCGTCCTGGTCCCTTATGGCTGGCACGGTCCTGCCATGGCCGCGCCGGGGTACGACCTCTACTACCTCAACGTGATGGCGGGTCCGGGGCCTGTGCGCGAATGGCTGATCAGCGACGACCCCCACCACGGCTGGGTGCGTCAGACCTGGGACAGCCAGAACATCGATCCCCGGCTGCCGTTCGGCTCCTGACCATGGTTGGGCGGCCAGGCGGCGGCAGGCTGGCATAGTGGAGTCCTGTGAGACAGACTTCCCCCTCAGCACGGTCGGTGACCATGGAGGACGTGGCACGCGACGCCGGCGTGAGCCGCGCCTTGGTGTCCCTGGTGATGCGCGATTCCCCGAACGTTTCGCCGGCCAAACGGACGGCGGTGCTGGAAAGCGCCGCCGCGCTGGGGTACTCCCCCAACAGGCTCGCCAGCCGGCTGGCCAGCCACCGGACCAACACGCTTGGGGTCCTCTTCCTCGATCTGCACAACTCGGTCTTCGCTGATATCTACGACGGCCTGACCGAGGGCCTGGCCGGCAGCGGCAACCAGGTGATGGTCGCCGTCGGCTCTGCTGATCCCGGGACGGAACTTGAGGCCGTCCGCTCGTTCGTGGACCTGCGCGTGGACGGCGTGCTGCTGGCCGGCTACACCGGCACCTCTGCGGAACTGGCAGGGGCCCTGCGCGGGACGCCCGCCGTCGTCATCACCCGGGAGCTGGAGGTCGACGGCGTGGATTCCGTTTTGACCGACGACTTCCGTTCCGGCGCACTCGCCGTGGAGCACCTGTACCAGCTGGGGCACCGACGGATCGCGCACGTGGACATCTCCGACTGGCTCCCCTACACCGAACGCAGGGAGGGCTACCTCCATGCCATGCGTGAGTTCGGCCTGGAGCCGCAGCTGGTGCACAGCGACATGACCGAACGCGGCGGCCGGGCCGTGATGGAACAGTTCCTGGACTCCGGTGCCACCCTCCCCACGGCGGTCTTTGCGCACAACGACCTCACGGCCATCGGCATCATGGAGGCGCTGGCGGCGCGGGGACTGTCCGTTCCGGGCGATGTGGCGATCGTCGGATGCGACAACATCGAGGTGGGCGCTTCCCCGCTGATCGGCCTGACCTCCATCGACCAGCACGCCCGGGAGCTGGGAAGGGTGGGGGCGCACGTCATGCTGGACCGGATTGCGGGCACGGCCGGTCCGGCCGTAACCCGCAAGCTCGAGCCTGCGCTCATGGTGCGCCGCTCCTCCGATCCGGCCGCTTAGCGGCTGGCCAGTTCCTCCACGGCCTGGACCGTGCCGCGGTTATCGCCCCGCTGCCCACTCCTCCTGGCCCCAGCGGCGGCGATAGCCATCACGGCCAGGCCCGCCAGGGTTATGCCGGCACCGGCCCAGATCGGAGAGGTGTAGCCCAGTCCGGCGGTGATGGTGATGCCGCCAAGCCAGGCGCCGAGGGCGTTCCCCACATTGAACGCCCCGATGTTGGCACCGGAAGCGAGGGTGGGAGCGCCGGAGGCGTACTTCATGACGCGCATCTGGAGCCCCGGCACGGTGGCAAAACCGAACGCGCCCATGAGGACCAGGGAAATGACTGTCAGCACGGGGTTCGTGGCCGTCAGCGCAAATCCCGCCAGGACCACGGTCAGCACAGCCAGCACCACCAGCAGTGTGCGGTCCACGTTGCGGTCCGCAGCCTTTCCGCCAAGGGTATTGCCGGCAAAGAGGCCCACTCCGAAGACGATGAGCAGCCACGGCACGGTGGAGGCGGCAAAGCCGGACACCTCGGTGAGGGTGTAGGCGATGTAGGTGAAGGCGCCGAACATTCCGCCGAAGCCCAGGATGGTCACCACGATCGAGAGCCAGACCTGGCCGGAGCGGAACGCACGCAGCTCGGAGCGGAGGCTGGCCGCTTCTTCCCTTTCACCCGCCGACGAGGGGACGAGTGCCAGGATGCCGGCGAGCGCGGCTGCGCCGATGACCGTAATGGCCCAGAAGGTGGCACGCCAGCCGGCGGCCTGGCCCAGCAAAGTTCCAAAGGGCACGCCCAGGACGTTGGCCGCGGTGAGCCCGGTGAACATGAGCGCGATGGCGCCTGCCTTCTTGCTGGGCGGAACCATGCCGGCGGCCACCACAGCCCCGATACCGAAGAACGCGCCATGCGAGAGGGCAGCGATGACGCGCCCGGCCATCATGGGCCAGTATCCGTCCGCCGTTGCGGACAGCAGGTTCCCGGCGATGAACAGGACCAGCAGGGCGGCCAGCACCGGCTTGCGCCGGAAACGTGTCACCGCGGCAGTCAGGCCCAGCGCGCCCACCACTACGGAGAGCGCGTAGCCGGAGATGAACCAGCCGGCGGAGGCCTCACTGACCCCGAAGTCGGCCGCCACCTGCGGCAGCAGGCCGGCGATGACGAACTCGGTAAGTCCTATGCCGAAGCCGCCCAGGGCGAGTGCTATCAAGCCAACAGGCATGCGAATGCTCCTTTGAGCTGTAGGTGTGGTTGTCCCCTCAATGGGAAAGCGCCTAAGATAGTTGCAGACGCGGTATTTATTGTTGCACATGCAAATATACCGCGCAAGCAACTATCTCTCTCTGTTGACCGATGGGCCGTTCCGGGCGGCCACCTACGAAGGAGCATGCATGGGCATCAAGGACGACGCCGTCGAGGTCCGCGCCCAGGGCTGGCGAACGCTGGCGGCCCTGCACGGGCTGATCGACAATGAGCTCGAGCGTGCCCTCCAGGCCGAATCCAAACTGTCCGTGGTGGAGTACACGGTGCTCGACGCCCTTAGCCGGCAGGACGGCTGGCACATGCGGATGCAGCAGTTGGCCCGTGCCACCGCCTTGAGCCCCAGTGCCACCACCCGGCTGGTGAACCGCCTGGAGGACCGTGGCCTGCTGACCAGGATCCTCTGCGACGACGACCGCCGCGGCATCTACACCGAGCTCACCGCCAGCGGCAGCAGCCTGTTGGCAACGGCCCGGCCGGTCCACGACGCCACGCTGGAGCGCGCCCTCGAGGAGGCCCAGGCCGTTCCGGAGCTTGCACCGCTGGTGGACGCCCTCCCCCGGCTGCACGCCCGCGCATAAGACTGCGGTGCCTTGGCGCGCAAATGCCCCGGTGGGGATCCCCACCGGGGCACTTGCTTGTATGGCCAGTGGATTGATCTTGGTCAGGGAATCGTGGCTTCCGCGGCCTGGGCTTTGTTCCCGGCCACGTTCTTGAAGTAGTGCTCCAGGTCCTCCAGGCTCTTGTCCTTGGTCTCGGGCACATACTTGGCAGCGAAGGCAATTGCCCCCACACCAAGGACCGCGAACACGAAGAAAGTGTTGGAGATCCCCAGGGCCGCCAGCAGCTGCGGGAAACCAAACCCGATCAGGAAGTTCACGATCCACAGCAGGAACGCCGAAGCGCCCATGCCCAGGCCACGGATCTTCAGCGGGAAGATTTCCGAGAGCATCAGCCAGGTCACCGGCGAAATGGCTCCCTGCTGGAATGCCAGGAACGTCACGGTCAGCGCAAGGATGACGAAGCCGCGGCCGGAGCCTTCCGGCAATATCAGGGAGAACAGTCCGATCAGCAGCAGCGCCGTCGTGGTCCCCACCTGCCCGGTGATCAGCATCCTGCGCCGGCCCACCTTGCCCAGCAGCCAGATCCCCACGAACGTGGCGAGGACCGAGATCACGCCGTTGGCAATGTTGGCCGTCAGTGCCGCTTCGCGGCCAAAACCGGACTGCGACAGGATCTGGGTTCCGTAATACATGATCGAGTTCACGCCGGTAATCTGCTGGATCACCGCCAGGCCCAGGCCCACGAAGAAGATGCGCCGGAGCCACGGAATGCCCAGGTCCTTCCAGGAGCCCATCTTGGACTTGTAGTCCTCCACGGCCATGGCTTTGACTTCTTCGAACTCCCTGCGCGCCTCCTCCTGCGAACGGATCCGCTGCAGCACGCTGAGTGTCTCGCCAAAGCTGCCGATCGAGGCCAGCCACCGGGGGCTTTCAGGCATAAAATTCATGCCGATCCACAGCGCAATGGCCGGAAGAGTGGCGATCACCAGCATCCATCGCCAGATCCCGTGAGATTCGCCGAAGGAGTTGCCGAGGTAGGCGTTGAAGATGAACGCCAGCAACTGCCCGGTGACGATCATGAGTTCGTTCTGCGTGACGATGCGGCCGCGCCGGTTGCTGGGCGATACCTCTGCAAGGTACACCGGCACCGTGACGGACGCCCCGCCCACGGCCAGTCCCAGGATGAACCGGGCGGCGATCATCACTTCGGTGTTGGGCGCGAAGGTGCAGCCCAGGGTACCCAGCAGGAACACGACCGCCAGCACCATGATCATCCTGCGCCGGCCGTTGCGGTCCGCCAGGCGGCCGCCGAAAAGGGCGCCGAACGCGGCACCGAACAGCAGGGACGAGGTCACCAGGCCCTCAGTGAGCGGGGTGAGCCCGAGGTCCTCCTGCATATACGGCAGGGCGCCGTTGATCACGCCCGTGTCGTAGCCGAACAGCAGGCCGCCGAAGGTGGAGATGATAGTGACGGTCCGCAGCGCGCGCTTGTGGTTTCCGGGCCGCGGAGCGGTATGCGCAGGCGAACTCATACGCTCACCTTTTGGACGTACTGCTTCATGGTCTCCAGCTGGTACCGGGAAACGTCTTCGGCGTTCTCGTCCTCGGCAAAGACACTGGACACCATCACCGAATCTTCACGGTCCAGGAAGCCGATTTCCTTCAGGCCGCCGAAGAACTCATCCCAGTTCACGTCGCCATCGCCGATCTTCAGGTGCTGGTGGACGCGGACCGGGTTGCCGGGCGGGTTGGTGATGTACCGCAGGCCATGGGACGCGTGATGGTTCATGGTGTCGGCCACGTGGACCAGCCGCAGCTTGTCGCCCGCAGCCCGCATGATGTCCAAAGGGCTGTTCTTCATGTGGAAACTGTGCGAGGCCACGTAGACCATGCCAACGTTCTTCGAGTTGACGCCGCGGATCACGCGGATGGCGGCCAGGCCTTCCTCCACGAAGTCGTCCGGGTGCGGGTCGATCAGCAGGTCGATGCCTTCACGCTCGATGATCGGCAGCAGTTCCTCCATGGAACGGTAAAAGGCCCGCTCGGATTCCTCTGCCTTTTCGGGGCGGCCGCTGAACTCGGTGTTCATGGTGCTGACGCCCAGGTCCACGGTGATCTGGATGGCGCGCTTCCAGTAGCGGACCGCGGCTTCGCGGGCGTCCTCGTCCGGGCCGGACCAGCGCAGCACGGGCAGGACAGAGGCGATCCCGATTCCGGCATCCTGGCAGGCCCTCTTCAGCTGGCCCACCAGTTCATCGTCCGCTTTGGGGTGGTTGTAGAACGGGATGAAGTCCGCATGCGGGGTCATTTGCATGTACTTGTATCCGAGGTCCGCCACCAGTTTGGGGAACTCCAGCAGGCTGTGGGAGTGGTGGAACGGGGTGGGGTCAAGGGCGATTTTCACGTAAACACTCCATTGTGGATCAGTCAGGTTGGAGACACAAAAGGGGACGGATGACTCCGCCCCCTTTCCGGTCCTACTTGTAGAGGTCGGGCTTTGCCGCCAGCTTCACGGCGACCTTTTCACCGTTCTTCTGTGCTTCAACGCCTGCTTCACAGCAGGCGGCGGTGGCGTACCCGTCCCAGGCGGAGGGGCCGCCGATTCCGCCCTTAAGTGCCGCGTCCACCCATGACTGGATTTCGACGTCGTACGCCGCCCCGAAGCGCTCCTCGAAGCCGGGGGTGACGTTGCCGCCCCAGTGGCCGTTGCTGCGGGTGTAGGGTCCCTTGTCCCCGCCGATGCTGACGATGCCGTCCTCGAAGGAGGCCTGGGTGGCCACTTCGTAGCCGAACTTGGCATTGACGTAGATTTCCACATCAGCCAGGACACCGGACTCGGTCTCGAGCAGGACGTGCTGCGGATCGTGCTGGCCGTTCGGCGCGTTCCGGGTGGCCTTGCCCAGGCGCACCTGGACGCTCGTGATTTCCTCGCCAGTAAAGAACCGGATGGCATCGAATTCGTGGACCACGGAGTCGTTGATCAGCATCTCGTTGGTGAAGCCCTCGGGGGTGCTGGGGTTGCGGTGCTGGTGGTGCAGCATCAGCAGCTCGCCCAGTTCGTGGTTGCGGATGATCGATCCCAGGGCGGTGTACTCGGCATCGAAGCGGCGCATGAAGCCCACCTGGATCCGCTTGCGGCCCAGGGCCACCTCTGCCTCGACAATTTTCCAGGAGGATTCGGCGTCGGGGGTGAGGGGCTTTTCGCAGAGGATTGGGATGTCCTTGGCGATGGCCTTGAGCAGGATGTCCTGGTGCAGGAAGCCGGGGGTGGCGATCAGGACGGCGTTGACGTCGCCGTTGTTGAGGGCCTCGTCAGCGTCGGCCAGGGCCACGGCGCCCGGGATGCCTTCGATGGCGGCCTGCGCCCGGGCGAGGTCCACGTCCACGACGGCGGCGACTTCGGCTCCATGGATGCGCTTGTTGAGGCGCTGGATGTGGTCGGCGCCCATGCGCCCTGCGCCGATGACGGCAACGCGGAGGTTCTGAGTCATTGTTCTGTCCTTCTGGTGTCTGTGGCGGGAGTTAGCTGACGGCGGTACGGGAGCCGCAGGACAGCAGGTAGTTGCGGGTGCGCTTGGCGATGGGCATCGGCACGTCGAAGGCCACGGGGTACATGTCCTGCTCCACGATGCCGAAGATGGGCCGGTCCAGGGCTTCCACGGCTTCGATGACCGCGCGGAGGTCCGGCAGGCCGTTGGGGGGCTCGGTCATGACGCCGGCCAGGTTGGCGGCGGCCCAGGTCATGTTCTCCTCGTTGACCTTCTTGAGGATCTCCGGGTTGATCTGCTTCAGGTGCAGGTAGCCGATCCGGTCCGGGTAGTTCTTGATCAGGTCCAGGCTGGAGGCGCCGCAGTATTCAGCGTGTCCGGTGTCCAGACAGAGGTTCAGGTACTGCGGGTCGGTGGCTCCCAGCAGGGTCTCAATGTCCTCCTGCGCGCCCACGTGCGAGTCTGCGTGGGAGTGGAACTGCTGCTTCAGGCCGAAGTCCTCCAGGAGGGTCTTGCCCAGGCGGTTGTGGCCGGCGAACAGGTCGGCCCAGGCTTTGCTGCTCAGAGTGCCGCTCTCCACGGCTTCACCGGTGACGTCGTCACGCCACATGGCGGGGATGACCACGATGTGCTCGCCGCCCATGGCAGCCGTCAGCTCTGCCACCTTGCGGGCCGGTTCCCAGGCGGTTTCCCACTGGGCGAGGCCGCGGTGGAAGGCGGTGAACACGGTGCCCGCGGTGACTTTCAGGTCACGCTGCTTGAGTTCTTCCGCCAGGCGGGTGGGGTCGGTGGGAAGGTAGCCGTAGGGGCCCAGTTCGATCCATTTGTAGCCGGACTCCGCCACCTCGTCGAGGAAGCGTTCCCAGGGGGTCTGCTTGGGGTCGTCCGCGAACCAGACGCCCCAGGAGTCCGGTGCCGTGCCGATGATCAGCTTGTTTTCAGTCATTGTCTGTCTCTTTGATAGGGGCCACGCCGCCAGGGTTCCCTGGCCGTGGAGCCAAATCGGCGAGGGTCCCAGCCTGAGCTTGCGAAGGTTGGGAGACGATTTGGACTTGCGAGGCGAGGGTGGCGGTGGGGATCAGTTGGAGGGGAAGTTGTAGGAGGCGCCGGAAGCGTGGTGGGTTTCGGGCCAGCGGGAAGTGACTACCTTGCCGCGGGTGTAGAAGGAGACGCCTTCGGGGCCGTAGATGTGCTTGTCGCCGAAGAGCGATGCCTTCCAGCCGCCGAAGGAGTGGTAGGCCACGGGGACGGGCAGGGGTACGTTGATGCCGATCATGCCCACGGTGACCGAGCGCTGGAATTTGCGGGCGGCGGCGCCGGAGGAGGTGAAGATGGCGGTGCCGTTGCCGTAGGGGTTGGCGTTGATGAGCTTGATGCCGTCTTCGAGGGTGTCCACGCGGACGACGACGAGGACAGGTCCGAAGATTTCCTCCTGGTAGGCGGTCATTTCGGTCTTGACGTGGTCGATCACGGTGGGGCCCACCCAGAAGCCGTTTTCGTGGCCGGGGACCACGAGGTCGCGGCCGTCCACGACCATGGCGGCGCCGGCGGTTTCGGCTTCGGTGACGATCCTGACGATGCGTTCCTTGGAGGCGGGGGTGATGACCGGTCCCATGTCGGCGTCGGGGGCGGTGCCGTTGTTGACCTTGACGGCCAGGGCGCGCTCTTCGACCTTCTTGACCAGCAGGTCAGCGGCCTCGCCGACGGCGACAGCGACGGAGATGGCCATGCAGCGTTCACCGGCGGAGCCGAACGCGGCGGCCGCGAGGTGGTCGGCGGCGTTGTCGAGGTCGGCGTCGGGCAGGATGATGGCGTGGTTCTTCGCGCCGCCCAGCGCCTGGACGCGCTTGCCGTGCCTGGTGGCGGTTTCGTGGACGTACTGGGCGATCGGGGTGGAGCCAACGAAGGAGATGCCGTCCACGTCCGGGTGGGTCAGGAGCCCGTCGACGGTTTCCTTGTCGCCGTGCAGGACCTGGAACACACCGTCCGGCAGGCCGGCTTCCTTCCAGAGCCTGGCCAGCAGCAGCGAGGCGGAGGGGTCCCGTTCGGAGGGCTTGAGGATGAACGCGTTGCCGGTGGCGATGGCCATCGGTGCCATCCACAGCGGCACCATGACGGGGAAGTTGAACGGGGTGATGCCCGCGACGACGCCGAGCGGCTCACGGAAGTTGAACACGTCGATGCCGGTGGAGACCTGGTCCGAGTAGTCGCCCTTGAGCAGGGTGGGGATGCCGCAGGCGTATTCGATGACTTCCAGGCCGCGGCCGATCTCGCCCTTGGCGTCCGAGAGGACCTTGCCGTGCTCGGCGGTAACCAGCTGGGCGAGGTCGTCAACATGGGCGGCGACGAGTTCGCGGAACTTGAACAGGACAGCGGTGCGCTTGGCCAGGGAGACATCGCCCCAGGTGTGGGCGGCCTTGCGGGCGGCGGCGACGGCGGTGTCCAGGTCGGCGCGGTTGGCCAGCCGCAGTGTGGCGGAGACGGCACCGGTGGCCGGGTTGTAGACCGGGGTGGTGCGGTCGCCCTCACCGGCGGTCTCTTCGCCGTTGATGAAGTGGTTGATGACCGTGGTCTGGGTCTGGGTGGTGGTGGCAGTCATGGGACTCTTCCTTGAGTAGTGAAAAAGTGTGGTCAGCCGAGCAGTTTGCGCTGGCGTGACTTGTGGTCAACGTAGGTTTGGAAGGCCTGTTTGGTGGATTCCAGTTCGGAGACCTGGGAGACGGGGACATCCCACCAGGACTCAGAGGACGGTGCGTCCAGGAGCGGGTCGGATTCGACGTGGATCAGGATCGGCCCGCTGCCCTCCGGGGCAGCCTTGGCATCGCGGATGGCCTGCTCCAGTTCTGCAATGACCTTCTCGCCGGGTTCGATCCGGATGACCTTCACGCCCAGGGACTCGGCGTTCAGGGCCAGGTCCACGGGCAGGATCTCGCCCTCGTCGAAGCTGTGCTGTTCCTCATCCAGCGCCCGGTACTGGGTACCGAACCGCTGCGACCCCAGGGACTCGGACAGGGAACCGATGGAGGCGTAGCCGTGGTTCTGGATCAGGACCACGATCAGCTTGATGCGTTCGGCGACGGCGGTGACCAGTTCGGTATGCATCATCAGGTAGGAGCCGTCCCCCACCATTACGACGACGTCCCGCACCTGTCCGCCTGACGCGCCTGCCGCCGTCGTGCTTGCCGCTTCGGCAATCGCTGCACGCTTGACGCCCAGGCCGCCGGGGATTTCGTAGCCCATGCAGGAGTAGGCGTACTCCACGTGGTAGCCGAACGGGTCCCGGACGCGCCACATCTTGTGCAGGTCACCGGGCAGGGACCCGGCGGCGCAGATGACGACGTCGCGGGCGTCCATGGCCCGGTTGGTGGCTCCGATAATCTCGTTCTGGGCCGGCAGCGGGGTGTAACGGGTGTCGAAGGCCTCGTCCACGGTGGCGTTCCAGCGCTTCTTCTCCGCCTCGACCTTTTGTTCCAGGTCGGCACCGACACGGTAACCGCCCAGGGCTGCGTTGAGCTTGGCCAGGGCCTTGCGGGCGTCGGAAACGATCGGCAGCGCGGTGCCGTGCTTGTAGGCGTCGATCGGGGCCACGTTGATGTTCACGAACTTCACGTCGGGGTTCTGGAACGCGGTCCGGGACGCGGTGGTGAAGTCCTCGTAGCGGGTGCCGATGCCGATGATCAGGTCCGCCTCGGCAGCGATGGCGTTCGCCGCCGTCGTGCCGGTGGAGCCAATGGCGCCCAGGGAGTGCTTGTGGTCCCAGGGCAGGACCCCGACGCCGGCCTGGGTGTTGCCCACCGGGATGCCGGTCAGCTCGGCGAACCTGGCCAGTTCATCGTTGGCGTAGGCGTAGAGGACGCCGCCGCCGGCAATGATCAGCGGACGCTTCGCTGCGCGGATGGCTGCTGCGGCGCGGGCGATGTCGTCGTCGTCGGCCTCGGGGCGGCGGATCCGCCACTCCCGCTCTGCCAGGAACTCTTCGGGGACATCGAAGGCTTCGGCCTGGACGTCCTGCGGCAACGAGATGGTCACAGCGCCCGTCTCGGCCGGATCGGTCAGGACGCGCAGGCCGTGGTGGAACGCGGAGAACAACTGCTCGGGCCGGGTGACCCGGTCGAAGAACTTGGACAGCGGCCGGAACGCGTCGTTGACCGTGAGGTCGTACGCGTGCGGCTGCTCGAGCTGCTGCAGCACCGGGTCCGCGGCGCGGGTGGCGAACGTGTCCGAGGGCAGCAGCAGGACCGGGAGCCGGTTGGTGGTGGCCAGCGCGGCACCGGTCAACAGGTTCGAGGACCCCGGGCCGATCGAGGTACTGATCGCATAGGTCTGGCGTCGGCGGGTGTGCCGGGCATATCCCACGGCCTGGTGGACCTGGGCCTGCTCGTTCCGGCCCTGGTAGTACGGCATCAGGGTGGGGTCCAGCTTCTGGTACTGCTTCAACGCCTGGCCCACGCCGGCCACGTTGCCGTGCCCGAAAATCCCGAACGTGCCCGGAATGAGCCGTTCCCGGTATTCCTGGCCGCCCACCTTGTCGACGGTGTACTGCTTGGAGAGATATTCGACGACGGCCTGCGCCACCGTCATCCTGCGTGTTCCTGTTGTGGTGCCCATGGCTAGTTCTCCGGGATGTCAGTGGTGTGGTGCAGCAGCGAAGCCGCGCTGGCGACGGCGCCGGCGACGTCCCCGTCTGCGGGGTAGAGCAGGGTGCGGCCAACGGTCAGGCCTTGGACACCGGGCAACGCCAGCGCTGCTTCCCAGGTGGCGAAGACCTCGTCCTGGGTGCCGTCCGGGTCCCCGCCCAGCAGGACGGTGGGCATGGTGGTGGCGGCCATGACGCGTTCCATCTCCGACACGACAGGCAGCTTCATCCACGTGTAGGCGCTGGTGGAACCCAGGCCCTCGGCGATCGCGATGGACTTGATCACGGCGTTGGTGGACAGGTCGTTGCGGACCCGGCCGTTCTCACGGACAGACAGGAACGGTTCCACCATGGCGATCAGCTTCCGCTCGGCCAGGGAGTCGATGGCCCGTGCGGTCGCTTCCAGGGTGGCCACCGTGTCCGGGTCGCCCAGGCAGATCCGGGTCAGCATCTTCCCGCCGTCCGCGCCCAGTGCCTCCAGAGCGGCCGCGGTGTGGCCGGTGAAGCGGTCATCGAACTCGTTAACCAGCCCGGCCAGGCCGCCTCGGTTCATCGAACCGAACACCAGCTTCCCGTCCAAGGCCCCCAGGAGCAGCAGGTCATCCATGATGTCCGGCGATGCCAGCACACCGTCGACGGCAGGGTTGGCCAAAGCGATCTGCAAACGGTCCAGCAACTGCCGCCGGTCCGCCATGGCGACGGGGTCGTTGCCGACGGCCAGGGCGCCGCGGGCCGGGTGGTCTGCGGCGACGATGAAGTTCTGCCGGCCTGCCTTCACGCCCGGGTGGCGGCGGCGGGCCTTCGCGGCGCGGGCCACGGCGTCCGGGTCTTCGAGGCGGATGGTGCTCAGGTGCTCGTAGCGGCGCGGGTCATCGTCCACGGCATGGTTCGAGGCGATCGGGGTGAGGGTCACAGTGCTGCTCCTTCGGTGGCAAGCTGTGCGTTGGCGCTGGAAACACCGGTGCCGGGAACCGGGCGTCCGCGTTCGGCCAGCAGCGAGGTGACCTCCTCCGGGGTCGGCATTGCGTCGGCGCAGGAGAGGCGGGAGGCGACGATTGCACCGGCGGCGTTGGCGTAGTCCAGGACCTGGGCCAGCGGCCAGCCGGACAACAGGCCGTGGCAGAAGGCGCCGCCAAAGGAATCGCCTGCCCCCAGGCCGTTCAGGGTTTCCACCGGCACGGGGGCCGAGACCACGCGCTCGGTGCGGGTCTTGGCCATCACGCCTTCAGGGCCGAGCTTGACGACGGCGATCTCCACGCCGGCAGCCAGCAACCGGTCTGCCTGCTCATCGGGCGTACCGTCACCCACGGCGACGGCGCATTCCTTGTCATTGCCGATGGCCACGGTGACGTGCGGCAGGATCTTCGCTACCTCGGCGCGGGCTTCTTCTTGGGAGGCCCAGAACATCGGGCGGTAGTCCAGGTCCAGGATGGTGAACTGTCCCTCGGCAAGTTCTGCCCGGGGGCGGGCCTCGTGCGCGGCGATGTGGGCGTACCGGGAAGGTTCCTGGGAGAGGCCGGTCACCGTGGACCAGAAGATCCCCGCCTTCCGGATGGCGTCCAGGTCCAGCTCTTCGGCCTTGATCTGCAGGTCCGGAGCCGTGGGGAACCGGCCGTAGAAGTACAGCGGGAAGTCATCGGTGGCCGGCTTGATTGCACAGAACGTCGCCGGTGTCTGCAGGCCGGCGACCGGGGTCACGAAAGAATCGTCGACGTTGAACTTGTGTAGTTCGCGGTGCAGGTACGTGCCGAAGGGGTCGTCCCCTGTCCGGGTGATGACGCCGGCCCGGCGGCCGTGCCGGGCCGCGGCGACGGCGACGTTGGACGGGGAACCACCAAGGTATTTGCCGAAGGACTCAACGTCCTCCAGGCCAACCCCGATGTCGTTCGGGTAGATATCAACGCTGATGCGCCCGATCGTAAGAAGCTCGTGGGTCACGGTGATCGTGGACCTTTCTGGTGTGGAACTCGTGTCCTTTGAGGGGCAGGAACTCCGGAACTGGCAGGCCGTGGTGTGGGCCACAGGCACTACTTTGCCGTAGTTCCAATGTCCTGTCAAAGGTTTGTACTGACATACTTACAACGTACGTTTCGCCGCACTCTTCCCATGAGGAATGGGCACCCGGCTACTTCTTGGGCACAGCCAATTCGCCCGTGACGTACTGGGCGCGGCCGAATCCGAACGACCAGTCCCCGGCAGAGTTTTCGACATAGCCAATAAAGACGTCCTCGCCGGCAACACCCACGCCAGCAAGCTTTTTAGCCACCGCCGCAAAGAGCCGCTGCTTGGCCTCCTGGGACCGGCCGCCCTGGGTGAAAATCTGGATCATCACCACTCCCCCGGTGCGCTCAAACCCCAGTCCCGCGTCCTGGGCGAAAATCTGCCCCTGCGCGTGTTCGGTCAGGATATGGAAGTAGTCACGTTCCGGAATTCCGTACTCCGCAAGGATGGCGTCATGGATCCCGCGGCTCAGCTTCTGCAGATCCTCCGGTGAGCGCCCCTCGTTGACGTCAATGCGTACCAATGGCATGAAAGTATCCCCTCGAGTAGTTTGTCCTGACATACTAACAAAATGCTTTTCGAAGAAACAAGACCCTTGAAAGGGGGCGCAACCGGGGTTACGATTAGTCAATCAACAGATTGATAAACAAAGAGGTTGATTAAGGGGCCGGGCATGACCAATGACGCGGAATTGGACTCCGCATTCCTCGCCCTGGCCGACCCCGTGCGGCGAAGCATCATTGCCCGTTTGAGCCGTGGCCCGGCCACGGTGAACGAGCTGGCGGAGCCGTTCGAGATTTCCAAGCAGGCAGTCTCGAAGCACATCCAGGTACTCGAGCAGGCGCAGCTGGTGACCCGCACCAGGGATGCCCAGCGCAGGCCCGTCCACCTGAACCCCGCACGGCTGGAAGCGCTCACTGCCTGGATTGACCAGTACCGGTTGGTCCGCGAGGAGCAGTTCCGCAGCCTCGATGCCGTGCTTGAATCCAGCGCCGGGCAAGCGGCGCCAACGGCAAAGGACAGGAAATGAGCAATCCACTGAGAATCACGGCCCCGGAGGGACTCCCCTACATCGACTTCGAGCGGGAGTTCGACTTTCCGGTGGCGGATGTCTTCCGGGCACACAAGGACCCGGAGCTGGTGGCCCAGTGGCTGGGTCCGCGGGGCATGAAGATGGACATGGACCATTACGATTTCCGCACGGGCGGGAGCTACCGGTACATTCACACCGGCCCGGAGGGGGTCCCATACGAGTTCCGTGGAATCTTCCACACGGTGCGCGAGAACGAGTTCGCCCTGCAGACCTTCGAGTTCGGCGGCTACCCGGACTCCGTGAGCCTCGAGTCCATGACTTTTGAACCGCTCGACGGCGGCCGGTGCAGGCTGCGGGGCCACGCCATGTACCCAAGCATGGAGGCGCGGGACGGCATGCTGCACTCGGGCATGGAAGGCGGCATGTCCGAAGGCTATGAGCGCCTTGACGAGCTCCTGGCCGGGGCGTCGGCGCCTGCCTGACGCAGGAGGAGCGCTTCGTCAAGCACCCGGCCCAGGTTTGCGGCGTCGTGGGCGAAGCGGCCCAGGAAGAGTCCGTCCGCAGCGGGCAGCTGCGGGAGCAGTCCCGGCCCGGCGCTGCCGCCGTAGATGATGGGGCAGCCCGGGCCCAGGGCTGTCCGGATCGAGGTGAGGACGGCGTTGACGTGCTGCGCGGGCGCCGGCTCCTGCGCGCCGATGGCCCATACCGGTTCGTAGGCAAGCACCAGGCGGCGGAGAAGGGTGGGACTTCCCCCCGTGGCAGCGTGGACCTGGTCCACGCAAAAGGCGGCGGCAGCCCCGGCGTCGAGCCTGTCCGGCTCACCGATGCACAGCAGCGGGGTCAGGGAATGGTCGACGGCGGCACGCACCTTGCGTGCCACGACGGCGTCGTCCTCCCCGAACAGCCGGCGGCGTTCGGCGTGGCCGATTTCGACGAGCGAGACGCCGAGCTCGGCCAGCATCCCGGGGCTGACCTCCCCGGTCAGTGGACCGCCGCCCCACGCGCAGTTCTGGGCGCCGAGCAGGACCGGCGAGCCGGCCAGGATCCGGGCCGCGGGCTCAAGGACCGGGAAGGAGGGGATGACAAAGACCCGGACCGTGGAATGCTCCGCTGCCAGTCCGGGCCTGTCATCGACGATGCACCGCACCTCCGACAGCCAGCGCAGGCTTTCCTGGTAGCCCAGGTACATCTTGGTGCTGACACCGATGAAGAGGGTGCCGTTGCCTGCGCTGCTGCCGGAGGTGCTCATGGTGTCCTTGCGTGGATAGTGCGGTGCTCAGTCGAGCAGGTCGTCGGCTTGGTTCTTGAACCGTTTGGTTGCGTACATCATCGCTGCGGCTACGAACGGCAGGACGCCCAGGGCGTAGACGCCCATGGATCCGGTGGGTGAGTGCGTGGCCTCGTTGACGGCGGTGCGCAGGATGGGGGCCACGAAGCCGCCCAGGTTGCCCAGCGAGTTGATCAGCCCGATGCCTGCCGCAGCGGCGGAACCGGCGAGGAACGCCGTGGGATAGGACCAGACCACCGGACCCACTGCCAGGAAGCTGCAGACGGCGAGGGTTATGAAGACCATGCCCAGGACCGGCTGGTGGTTGGTGCCTGCCCAGGCCGAGCCGAAGATGCACAGGCCGGTGGACAGGAACAGGATGGTGCCGAACTTGCGGCGCTTGGCCACGGTGTCGGCGGCCCTGCCGATGAAGTAGCAGGCGAAAATCCCGAAGAACCACGGGACGGCGATCAACAGCCCGACGGCGAGCCCCACCTTTTGCCCGGTCAGCGAGCTCACCTGCTGCGGCAGGAAGAACGTCACGCCGTAGACGGCGATCTGGAGGCAGAAGTAGATGACGGTGAAGTACCAGACGCGGCCGTTGCGCATGGCGGCGAGGATGCCGCGGGGGCCGTGCTCGTCCTTGATGTTGTCCTCAAGGGCCATGACTTCCTTCAGCGCGTACTTTTCCTCGCGGCTGAGGAACTTGGCCTTCTCCGGGCCGTTGATCAGGAAGAAGAAGGCCGCGATGCCTGCCAGGACGGCCAGCATGCCTTCGACGAAGAACATGACCTGCCAGCCACGCAGGCCCGGTACCTGGTCGCCGATGTTGATCAGCCAGCCGGAGAGCGGATTGCCGATCATCTGCGAGAACGGCTGGGCCAGGTAGAAGATGGCGAACATCTGCACGCGCACCTTGTTCGGGAACCATTCGGCCAGGTACATGATGACACCGGGGAACAGGCCTGCCTCGGTCACGCCGAGGAGGAAACGCAGGATCACGAACGAGGTCTCGCCCTGCACGAAGGCGAAGCATGCGGACACGATGCCCCAGGTGATGGCAATGCGTGCAAGCCAGATCTTGGCGCCGACTTTCTTGAGCAGCAGGTTGCTGGGGATCTCGAAGATTGCGTAGCCGATGAAGAAGATGCCCGCCCCGAGGGCGAAGGCTGCGGCGGACACGCCCTTGTCCGCGCCCAGCGCCGCTTCGGCGAAGCCCACGTTGGTGCGGTCCAGGAACGAAACAACGTAGAGGATGACCAGCATCGGCATGAGCCGGCGGGCCGCTTTGAAGATCGCGGACTTCAGGACCGGACGGGCCAGGAGTTCCTTGGATGTTGCGGTGGTTTCTGACACAACACTCTCCTTCGAGTGGTGACGTTGGTTGTTCCCCGGGGGCCGGCGGCCCCCGGGCGTGGTGTGGCGCCCGGCCTTGTGATGCCGGGAGGTGGGCGCCGTCAGTGCATGTACAGGCCGCCGTCGACGTTCAGCGTCTGGCCGGAGATGTACCCGGCGTCCTCCCCGATGAGGAAGGAGATGGCCGCGGCGACGTCGCGGGTGGTGCCCACCCGGTTCACCACCAGGTCCTTGACGAGTTCATCCTTGCGTTCCTCGCTGAGGGTGCCGCCCATAATGTCCGTATCGATGGGACCGGGCGAGATGGCGTTGACAGTGATGTCGTACTCGCCCAGTTCGCGGGCGGTGGCGCGGGTCAGGCCGATGACGCCGGCCTTGGCCACCGAGTACGGAGTCTTGCTGAACGTTCCGCCGCCGCGCTGCGCGGACACGGACGAAATGTTCACGATCCGGCCCAGCCGGTTCTTTGCCATGGACTCGGCGGCCCGGCGGGTGGCGTAGTGGACACCGTTCATGTTGATGTTGACCACGCGGTCCCATTCGGTTCCATCGAGCTCAAGATAGGGGACGGGTGAGCTGACGCCTGCGATGTTGGCCAGGGCAACCAACTGGGGAAGCTCGGCCTCGATCTCGTCGATGGCGGCCCGCACGGAGGCTTCGTCGCCAATATTGGCGCCGGCACCGTGGGCTTTGACACCGTGCCTGTCCGCCAGTTCCTTGGCCAGGTTCTTGCTGGCGGCGTCGTCCAGGTCGATCACGCCGATGTTCCAGCCGCGCTCGGCCAGGTACTCGGCGGTGGCCCGGCCGATGCCGCGCTCGGAGACGGCACCGGTGACAATCACCGTGCGGTCGGTGGGGAATGAAGTCATGGTTTTCCTTTTGGATGAAGGGGAACTGGAGGGCGTTGCCAAGGCAGGCGTTGCCTAGGACAGCGGCGCAGGTCCCAGTTCCTCGATGAGCTTCTGCATGGCCACGTACGCCTTGTTCCGGTAGGCAACCAGGGCTGCGGTGCGGTCGGCGGGGACGTCAAGGAAGCCGGAGCCGGTCTTGGTGCCGAGCTGACCGGCGTCGACCTTGTCCTGCAGGATCTTCGGGGTGGCGAAACGCTCCGGGAAGCCGGTCTGCAGTGACTTGTAGCAGAAGGCGTAGACGTCCAGCCCTGCCATGTCGGCGATGGCAAACGGGCCGAAGAACGGCAGCCGGAAGCCGAAGGTGGTGCGGACCAGGGTGTCCACGTCCTCGGCGCTGGCGATGCCTTCCTCCACTACCTGGGCGGCCTCGTGGAAGAGGGCGTACTGGAGCCGGTTCAGCACGAAGCCGGTGACGTCCTTGACGGTGGCCGTTTCCTTGCCGGTCTCCCCCACGATGGTGCGGGCGGCCTGGACGGTTGCCTCGGAAGTTCCCTCGTGCGGGATGACTTCCACGCCGGGAATGAACGGGGCGGGGTTGGAGAAGTGGACGCCCAGGAACCGCTCCGGGTTGTCGACGACCTCGGCGAGTTTGGCGATGGAAATGGTGGAGGTGTTGGAGCCGATGATCGCGTCGGGGCGGGCGGCAGCGCTGATCCGGGCCAGGGTGGCGTGTTTGATCTCGAGGACCTCCGGCACCGCTTCCTCGATGTACTCGGCGTCAGCTACTGCTTCTTCAATGTCCTTGGCGGCCCAGAGGTTTTCCTTGAGCAGGTCCGTTGCGTTGGCCGGGAAGAGGCCTGCAGCGACGAATTCGTCGGATTCCTTCAGCAGCCGTTCGTAGTTGCTCCGGGCGATTTCGGCGGAGACGTCCGCCAGGGCCACGCGGGCCCCGGCGAGTGCCAGGACCTGGGCGATTCCGCCGCCCATGTAGCCGGAGCCGACGACGGCGATGTTACGTGTGCTCATTTGGTGTCAAGTCCTTCCGACGCGCCCTCATAGGAGCAGATGGCGTCTACTTTGGCCGCGGATGCGGAGTTTTCATCGAAGCGGTAGTTGAGCCACTCGCCCACCAGCTTCTTGGCAAGTTCCAGGCCGATGACGCGCTGGCCCATGGTCAGCACCTGCGCGTTGTTGGACAGCACGGAGCGTTCCACGGAATAGCTGTCGTGGGCCGTGACTGCGCGGATGCCCGGTACCTTGTTGGCCGAGATGGCCACGCCCAGGCCGGTGCCGCAGATCAGCAGCGCGCGGTCCGCTTCGCCGGCGGCCACCTTGCGGGCGGCTGCAACGGCCAGGTGCGGGTAGGCCGTGGAGTCGTTGGCGCCGACTCCCACGTCCTCCACCGAGGCCACGCGGGGGTCCGCCTCCAGCAGTTCGCGCAGGGCGTTCTTGTATTCGACGCCGGCTTCATCGTTGCCGACGACGATGCGCCAGCCCGGCTGGGATTGCTCAGTCATAAGGGTTCTCCTTAGTTGCTTTCGATCGAGGCGGCGTACTCGGCCACCCGGCGGGCGATGAGGCCGAAGGACACAGCACCGGGGTCGGGATGGCCAATGCTCTTTTCCGCCAAAGGCCGGGCGCGGCCTTTCTTCGGGCTGAGCGCGGCAGTCGCGTCAGCGGCCTCTGCCGCCGCCTCCGCTGCCGCACGAAGGCTGCCGGCCAGGCTGCCGCCGTCGTCAATTGACTTGGCGAAAGTGTCGGCGAACGGAAGCAGCGCGTCCACCATGGTTTTGTCGCCGGCTTCGGCCTTGCCCAGCGTGACAATGGCGTCGCGGAGGGCGTTCACGGCCGCAGCCGCGTCTGCGGAAGTGTACGAATCCTTGCTGCCGAGGGTCCTGCCGACGGCGGTGACGGCTGCGCCCCAGAGGGCACCGGAAGTACCGCCGGCGCGTTCGGCCCACTGCTCCCCCGCCGCCGCGAGGAGTTCCTCAAGGCCCGCGCCGGCAGCGTGGGACTTTTCGGCCGCGGCAACGGCAGCGTCAACGCCGCGCCGCATGCCGATGCCGTGGTCCCCGTCCCCGGCGATGGCGTCAAGCTTCCCGAGCGCCTCCTCATGTTCGACGACGACGGCCTGGGCTTCCTTCAGGGCGCCCACCGCGGTGGCCGCCAGGGCGGTGGAGGCTGCCGTGGCAGCCAGCGCCGGAGTCGCTTCGGCGTCTTCCAGGGCCTCCAGCGAACGGGCCCGGCGGGGAGCCAGGTTGCCCTTCCGGAAGGCGGGGGTATCAGCCGGCGCGGCCCAGAATTTCTCCAGTTCCCCGTCCAGCCAGAACAGCGTCAGCGACAGTCCGGACATGTCCAGGCTGGTTACCAGTTCGCCGCATTCTGGCTCCACGATCTCAAGGCCGGCTGAGGTCAGAAGCGACTCGATCCTGCCGAACAGCAGGAACAGTTCGTCATATTTGACCGTGCCCAGGCCGTTCAGGATCGGCACCACGCGGGTGCCGGCGTTTTCGGGCTTGTCCTTCAGCAGTCCGTCCACCAGCAGCTTGGCGAGTTCGCTGGCGGTGGGCAGCGGCTGCTCCGAGATTCCGGGTTCGCCGTGGATGCCAAGTCCCAGGGACATCATGCCTTCAGGCACCGTGAACAGGGGTTCCTCCGCGCCGGGAAGGGTGCAGCCGGCGAAGGCCACGCCAAGCGAGCGGGTGTGGTGGTTGGCCTTGATGGCGAGGCGTTCCACCTCGTCCAGGTTGAGGCCCGCTTCTGCTGCCGCCCCGGCCACCTTGAAGACCGTAAGGTCCCCGGCGATGCCGCGGCGTTTGCCGATCTCTTCGAGGGGGGCGCTGGCGATGTCATCGGTGACCAGGACGGTCCGGGTTTCGATGCCTTCGGCGTTCAGCTTGTCCTGTGCCTGGCCGAAATGGAGGACATCGCCCGCGTAGTTGCCGTAGCTCAGCAGGACGCCGCCGCCGTTATGGGATGCCTTGGCCACCCGGTAAACCTGACCGGCGGCAGGGGACGCAAACATGTTGCCGCAGGCACTTCCGGCCGCGAGCCCGGCACCCACCAGGCCCGCGAAGGCCGGGTAGTGGCCGGAACCGCCGCCAATGACCAGCGCCACCTGGCCGTCGGGTGATTCGGTTGAACGGACCACTCCGCCGTCAACGCGGGCCACGTACTGGCGGTTGGCCGCGACGAAGCCGTCGAGGGCGTCGTCGGCAAACTGCGCTGGATCGTCAAATATCTTTGTCATGATTCCTCGTTGAACCGCTTGGGGTGGTTGCGGGACTTAGCGTGCCGGGACGGCAGCCGGGGTTTGCCGGCCCTGGGCCACCATGCTGGTTCCCAGTGCATAGCTGTCCCGTTTGGGCAGGACCTGGCGGCGCAGGTAGTCCTGGTTGGCGGCCGTGACGCTCAGGCCGTCCCCGCCGTAGTGTTCGGTGCAGATGATGCCCTGGAAACCTACGGAGAGGGCGAACTGGAAGGCCTCGCGGTAGCTAATGAGGCCTGATTCCATCGGCGCCGGCATGGCGACGTAGTGGTCCCGGGCCTGGTCCTCATCGCGGATGTAGTTCTTCACGTGCCAGTAGTTGGAGTACGGCAGCGTCTTGTGGACCAGTTCGCGCCAGTCCTCGATGGGTCGGTGCAGGCGGATCAGGTTTCCCAGGTCCGGGTTCAGGCCCACGTTGGGCAGGTCGATGTCCTGGACCAGCTGCACGGACGAGTCCCCCGTGCCCAGGTAGGTGTCCTCGTACATCTCCAGGGACACCAGGAGGCCGAGCTCGGCCGCGTGCTTGCCCACTTCGCGGATGCGGCTGACGGCGTTGTTCCAGCTTTCCTTGTCACCGACGGGATCCTTGTGGCCTTCTACGGTCCAGAACCACAGCTGCTTCTGCTGCTCGGGGGTGATCGCCTGGTGCAGGCCGATGGAGACAACTTCGCAGCCAAGCTGCGCCGCGGCTTCGAGGGTGCGGTGGGTGTAGGCCAGGTTTTCCTCCCACTTCCCTTCCTCGATCACGCTGCGGCGGATGGCTGAGATGGAGGGAAGCCCCAGGCCAGCGGCGGTGGCCGCAGCCTTCAGCTCGTCCAGCCGGGCGCTGGAAAGATCGCCGGGGCGGACCCAGCTGTCGGTGAGGTCGGCGTTGGAGAAACCGGCATCGGCCACTTCCTCGAAGACCCGCTGCCAGTCGCTGGCAGGGGCATCCTGGGCAGTGGTTCCGTCCGGCCGGGTTCCGGGGAACTGCAGCAGGGCGGCGGCAATGGGCCAGTTATCGGCGGTGTACGGCATTGTCACTCCAGATCTAGAATCGCATTTCCTATAGGATCTATGCTTGAACGTGGCCCTGTCAAGGGGTGTGGGACGGCCTCGCGGGGAAGCCAGGGGTGGTGCGGGGCGGCCGCCGGCGCTGTTGCTAGCTGCGCACTTCGCTGTCGTGCTGGGAGCGCTGTTTGACGCCTTCGATGTGGTCGATCATCTTCTGCCGGGCAAGCTCGGCGTCACCGGCCTCAAATGCTTTGAGGATTTCAGTGTGCTCGGCGATGGCATAATCGGCATCCGTGACGCCCAGGCCGCCGAAGAAGCGGAAGCGCTGCACCTGGCCGCCCAGGGCGTTGTATGCGGACAGCAGGAACTGGTTGTCCGCCGATTCGGCGATGAGTCGGTGAAACCGCTCGTCGGCTTCCCAGTACGCACGGAACTCAGCGAACGACGGACCGCGCGGTGCGGCCTTCAGGTCCTCGATGGCCTGTTGAAGCTGCCCGGTCAGCTCGCTGCCCGCGTGCCTGCAGGCCATGAAGGCATTGGCGGGCTCGATGACCAGCCTCGCGTCCATCAGGTCCGCCAGCTCATCGGGGGTGAACAGCGGCGCCACGCGGTAGCCGCGCAGGGCCATTCTCCGGACCATCCCGGTGGCTTCCAGCCGGGCGAGCGCCTCGCGGACAGGCGTCGGGGAAACGTCCAGCTCCCGGGCCATGCCATCGATGCTGACCGGCGTGCCGGCTTCAAGCCGGCCGTCCATCAGGGCAACCAGGAGCGCTTCGTAGACGTGGTCGGCGAGGACCTGCCTGCTCACGCCGCCGGAGGCCTGGTTCTTGGTTGCCATGTAGAAATCCTATAGCCGGTGAAGGTGCGGGAACGCCGGGGGCAGGTGTCTCCGGGCACACCCCCGCCGGTGCCGTGCTGCCAGGCTGCACGGCACCGGCGGGTTGCCGCGTCAGGAAACCTGCAGGCCGCCGTTGATGTCGTAGGTGGCGGCCGTGATGTAGCCGGCATCCTCGCCCAACAGGAAGGCGATAAGGGCGGCAACTTCCTCCCGCGTTCCCACGCGGCCCATCATGATCCCTTCGGACATCTGGGCCTTGCGCTCATCGGTCAGGGTTCCGCCCATGATGTCGGTGTCGATCGGACCCGGGGCGATGGCGTTCACGGTGATGTTGTGCTCGCCCACTTCCCTGGCCAGGGCACGGGTGAACCCCAGGATTCCGGCCTTGGAGGCGCTGTACGCAACCTTGGAGTAGGTTCCGCCGCCGCGCTGGGCGGAGATGGAGGAGATACTGACGATCCTTCCCAGTTCCCGCTGGATCATGCCCTTGAGGACGCGCTGGGAAACGAGGAAAGTGCCGCGCATGTTGATGGCGAAGACCTTGTCCCATTCCGCCACGGTGGTTTCCATGAAGGGGGTGGGCGAGCTTATCCCGGCCAGGTTGACGAGTCCGACGATGGGCGGCAGCGACTCCTCGATCTCCGCGATGGCGCGGTCCACCGACGCCTCGTCCGAGACGTCAGCGCCTACCCCGAGGGCCTTGACCGCACGGCTGGAACCGATCTCGGCTGCCGCCGCCTGGGCGTCTTCGGCATTGATGTCAAGGATGGCGATGGACCAGCCCTCGCTGGCCAGTCGGTCGGCGGTTGCGCGGCCGATGCCGCGGGCGGAGGCCGCGCCGGTCAGGACCGCCGTGCGCTCTGCGGGAAAAGTGTGCTGTGTTGTCATTGCTGTTTTCCTAGTGGGTTTCGGCGGCGGGAACGGTGACTCCGGGGGCAGAGACACCTTCGGGCCGCTTGCGGGCGTAGAGGTAGGTGGCGGCAGCGGTCACCGCCAGGCAGGCGGCCAGGAAGACCAGGCCGGTCTGGCTGTTGCCGGTGGCATCCTTGAGGATGCCCACGATGTAGGGAGCCACGAAGCCGCCCAGGTTGCCCAGGGAGTTGACCATGGCGAGGCCCGCGGCGGCCGCGGCGCCGGTGAGGGCAGCGGAGGGCATGGCCAGGAAGGGCGCGATGGCCGAGTAGATGCCCATTGCCGCCAGGGTCAGGAAGACCATGGCAAGCACGGCATTGACCGGGAGCAGGTAGCCGGCGCCCAGGAGGCCAACGGCGGCGAGCACCATGCTCATGCTGGCATGCCACACGCGGTTGCCGGTACGGTCCGACCGCTTGCTCCAGAAATAGACGAAGACGGCCGCGATGGCATAGGGGATGAAGACGATGAACCCCACCTGCGTTGAGTCAAACTTGCCCAGTGCCTTGACGATGGTGGGCAGCCAGAGCCCCAGGCCGTAGATGCCGCAGACCAGGCCGAAGTACAGCGCGGAGTAGGCGATGGTGCGGGGGTCCTTGAGGCCGGCCAGGAAGTTGTGGTTTCCGGACTTCTGCTTGTGGGCCAGCTCAGCGGCCATGGTGGTCGACAGCCATTCACGCTCTTCCGGCTTGAGCCACTTGGCGTGCTCGGGGCGGTCGGTCATGACGAACGGCGTGATGATGCCGAGGATGATGGCCGGAATGCCCTCGAGGATGTAGAGCCACTGCCAGCCGTGCAGGCCGGCCACGCCCTCCAGATTCAGGAGCATGCCGGACACTGGTGCGCCCAGGGCGTTCGAGATGGGCTGCGCCAGGATGAAGATGCCCAGCACGGTGACCCGCTGCGCTGCGGGGAACCAGAGCGTCAGGTAGAAGAGGATGGCGGGGAAGAAACCGGCTTCTGCCGCCCCGAGTAGGAAGCGGATGACGTAGAAGGTGGCTTCGCCGTTGACCAGGAACATGGCCGTGGCGAAGATGCCCCAGCTGATCAGGATGCGGGCAATCCACTTGCGGGCACCGTACCGGTACATGCCGCCATTGCTGGGAATCTCCAGGAGTGCATAGCCCAGGAAGAAAATGCCGGCACCCAGGCCGTAGGCGGCCTCGGTCAAACCAATGTCGCCCTGCATTCCGAGTTTTGCGAAGCCCACGTTGTTACGGTCAAGGTAGGCGATGAAGTACAGCAGGACGATCAGGGGCATGAGCCTCCTGCGGACCTTGCGGAGGGTAGTCTCGCCCAGTTCGCTGAGTGCGGGGGCGGAAGTGCGGGAGGTCATCGCGGGCCTCCCGCCGTGGTGTGGAAACCCTTGAAAAGGGAATGCGCGCACATAACGACTCCTTTGGCTGGCGGCATTTGGGGGGTATTGATATCAGATGTCTGATGTCTGACTGAGATTCTAGTCACAGTGGTGTGGGACCGTCAACACAGGTCATGGTGCCGCGTAAGGGGTTGCAGCTTATGGAGAGGGATAGGGAAGCACGGCGTCCCCATGTCCAGCAGCTGCCCGTCGCCGACAGGGCGAAACAGTCCTCAGCCGGCAGTTGCGCCGCTGCGGCTGGAGACGGCGAGGTAGTGCTCGTAATCCTCGAAGGTTTGGGTGATGTGGGCGTCCATGGTGGAACGGGCGGTGGCAGGATCGCCCGCGGCAATGGCAGCGAGGACCATCTTGTGATGATGGATCGCGTGGCGCTGCACGTCCGGGAAAGCGGAGGTCTCCCGCCGCATGGCATACAGCAGGGTGGAGAGCTGGCCCAGCAGTGCTGGCACGAAGGGGTTCCCGGAGGCGCGCAGCACGGTGTCGTGGAAGGCGATGTCGGCGATTGTCAGGGCGTCGACATCCCCCGCCTGGTGCGCCGCTTCCATCTGCTCCACGCTGTCCTGGAGGGCAGTGAGATCGGCCGGGCGGTGGCGGGAGGCTGCGAGCTCGGCTGCCCCGGTCTCCACCATGCGGCGGACCTCAAGCAGGCGGAGGGCCACCTGGTCGGAGGCCACTCCCTTCGACGCTGCCCGCATGATGGCATCCAGTCCGGTCCAGCGTTCGGGCGGATTGACGAAAGTGCCAAGGCCGCGCTTGACGTAGACAACGTCCTGCGCCTTCAGCACTTTCATGGCCTCCCGGGCCGTCAGCCTGCTGACACCCGATTCCTTGGCGATGTCTGCTTCGGGCGGCAGGGCGTCGTCGGCCTTGATGTCGCCGCTGATGATGTGTTCGAGGACCTTGTCCACGACAGCGTCGACCAGGGTGGGTCGCTTCTCTGCCATCGTTGTTCCCCTGCCTGCGCGCCAGCGGCGCCATGATTTTCCTTCCCCAACATTACTCGACCGGGTTGGGCAGGAGCCGCCCGCCGCCGTCGCCGTTCGTTAAAAACGAACGCGGGGCCACCCGGTGTTCCGTCCCATGGCTGGGACGGGCCGGGAGGCCCCGCGCTGAGGCTGCCGTCGTCCTAGAGGGCTGAGTAGACCTCGCGGAGCAGCTTGGCGGTCTCGGACGGCGTCTTGCCAACCTTGACGCCGGCAGCTTCCAGGGCTTCCTTCTTGGCCTGGGCGGTACCGGCCGAGCCGGAGACGATGGCGCCTGCGTGGCCCATGGTCTTGCCTTCGGGGGCGGTGAAGCCGGCCACGTAGCCGACAACCGGCTTGGTGACGTTGGCCTTGATGAAGTCGGCTGCGCGCTCTTCGGCGTCGCCGCCGATTTCGCCGATCATGACGATGGCCTTGGTCTCGGGGTCAGCCTCGAACGCGGCCAGGGCATCGATGTGGGTGGTGCCGATGATGGGGTCGCCGCCGATGCCGATAGCGGTGGAGAAGCCCAGGTCGCGCAGTTCGTACATCATCTGGTAGGTCAGGGTGCCCGACTTGGACACCAGGCCGATGGGGCCCTTGCCGGTGATGTTGGCGGGCGTGATGCCCACCAGGGCTTCACCGGGGGTGATGATGCCGGGGCAGTTCGGGCCAATGATGCGGGTGACCTGGTTGCCGTCGGCGTCCAGCTTGGACTGGGCGAGGGCCCAGAATTCGGCGGAGTCCTGGACCGGAACGCCTTCGGTGATGACGACGACCAGGCCGATGCCGGCCTCGATGGCTTCGACGACGGCGTTCTTGGTGAATGCCGGCGGCACGAAGACGATGGAGACGTCGGCGCCGGTCTCAGCCATGGCTTCCTTGACGGTGCCGTAGACGTTGATTTCGTTATCGCCGTGCAGGACGGTGGTGCCGGCCTTGCGGGCGTTGACGCCGCCCACGATGTTGGTGCCGGCCTTGAGCATCAGGGCGGTGTGCTTGGTGCCTTCGCCGCCGGTGATGCCCTGGACGATGACCTTGGAGTCTTTGTTCAGATAGATAGACATGGTGCGTCCCTTTACTTCGCTGCGTTGGCGAGTTCGGCGGCCTTGTCGGCGCCCTCGTCCATGGTGGCGGCCAGGGTAACCAGCGGGTGGTTGGCCTCGGTGAGGATGCGGCGGCCTTCCTCGACGTTGTTGCCGTCGAGGCGCACTACCAGCGGCTTGTTGGCGGAGTGGCCCAGCTCGGCCAGCGCGCCGACGATGCCCTTGGCGACAGCGTCGCACGCGGTGATGCCGCCGAAGACGTTGACGAACACGGACTTGACCTGCTCGTCGCCCAGGATGACGTCCAGGCCTGCGGCCATGACCTCGGCCGAGGCGCCGCCACCGATGTCCAGGAAGTTTGCGGGCTTGACGTTGCCGTGGTTCTCACCGGCGTAGGCAACAACGTCGAGGGTGGACATGACCAGGCCGGCGCCATTGCCGATGATGCCTACTTCGCCGTCGAGCTTGACGTAGTTGAGGTCCTGCGCCTTTGCCTTGGCCTCAAGGGGATCGGCAGCGTCCTTGTCCTCGAGCTGGGCGTGCTTGGGGTGGCGGAAGTCGGCGTTCTCGTCCAGGGAGACCTTGCCGTCCAGCGCCAGGATGTCACCGTTGCCGGTCTTGACCAGCGGGTTGACCTCCACCAGGGTGGCGTCTTCCTTCTTGAAGACATCCCACAGCTTGAGGATGACGCCGGCGACCTTGCCGCGCAGTTCCTCAGCAAAGCCGGCGGCGGCGACGATTTCGTCGGCCTTGGCCTGGTCGATGCCCACGGCGGGGTCGATGGCGATCTTGGCCAGCGCTTCGGGACGTTCGACGGCGAGCTGCTCGATCTCCATGCCGCCCTCAACCGAGCACATGGCCAGGTAGTTGCGGTTGGCGCGGTCCAGCAGGACGGAGAAGTAGTACTCCTCGGCGATGTCCGCACCCTGGGCAATCATCACCTTGTTGACGGTGTGGCCCTTGATGTCCATGCCCAGGATGTTGGAGGCGTGCTCAAACGCCTCGTCGGCGGACTTTGCGACCTTGACGCCGCCGGCCTTGCCGCGGCCGCCTACCTTGACCTGTGCCTTGACAACGGTAACGCCGCCGATCTTCTCGGCAGCTGCCTTTGCTTCTTCTGGGGTGTACGCCACGATGCCGGCAAGCACGGGTACACCGTGCGCCTCGAACATATCGCGCGCCTGGTATTCAAACAGGTCCACGGTTTAGTGTCCTTCTACGTCGAAGTAGTTTCTGTACAGTCGGACACCATCGGTAAGACGATGACCGGGCTGCGGATTGCACGCACCGGCGGCCTGTTGGAAACGAGCCACGCGGCGTAATGCTCCATGGGGAACTCTAGTCCTTTGGAGGGACCGGGCCGTCCCAGACTACCGCTTATGTGAGTAAGCACACTATTCTATGGGGCGTAGAAAAACCGCGGATTTACGGGGTTTTTGGCGCCTCCGGCTGCGGTGGCGGGCTGCTTTTGGCCGCGCCCGGCATCAGTTCGTAACGTTCGGGGGAGATGAAGAATCCGACGCCGGCCGAGACGTTTCCGCACGCCACGCCGCCGTTGTAGGCGGAGCATCGCAGACCGTTGCGTTCGAGGTTTTGCCCGTCCATGAGGACCGGCAGCTCCGCAAGGGGACCGGCCTTGGTGCCCCGCGGTCCGTAGGCTGCCTCCATGCTTGTGACGCCGGAGCGGCATCCTCCATAGTGTGCCGTGTCGGGCGAGAGCAGCGCGGTGCCGCCCAGGTAGCCAAGGTGGGTTCCGGCGCAGTCGTCCGTGACGTCCCCCGGCTGGGGCGCCGGGTAGGTGGCGAGTTCGCAGTGCGCCACCGGAATGATGGGCAGCTTGTTGTTGGCGGCGTCGCCATAGCTGTTCTGTTCATAGGGCAGGTCCACGTGGTCGCCCCGGGCGGACGTCAGGGAGCACGCGATGGTCCGGTCCTGGGTGATGAAGGAGAGGACGCCGGTGCCGCTGGAGAACGCCTTGGCGTCGGCGAGGGGAGCCTTTTCCAGTTGCTCCATGGGCTGGGGCGGATCGGGCGGGATGTAGGAGGGGTCCGCAGTGGTCACGCTGCACCCTGTAGCGGTGGAAACCATGGTGGCAAGGAAAAGGGCGGCGAGCATCCCCCGTACAGTCCGTCGCATGGCGTCCATTATGCCTTTGCCGCTCCCCCGCCACCGCACCTTGCGGCTCCGCACCGCACCGTGCCGAAGTGGGGGAACCTGGGCGGCGGGCTCAGGCGTCCAGCTTGGTCAGCGGGGCGTAGCGCAGCAGCAGGCGTTTCTCGCCGAGGTCGAATTTGACCTTTGCCACGGTCTTGTCGCCGGCCCCTTCAAGCGCCAGGACTGTTCCGTTGCCGAAGCTTGTGTGGTTGACCTTGTCCCCCACGCTGACGGCGATGATTTCCTTTTGCGGCTGCACCCGGTTCTTGGCGATGAATGCCGGGACGTCGGCGTTGAAGCCGGCGGAGGAGTCCGCCGCAGCGCCCCGGGCAGTTCCGGCGCCCCAGAACGAGCCGCTGTAGCGGCCGGATCCGATGGAGCCGCCGCCTGCCCACGACTGGCGGCTGGTCCCTTCGCGCTTCCATTCCAGGAGCTCGGCGGGAATCTCCTCCAGGAACTGGCTGGCGGGGTTGTACTGGCTTTGGCCCCACATGCTGCGGACCTCGGACCGTGTGACGTATAGCCGCTTGCGGGCGCGGGTGAGCCCTACGTAGGCCAGCCGGCGTTCCTCGGCCAGTTCCTTGGGGTCGGTGGCGGAGCGCTGGTGTGGGAAGAGCCCGTGCTCCATGCCGGTAAGGAACACGACCGGGAACTCCAGGCCCTTGGCCGTATGGAGGGTCATCAGCGTCACCACGCCGAGCCGCTTGGCCTCGGCCACGGCGGCGTCAATGTCGGCGCCGGGGGCGTCAGGGATCTGGTCGGCGTCGGCCACGAGGGATACCTGTTCCAGGAACGCGGCCAGTGTGCCCTCCGGGTTTTCCTGCTCGTATTCACGGACCACGGCCACCAGTTCGGCCAGGTTCTCCACCCGGGACTCGTCCTGCGGGTCGGTGCTGGAGCGAAGCGCAGCGAGGTAGCCGGTCTGTTCCAGGACGGCTTCGAGCGCGGCGGCGGCGCCGGACCCGGCAGCCACTTCGGCGAGGTCGTCCAGCATTTTCACGAAGCCCAGGACGGCGTTGACCGAACGGGTGGCCATGCCGGGCGCCTGGTCGGCGCGGCGGGCGGCCGCCATGAATGAGGTGCGTTCGCGGCTGGCGAGGGCCGCCACGGCGCCTTCGGCTCGGTCGCCGATGCCGCGCTTGGGTTCGTTGAGCACCCGGCGGAGGTTGACGTCGTCGTCCGGGTTCACCAGGACGCGGAGGTAGGCGAGGGCGTCCTTGATTTCCTTGCGCTCGTAGAAGCGCGTTCCGCCAACCACCTTGTACGGCAGGCCGACGCGGACCAAAACGTCTTCGATGGAGCGGGACTGGGCGTTGGTGCGGTAGAAGATGGCGACGTCGCCGGGCCGGAGGTTTTCCTCGTCCTGGAGCCGGTCGATCTCCTTGGCGATGAACTGCGCCTCGTCGTGCTCGTTTTCGCCCACGTAGCCAATGATCTTGTGGCCTTCGCCCTCGGCGGTCCACAGCCGCTTTTCCGGCCGGTTGGGGTTGCGCGAGATCACCGAGTTGGCGGCATTGAGGATGTTCTGCGTTGAGCGGTAGTTCTGCTCCAGCTTGATGGTGCGGGCTTCGGGGTAGTCCTTTTCGAACTCGACGATGTTCCGGATGTCTGCGCCGCGGAAGGCATAGATGGACTGGTCCGAATCACCCACCACGGTGAGTTCAGAGGCGCCGGGGCCTTCGCCGACTATCTCGCGGACCAGCGCGTACTGGGCGTGGTTGGTGTCCTGGTATTCGTCCACCAGGACGTGGCGGAACCGGCGCCGGTAGGACTCGGCGAGCGCGGGGAAAGCCCGGAACATGTAGACGGTCTCAGCGATGAGGTCGTCGAAATCCATGGCGTTGGCTTGGCGGAGTCGCTGCGTGTACCCCTTGTACACGTCCGCTACGGCCTGCTCGAAGGGGTCGTTGTAATTCGCGGCCGAGGCGAAGGAGTCCGCGTCGATGAGTTCGTTCTTCAGCGCCGAAATTTTGTGCTGGATGGCCTTGGGTGCGAACTTCTTGGGGTCCAGGTCCAAGGCTTTGGAGACCTGGGTGACCAGGCGCAGGGAGTCGGCGGAGTCGTAGATGGAGAAGTTGGACTTCAGCCCTACGTTCGCGGCTTCCTGCCTTAGGATCCGCACGCAGGATGAATGGAACGTGGAAATCCACATGATTTTGGCGCGGCCGCCCACCAGGGCCTCGATGCGCTCCCGCATCTCCGCCGCGGCTTTGTTGGTGAAGGTGATGGCCAGGATCTCGCCATGGTGGGCGCGGCCGGTGGCGATCAGGTACGCGATCCTGTTGCTGAGCACGCGGGTCTTGCCGGAGCCGGCGCCGGCGACGATCAGCAGTGCCGAACCTGCGTGCTTGACCGCTTCCTCCTGCTGCGGGTTCAACCCCTGCAGCAGGGCCTTGGCGTCCGGGCGGTGGCTCCGGTGTTGCCCTTCCGGTGCCCGCTCTGCGTGGACGTGGCCGCCACTGCCAGGTGCCCCCACAACGCCTTCTGACGGCGACTTGGTACGGGCTGTGGCTGCAGGAGCGGCCTTGAAGGGTCCGTCAGAGTACGGGTCAAACAACATATCCATGGTGCCTACAAGTCTAGGCGGTGGGACCGACAACGCCTTCCAGCCTGTGGATTACCAGCCCTTATCCACCGGCCAAAACCGTAAGCGCCCATGTCAGGGCAGCGAAATGCCTAGGCCACTGACGCTGACTCAAGGGCGGCACGCAACTGGCGCACCGCCGTCGTACCTCCTGCCAGGAACCACTCCAGCCCGTTCACCCGGACCGTGTCCACGGCGCCGCCTGCCGCCCGGACGATCGCCTTGCCCGGCAGCCAGTCCCATTCCGGGCAGCTGTGCTGGAACCAGCACCCCAGCTGCCCGTCCGCCACCCGGCCCAAATCGCACGAACCGGACCCAAGCATGCGAAGGGAGGCTGCGGATGTGGCCGCCGCATGCCACGGCATGGCGCACAGGGGGTCCATCAGCCAGGTGGGGTGGATGTAGGTGGCCGCACCAAGCTCAGCGACGCTGGTGCCGTTACGCCTGCCGCCGTCGTCGCTGAATACGGTCAGGACATCCCCGTTCAGGGTGGCCCGCCGGTCGCGGCCGCCCAGCCACAGCTTGTCCTCCTCGGGCTGGAAGATGGCACCCAACATCACATCGTCGCGGTCCTTGAGGGCGATCGCGGAGCACCAGTAGGTGGAGCCGTGCAGGAAGTTGTAGGTGCCATCCACGGGGTCGATGACCCAGGTGCGGCCGCTGGCGCCTTGGACGGCGGTACCTTCCTCCCCCAGGATGCTGTCTTCCGGCCGGCAGCGCTGCAGCTGCTCCAGCACGTAGGCCTCTGCTGCGTGGTCCGCCGCGGTCACGACGTCTGAGACTGATGTCTTCTGTTCAGACTGCAGGCCGGCCATGCGCATGAGGAGCGCCAGCTGCCCGGCTTCACGGACCAGAGCCGCCGCCAGTTCGTAGTCGTCCAGGGATGGGTCAAGAACAGCTGCGCTGTGTCGGCCAGTGGTCATGGCTTCAGCTTATGGGGCGGGATAATGGTGCCATGGCCAAAACCCCTGCCCAGCGGATCAAGAAACACGGCGCCAACGCGGTGGTGCCCCAGCATCACCTGCCGCCGGTGGTCAACCCCAGCACGGAGCGCACTCCGGAGAAGGCGCAGGGCAACAGCAACCTGATCGTCATCGCCGGCGTCGTGGCCAGCCTGTTCCTCTTCTGGTACCTGCACCTGCTGACGTTGGACCAGCTCACGCAACTCACCCAAGGCCTGGCCATGCCGGATTCGCTGGTGGGCGGCTTCGATCCCGCCTACATCAGCCGCCTGCAGGGCGTGATGAACAGCGATGCGCTGGGCCAGCTGAACTATGTCCACAAGACCGCCGGGACCCTGTTCCCGCTGATCTTCGGCTTCACCTGGCTGCTGCTCATCGGCACCAACGTTGCGCGGAAGGCACTGCGCTGGGCGCTTTGGGCGTTGCCCCTGCTGTTCGTGGTGGTTCGGCTGTGGGGCAATGTGGCCATTGATGCCATGCTGGGCACGCAAGGTCCCGACGCCGGCCAGGTGGCTATGGCGTCCGGCCTCACCATCGCAGGCTGGGTGCTTCTGGTGCTGAGCCTGCTGGCCGGAGCTGCAGCAGTTCTCCTCAACAGGCGGACGCGGAAAGACCACTAAGCCGCAGTTCCCCGGGCGGCGGCAGCGGCTGCCCTCACCTGCTTCCGGTGCCGGTGCACCCGGCTGGCAATGACCAGCCCGGCGGCAGCCATTCCCACGGTGACCGGATAACCCATCAGCCGTTCCAGGGTGCCAGGCTCGGGAACCATCATGTGCGTCAGGCCACCGGTGGCAAGCGCGGCCAACGACACACTGCCGCAGGCAAGGAGGAACCACGCCATTCCCGTTTTCCGGAGCCAGAGCAGCCCAAGCACCAGCAGGGCAGCGCCACCGGTGAGGAAATACGCTACGGCGCCCGCGTAATGCCACGGCGAGCCGACATCCTCAGGGACCAGTCCCACCACCACCGTTCCGGCCCCCGCAACGCCTGTGAGCAGCCGGACCGCAGTCGCCGCGATCCACGGTTTCCTGCGGCCCCAGTCCACGCGCGTCCCGGGCCGGCCCGCCACGCGCAGCAGCCCGGAGGTCAGCAGCACCGCCCCCAGCAGCAGCCCGAGGCCCTGGACGACGAACGATGCGTTCATCAGCCAGTTGAGCGGCGAGCACACTTCCCGGCCGGCATAGATTCCACAACTCAACGCGCCCAGGTCACTGATGTATCCGGTCCGCAGGTCATAGGGACGGGGTCCGGCCCAGGCCATCGCCACGGCGGCCTCCGCAAAGAAGTACTGCAGCACGCTCAGCACCGCCCAAGCGCCGATGTACTGCCGGGTGGACGCAACGTTCGGGATGAAGGCTGCGGCGGGAGTGGCAGTTGGGGCTGGACTCATGCCTTGAGCGTAGTACGCGCCGGTACCTTGTATGCTTGTAACCGTGTCCGGACGGACCGGCCCCGCCGAACCCCCGGATGCCAGCCCTCGTAGCTCAGTGGATAGAGCACGGCTCTCCTAAAGCCGGTGTCGTTGGTTCGATTCCAATCGAGGGCACTTGAACTCTCCCTTGCCGGAGCCCAGCCTCCGCGACTACCTCCTGGGCAGCAACGCCGGGCAGCCGTTGCCCGCGGGCCGCTGGCGGGTGGAGCGCAACCTGCTGGACAGGTCGGACGGCACGCGCGGGACCTTTACCGGCGTCGTGCTTTTCACCCCCACGGACGACGGCGGCCTGGCCCTTCATGAGGAAGGCACCATGCGCTGGCCTACCTTCACCGGACCCGCCTCACGTGACTACCTCCTGAAACCCGCGGTACGGCCGGATGCGCTGGACGTGTTCTTTCCCGACGGCAGGCCGTTCCACCGCATGGGTTTCACCCCGGACGCCAGCCGGGACGCCCACTGGTGCGATCCCGACACCTACCGGGTGTCCTACCTGTGTGAGGGCCCGGACGCTTTCAGCTACAGCTGGGACGTGACCGGCCCGCGCAAGGACCTGCTGCTCACATCCCACCTGGCGAGGATGGCCGGATGAGGGACCGGATCGTGGTCTCCGCCGTCTGCGTGTTCGATGATGCCGGCCGGCTTCTGACCGTGCGCAAACGCGGCACCGACATGTTCATGCACCCGGGCGGCAAGCCCGAGCCCGGCGAAACGGCCGTCCAGGCCGCCGCCCGGGAACTCGCCGAAGAGGTGGGCATCGTGGTCAGGCCCCAGGAGCTTGAACTGCTGGGAGTCTGGATCGCCGACGCCGCGAACGAGGCGGCCACCGATATTGAAGCCACCGTCTTCACCGCCCCGGGGACGTGGCAGGCCACCCCGGCGGCCGAAATCGCCGAGATCCGCTGGCTGGACTTCAGCGGGCCGGCCAAGGGTTCGCCCCTCCCCCGGGACCTCGCCCCGCTGCTGACGGACCACATCCTGCCTCTGCTGGCGGCACAGGCCACGCAGTCCGGACCCTAGAACTCCGGAACGGCTTCCTCCGCCACCGCGGTGGCCTCGGCAAACTGCGTCCGGTAGAGCTCGGCGTAGCGGCCTCCTGCAGCCAAGAGTTCGGTGTGGGTTCCGCGCTCCACGATCCGGCCGTCCTCCACCACCAGGATGGCGTCGGCGGCACGGACGGTGGAAAGCCGGTGCGCAATCACGACGGCGGTCCGGCCCTCGAGCGCAGCGCCCAGGGCTGCCTGCACAGCGGCTTCGTTCGTGGAGTCCAGTGCGGCGGTTGCCTCGTCGAGGATGACGACGCGGGGCTGGGCAATCAGGAGCCGGGCGATGGTCAACCGCTGGCGTTCACCGCCGGAAAGCCGGTAGCCGCGCTCCCCCACCACGGTCTCCAGCCCGTCGGGGAGCGATCGGATCATGGTTTCCAGTCGCGCCTGGCGCAGGACGTCCCACATGTCCTCCTCGGTGGCATCGGGCCGGGCCAGCCTCAGGTTGGAGGCGATGGTTTCGTGGAACAGGTGGCCGTCCTGGGTCACCATGCCCAGGGTGTCCCGCAGCGAATCGAAGGTGGCGTCCCGTACGTCCAGCCCGGCCCCCGGGGTGGTGCCACCCAGCCGCACGGCGCCGGAGTCGACGTCGTACAGCCGGGACAGCAGCTGTGCGATGGTGGACTTGCCGGCCCCTGAAGAGCCCACCAGGGCGACGGTCTGGCCAGGCTCCACCCGGAAACTGACCCCGTGCAGGACTTCCTCGCCGCCCCGGGTGTCCAGGGTGGAGACCTCCTCGAGCGACGCCAGCGATACCTTGTCCGCGGACGGGTACGCGAAACGGACGTTGTCGAACTCGACGGACACCGGGCCGGCGGGGACCGGCACGGCATCAGGCTTCTGCTGGATGAGCGGTTTCAGGTCCAGGATTTCAAAGACCCGTTCGAAGCTGACCAGCGCGCTCATGACTTCAACCCGGGCGTTGGACAGCGCCGTGAGCGGGGCATAGAGCCGGGTCAGCAGCAACGCCAGGACCACCACGTCGCCCGGGGCGAGCTGGCCACCCAGGGCGAGCCAGCCGCCCAGGCCATAGACCAGGGCGAGCGCGAGCGCGGACACCAGCGTCAGGGCGGTCACGAAGGTGAACTGCAGCATCGCCATCCGGACGCCGATGTCACGGACCCGTCCCGCGCGGGCAGCAAATTCACGGGATTCCTCGTCCGGCCGGCCAAACAGCTTGACCAGCGTGGCGCCCGGGGCCGAGAACCGCTCGGTCATCTGGGTTCCCATGGCAGCGTTGTGCGCGGCGGCTTCGCGGCGCAGGTCTGCCAGTTTCGAGCCCATGCGGCGGGCGGGAATCAGGAAAATCGGCAGCAGCACCATGGCGAGGACTGTCACCAGCCAGGACGTATTGAGCATCACGGCCAGTGTCAGGGCCAGCGCCACGGAGTTGCTCACCACGCCGGACAAGGTTCCGGCGAAGGCGGACTGCGCGCCGATGACGTCGTTGTTGAGCCGGCTGACCAGCGCGCCGGTGCGGGTCCGGGTGAAGAAGGCGATGGGCATGCGCTGGACGTGGTCGAACACGCGGGTGCGCAGGTCCACGATGACGCCTTCGCCAATGGTGGAGGAGAGCCAGCGGGTCAGCAGGCCCACCCCGGCCTCGCCCACGGCCACGATGGCGATCAGCACCGCCAGCCAGATGACCGTTCCGGCGGCAGCCTTGGCGATGATGGCATCAACCACCTGGCCGGCGAGCACCGGAGTGGCGACGGCCAGGAAGGCAGCCGCAATGGACGACAGCACGAAGGCGATCAGCTTGCCCTTGTGCGGTGCGGCGAAGGCCAGCACCCGCTTCAGGGTCTCTTTGGAAAACGGCTTGGAGGCGCTCTTTGCGGTGCTGATGTTGTAGAGCGAACTCCAGGCCACGCGGTCCATGCTCATGGTTACTTCTCCTGGCTTGCAGTGTGGTGGAGTTCCTGGACCGTGCCGTTGTCCAGGTGCCACCGGTAGTCGAGTCTGACGTTTTCCAGCAGACGGCGGTCGTGGGTGACCAGCAGCAGGGCGCCGTCGTAGCTTTCAAGGGCTTCTTCCAGCTGCTCGATGGCCGGCAGGTCGAGGTGGTTGGTGGGTTCATCCAGCACCAGCAGGTTCACGCCCCGCGCCTGGAGCAGGGCCAGGGCGGCCCGGGTCCGCTCCCCCGGCGACAGGGAATCCACGGTTCGCGACGTGTGGTCCGCCTTGAGGCCGAACTTCGCCAGGAGCGTGCGGACATCGGCGCCGGTCCAGTCCACCAGCACGGCCTCGACCGCGTCGCCCAGCGGCAGCCCGCCGTCGAGCATCCCGCGTGCCTGGTCAATCTCGCCGACGGCGACCGAAGCCCCGACGGACGCGTCGCCGTCGTCCGGCGCCTGGGTGCCCAGCAGCAGGCGGAGCAGGGTGGACTTGCCGGCCCCGTTCGGGCCGGTGATGCCCACCCGCTCGCCTCCGTTGAGCTGGAGGTTGACCGGTCCCAGCGTGAAAGCACCCTGCCGTGCCACCGCGTTCCGCAAGGTGGCGACGACGGCGCTGGACCGCGGTGCCTGGCCGATGGTGAACTGGAGCTGCCACTCTTTCCGCGGCTCCTCCACCACATCCAGCCGGGCGATGCGGGACTCCATCTGCCGGACTTTCTGCGCCTGCTTCTCCGACGACTCGGTACTGGCGGCGCGCCGGATCTTGTCGTTATCCGGGTTCTTCTTCATCGCGTTCCGGACGCCCTGGGAGCTCCATTCACGCTGCGTGCGGGCACGGGACACCAGGTCCGCCTTCGTGGCCGCGAATTCCTCAAACTTTTCGCGGGCATGCCGCCGGGCCACGGCCCGCTCCTCCAGGAAGGCGTCGTAGCCGCCGTCGTACACCGCCACGCTGTTCTGGGCCAGATCCAGCTCCACCACGCGGGTGACGCACCGGGCCAGGAATTCGCGGTCATGGCTGACCAGCACCACCCCGCCGCGCAGCCCCTGCACAAAGTTTTCCAAGGTGGCCAGGCCGGCAAGGTCGAGGTCATTCGTGGGCTCATCGAGCAGTACGACGTCGAACCGGCTCAGCAGGAGCGCAGCGAGGGCCACCCGGGCAGCCTGGCCGCCGGAGAGACCGGTCATCATCGCATCGGGGCCGGCGTCCAGGCCAAGGTCCGAGAGGACGGCCGGGATGCGTTCGTCCAGGTCGGCAGCGCCGGAGGCCATCCAGCGGTCGAAGGCCCGGGAGTAGGCATCGTCAGCGCCCGGAGCCCCGGAGCCCAGCGCTTCAGCGGTGGATTCCATCTCGGCGGTTGCGTCCGCGCAGCCGGTCCGGCGCGCAATGTAGGCGGCTACTGTCTCACCGGGGACGCGCTCGTGCTCCTGGGGCAGCCAGCCGACAAAGGCGTCCGAGGGGGCAAGGCTGACCGAGCCCTGCTGTGGCTGGTCCACGCCGGCGAGCAGGCGCAGCAGCGTGGACTTCCCGGCCCCGTTGGCGCCCACCACGCCCACCACGTCGCCGGGAGCCACCGTCAGCGACAGTCCGGAAAATAGCGTGCGGTGGCCGTGGCCGCCGGAGAGGTCCTTGGCAACGAGGGTTGCAGTCATCGGTTGGTCCTTTCGCCGCTGCCCGGGCAGCCGTTGACGGCCGGCAGAGGCGGCAGGAAGGGCCGCGGCGCCGCTGGGGCTGCAGGACATAGAAGAACCCGCTGGTCCGGACTTGGGGGGTGTACGGACCAACGGGCTCGACCATCAACTATAGACGAACCTGCATCACGGGCAAAATCGCCGGCACGGCCGGTGCCGGACAGGCACGGTAAACTCGGTCACACCCCTCCCGTTATAGAGAGTCCCCCATGACCATTCCCGCCAAGGCGTTCCAGCGCTGGCTGCAAAGCATCGCGCCCGATGCCAGCACCGCGGATGTCTGCCGGGTCTCCGGGATCAAGCGCACCACACTGGCACAGCAACTGGTGCGGGGCAAGGTCTCCGTCAGCACGGTGGTCAGCATCAGCCGCGCCTACAACATCAATCCGGTCACCGCGTTGGCAGGGTTCGAGGCCTTCAACGTCCTGGCAGGACCGCCGCCGCCGCCCACCAGGAACGAGTTGGTGAGCCAGATTTCCACCGCAGACCTTCTCCGGGCACTTCTGGTCCGGCCTGCCATGGAACCGGGACAGGGCGGCGCCGCTCCAGCCCTCAGTCCCGCCCCGCACCCCACCTCGGTGAAGAACTGGGTGGACGCAATTGATGACGGCGAACTCCGGCACCGGGTGTCGACAGCCACCGGCGTGGCCCCGCAGAACTATTCCGCCCAGTTGACCGCCAACCGGCTGTCCCCCGAGCTGGCCGTGGCAACGGCGATGGCAGCGGGAGTGGGACCGGCCGGCGGCCTGGTGGCCACGGGGGTTGTTACGGAGGAGGAGGCCGGCTGGCCGCCCGGTGCCCGGCAGGCCGCGCTGGACAGCCTTTCCGACGGAGAATTAACCGCCCTTGCCGGAGACCGGCTCCAGGCAATGGGCAAAGTGCTGCGCCGCCAGGAGCAGGACCAAGCGCAGACAGACAAGATTTGGGAGAACCTGGGATGATCGAGACACTTCAATGGAGCACGCTGGCGATATGCGCGTTAGTTGCCGCCGCGCGGATCCCCAGCACCCTCCGGGGTGAGAACCGCTCCCTTTTCGGCATCTTCGCCTCGATGACACTGGCGATCCTGTTGAGCATCAAGGGCCCCTACCTGGTGATCGACCAGGCGCTGGGCGGAATTAACCTCGCCAACCTGCTGCTGCGCTTCGTGATCTTCGGTGCCATCTTCTTCATGGGCATCCGAATCGCCAAGGGATTTGGTGCCGACAGCGCCTACCGCCTGATTACGGGGAAGACAGGCATAATCGTCCTGTTTGCAGTCTCGGCCGTATTGGTCGCCCTGTTCTTTTCCATGGACACGGAGGGATCCTCCGCGGGGCTCCAGGCCGTGTCCGCGAAGGACGACCGTAATTTCGCGCTCGTCGAATACTATGGCGCCGCAGGCAGGGCCTACCCCGCCTATGTCACCTTGGTCCTGGTGCCCTCCATGGTTCGGGCAGTGCGGGAGCGGCTCCCCATCCTGGTGCGCATCGCAGCGGCCCTGCTGGCTTTGGGCGGAGTAGCCGTTGGGCTCACACTACTTTTTCCGGTTATCCCGCCCACTATGGGATCCATCGAATTCATCATCAACTACACGGCGGTGCTCTGCTTCGTCATTGGGCTGGCCCTGATCTGGGTTGCCAAGGTGGTTAATAGCAGGACCGTTGGAGCGCGCAGGAAATCTACCGAAAAGTAACCTCTCCGGCTTTCACAAAATCATTAGAATGTGAAACAATCATGAATGTGTGAAGGCGGGGCCGCCGAGCGTTTTCGAACGGGGATAAATTCTGGAACGCGGGCAGCTCCGGGGGCCTTCGCACACATTGGGGGGATGAGTGGTGGCGGATCGTTGGGGACCGCCCCCACTCAGCCTGTTTAAAGGGCCCCTGTCAGTTTCTCTTGGCCCTCACCCGCGGACGAAACGCAGTGTTACCAGCTGGAACGGCCTGAGCGAGAGGTCGGCGCCCCACCCGCCCGCAACCACTCCTGGAGCCTCGACGGGACGCTCCAGCAGATCGGTCACCAGAACCCTGCTGACCGGGAAATGAGCTGCAATGCTTCCCGCCGAACGCTCCCCGAGCGACTCGTACAGCCGGACCACAACGTCGCCCGAGCCATCCTGTGCCAGCTTCACCGCTTCAATGACCAACGCGGGATTGCTGACGGAAAAAAGCGGCTCCACCGGAGCTGCGCCGCTGACCACGCGGGGAGCCAGGTTGGTGCGGTAGCCTTCCTCGACCGCGTCGGCGATACTCGCGCCGGGACGGATGGTCACCGTCAGCTCGTGGCGGCCGCGGTCGGCGTCGGGGTCCGGAAACTTGGGCGCCCGCAGCAGGGACAGACGCACCGTGGTGGTGGTTCCGCCGTCGGACTCCCTGACGCTCCTGCCTACATCATGGCCGTAGGTGGAGGAGTTGGACAACGCAACCCCGTAGCCCGGTTCGCCGACGTGGATCCAGCGGTGGGCGCAGATCTCAAACTTGGCAGCCTCCCATGAGGTGTTGGTGTGGGTGGGCCGGAAGACATGGCCAAACTGCGTTTCGGCGGCCGATCGGTCCGCCCTGACGTCGAGGGCGAAGCCCAGCTTGAGCAGCTTCTCGCGCTCCTGCCAGTCCACGGAGGTGGAAATTTCCAGCGAAGGACTGCCGGGAGCGAGGGTGATGCGCTGGGTCAGCGTGGATATGCCCACGCGCCGTTCCACCTCCACCACGGCCTTGCCGTCGTCGCTGGTAAGGCTGACCGACTCGGCATGGACCAGCGGAGTGACGTTGCGCCGGTAGAACTCGTCGATGTCCCACGCATCCCACTCGTTGGGTGTGTCCCGGTGCAGTTCCAGCAGGTTGCCCCGCTGGCCGGGTGCGATGGCTTCGCGGCCGGTGGCGTAGTCGCGCAGCGAGGCAAGCAGGCCGTCGGCGTCCACTACGGCGCTGATGATCCCGTTGTCCAGGAGGAACCCGCCGTCGCGCTGCGTTGCCCGTGCCGGCGCCGGGTGCGGTGCCGGCTCCCCCACCGCCAGCGCCGGAACGCCGTCACGGGCGTGCGGAGCGGCGTTGAGCAGGAACTGGCGGTCGCCGGAGCCCAGCAGGGCAGTGGCAGCCTGGCTGATCAGGGACTCCAGGGCGGCCTCGACGGCCTGGTAGTTCCGCTCGGCGTCCTTGTGGACCCAGGCTATGGAGCTGCCGGGAAGGATGTCATGGAACTGCTGCAGCAGCACCAGCTGCCAGAGGCGCCTGAGTTCGGCCGCGGGGTATTCGAACCCGCCCCTTGCGCGGACCGCTGCCGTGGCGCACCACAGCTCGGCTTCACGCAGCAGATGTTCGCTGCGGCGATTGCCCTTCTTGGTCCGGGCCTGGCTGGTGTACGTGCCGCGGTGCAGCTCCAGGTACATCTCGCCCACCCAGACCGGCAGTGCCGGGTACTCTGCCTCGGCCTGCCGGAAGAAGCTCTCCGCGGAGCCGATCCTGACTTTCGGCGATCCTTCCAGGTCTGCCGTGCGGGCAGCAGCGGCGAGCATCTCGCGGGTGGGGCCACCGCCGCCGTCACCGAAACCGAACGGTACCAGCGACACCGTGCCCCGGCCGTGGTCCCGGTAGTTGCGTTCGGCGTGGGCCAGGTCCCGTCCACTGAGGTCCGAGTTGTAGGTGTCCACCGGCGGGAAGTGGGTAAACAGCCGCGTTCCGTCGATCCCCTCCCAGTTGAAGGTGTGGTGGGGCATCCTGTTGGTCTGGTTCCAGGAAATCTTCTGGGTGAGGAACCAGCGGCTGCCGGCGGACTTCACGATCTGCGGCAGCGCAGCGCTGTAGCCGAAGGAATCCGGCAGCCATGCTTCCCTGCACTCAACACCGAATTCCGCCAGGAAGAAGCCTTTGCCCTCGACGAACTGCCGGGCCATGGCTTCGCCGCCGGGCATGTTGGTATCGGATTCCACCCACATGCCGCCTACGGGAACGAACTGGCCCGCCTGGACCTTCTCCCGGATCCGGCTGAACAACTCGGGGTAGAACTCCTTGATCCAAGCGAGCTGCTGGGCAGAGGAGCAGGAGAAGACGAAATCGGGGTCTTCATCCATGAGCGCCACCACGTTGGAGAAGGTCCTGGCGCATTTGCGGATGGTTTCCCGCACCGGCCAGAGCCAGGCCGAATCGATGTGCGCGTGCCCGGTGGCAACCAGCCGGTGCGCCGACGCATAGGCGGGCCGCGACAGGACCGTTGCCAACGCTTCCCGGCCCGCTGCAGCGGTACCCGCAACGTCATCCGGATCCATCACATCCATCATGTGCTCAAGGGCGCGGAGGATCTCATGGCGGCGCGGCAGCTCCGGCGGCAACTGTTCCATGAGTCCAGCCAACGTCCAGACATCCTGCTGAAGCTCCCACACGCACTGGTTGAGTTCAGCAATGGCGATGGTTCCCAGCCGGTACTGCGGCGCTCCCCCGGCAGTCTCCTTGTCGCCCAGCGGAGTAGGCGCGAAGGTCCAGCCCTGGGCCATGTCCGGATTTGCGGCAGCCTCCACGTAGAAATCCACTGCCATGCCGGTGCCCAGCAGCTTCAGCGGAATGTACTGGTTGCGGGGTGAGATTGCCTTGATGATGCTGCCGTCCGGGCGCCAGGCGATCCCCTCGCACTGGAATCCTGGCGCTTCCGTGGTGAATCCCAGGTCCACCACCACCTCCACCGCGATGTCGGGGCCACTTCCCCATGATTCGGGCACCTCGCCCTGCAACCGGAGCCAGGTGGTGCCCCAGGGGCGGCCCCAGGCGGCACCGTGTTCCTGCGGCTGGAACTCCTGCCGCATCGCTTCGAGCGCTGGGACCGGTTCGTCGGGGACATCCCAACTGCTCAGGGAAAGCGGGACCGTCCTGGCGTAAATGGCAGGAGCAATGCGTTCACGCACAAACCTGGCCAGTCGGACTTCCGTGATGGTCCGGTCGTCATGCAATATAGGTCCTCTTTTAGGCTCGGAACTGGATCATGGCGTCCATTCGATGGACAAATCTACCCGTCGCCTGCCCGGCAACCAACCCCCCGCGGAAAACGGACATGCGCCGGCCATGGGCTCAGCTACCTGATGGGCACCGCGGCCGGCCGACGGATGCGGGCATCACCGGCGTAGACGTTGAAGCTTGTTCCGCGGCTGAATCCAGCCACGGTGAGTCCGTTCGCCTCTGCCAGCTCCACGGCGAGGCTCGAGGGGGCGCTCACGGCCGCCAGAATGGGAATACCTGCCAGGGATGCCTTTTGAACCAGTTCGAAGGACGCCCTTCCCGACACCTGGAGAACGGTGCCGGCCAGTGGCAGGAGGCCTTCACGCAGCGCCCAGCCCACCACTTTGTCCACGGCATTGTGCCGGCCCACATCCTCCCGCAGGCACAGCAGGCGGGGCTCGCCGTCGTCGTCAATTTTGAACAGGCCCGCCGCGTGGACTCCGCCGGTGTCATCAAAGAGGCGCTGGGACTTTCTGAGCAGCCCGGGCAGGGAGGCCAGTACCTCCGCGTCCACCGTGAGGGGGTCAGCTGCGGGGCTGTGATGGGAGGACTTTTGGACCGCCTCGATGGAGTCTGTTCCGCAGATGCCGCAGGAACTGGACGTGTAGACCTTGCGGCCGGTATCCGGAACCGGGACGTCCGGCCGCAGCTGCGCCTCCACCACGTTGAACGTTTGGACGCCGTTTTCGTCTTCTCCGGCGCAGAACCGCAGGGACACCAGGTGTTCGGGAGCCCAAATGACCCCTTCCGACACCAGGAAGCCGGCCACCAGGTCGAAGTCGTCCCCGGGCGTGCGCATGGTGACCGAATAGGAAAGCCTGCCCAGCCGGATTTCCAGCGGCTCCTCTACCGCCAGGACGTCCTCGCGGTGGCGGACCGGGTACTCGAGGGCACCGGGCGAACCATCCAGGACATACTTGTGCACCTTGCGGCGCTGGGTTACGCGTCCCATGTTCCACCCTGCCTGTTCATAACTCCATCATGGCACCATGGGGCCCCGCCTCAGCCCAGGAGCGCACTCCAGTCCACCGGGCCGCCGGATGCCGGCTTCGCTTTGGGCTGGCCGGCGCGGGGGTTGCTGCGCGGTTTTGCCTTGGCCGCCCCGTCCCCGGGCTGCGAGAGGGGCGGTCCCCACGGCAGGGCAAAAGCCGGCACCGGCTCGCCCAGCTGCACGCCATGCGGGGGTACCACCAGCACCCCGTCGGCGGCGGCCAGTCCGCGCATCATTCCCGGCCCCGTATGCTGCGCCGGGGACGCCATGCCGTAAAGCAACCGGAAGGGCATGAGCCGGGTGCGGCCGGGGTCGGGTTCGATCATTGTTCCGCAGGGCACTTCCTGCACCGGCGGCATGGCCCCGTGCCCCAGCGCGGCAAGGAGGGGGCCACCCACGGTGGAAAGTGCCATCATGGCCGCCAGCGGGTTGCCGGGAAGTCCGAGGACAAACCGCCCGTCCGGAAGTTCTGCCAGGACTGCGGGATGGCCCGGGCGCATGGCCACGCCGTCGATGATGAGCCGGCCGCCCAGTTCGGCGACCGCACGCCGGAGGTGGTCTGTTCCCGAACGCCCAGTGCCCCCGGTGGTAATAACGACGTCGGCCGGCAGGTCGGGTGCGTCCGGCACGTCGGGGAGCACGTCTTCGAGTGCCGCCAGCCACTCGGCGTAGGAGTCGCCGATCCTCTGCCGGCCCCCCGGGATTCCACCCAGCATGGCGACGACGTCCGGCAACTGCGGCCCGAACGTGTCCCGTACCTGGCCGGGGGCGGGCCTGCCCTGTTCCACCACCTCCGATCCGGTCAGCACCAGACGGACCACGGGTTTGCCCTGGACCTGCACTTCGTCGTGGCCGGCCAGCGCCGCCAGTGCCAGGTGTGCCGGGTTGAGCTCCACCCCTGCCTGCACCAGGACATCGCCTTCCAGGGCCTCCTCACCGGCTTTCCTGATGTGCTCGCCGGCGCGGGGTTCTCCGGGACGCGCCTTGCCTCCGGTCAGCAGGACGGGAAGCCCCTCGTCGTCCCGGCCAAGCACGGCGCTTTCCGTGCGCAGGACAGCCTTGCCGCCCGGAGGAATAAGACCGCCGGTGGCGATGGGGCTGGCCTGGTGCGGCGCCAGCCGGACTCCCGGGTCCACCGGGATCCACGGGCCGCTTCCGTTAACCACCCAGCCGTCCATGGCCGAGGACGCATAGTGGGGCATGTCCTGAAGAGCCACGATGTCCCGGTCAAGTTTCCGGCCCAGCGCCAGCCGGAGCGCCACGGGCCCGGGCGGGATGGGAGTGGCGGAGTCGTATGCCACCTGCCGGGCCTCTGCCCAGGTGTGGGCCGCATGGTGATGGCCGGCACCGCCCTGCCCTCCGGCGGAAGGACCTGCGTCGTCCATCCCGGGACCGGAGTGTTGGGCAGATGGACCTGCCCCGCCCACCACGCCGATGTGTCCGGCTGTGTCCAGTGGCGTCCGGGCCGTCAGCGCCTCCCCTTCGCTGCGCGGTGGTGCATGCGGATCACTATGGGGTTCTGCGGTCATTCGCCGGGAGTCCCGGCGGTTTCAGTGCCGTAGTCCTGTGCCAGGGAACGGGCCACGGCCAGCGCTGCGTCCATCGCGGCGGCGTCCATCTCCCTGCCCGGGGCCGCGGCCAGGCCCGCGGCAAAGCCTGCAATGAAGGTGGTGAGCGGCGCGGCCGGCCGGACCACGGAGTGGGCGGCAACGCCGGCAAGGGAGAGCACAGCGTTGACGTCGACCTGGACATTTTCCAGCTTGTACGCCTGGAGCAGGGCCCGGCACCACTCTTCCAGCGTTTCGTCCTGGCTTTTCACGAATTGCCTCCCACGTTAGTGTCGCCCGTGCGCCGGTCCTGGCTTCCGCGCTGGTTTCCGGCGGCCATCCCCAGCGCAGCAGCGTCATCCCAGGTATCCACATCGGAGGTGGACCCGGCGGGGACTGTGACAAGCTGCACGTCCAGATTAGCAAGGAGCGCCCGGACAGAGCCGTTGGCCAGCGCGTTCCGGGCGGCGAGCTCCCGGCAGGCATGTGTTAACTCAGCCGTGTTGTAAAAAGCGGCCAACGGCTGCGGCCTCCCGTCTTCGGCAGCGGCCATGACACTGCGCACGCGGGCGGCTTCCACCGGGGTCGCAGCCAGGGCGTGCCGCAGGGCGGCCACGGCCTGGGCGGACAACGGCATGTCACACGCCAGCACGAGCGTGACCGGCGAACCGCCGCCGTTATTGGCCAGGGTTTCCAATCCGGCGGCGATAGCAGCGGCGGGACCGGAGAACGGCGGCTCTTCCCGGCAGGAAAGGACCGCGGCCGGAGGCGCAGTCCCCGGCACTGGCGCCGCGGTGACCCCGGGGAGGCCGGCGTCACCAACAACGACAGTGCGCCTAGCCCCGGACGCAGCGGCAAGAGCCCATTCCAGGAGAGTCTGGCCGCGGAAGACGAGGGTTTGCTTGGGCACCCCTCCCAGCCGTGAGGACCGGCCGCCGGCCAGGATCAGGGCATCAAATGCCAACGTGTTCGCTTGCATGACCCCAGCCTAGCGACCGGCAGGGCCGGCACCGCCGAATCCGGCGGGAGGACAGGCCGGGCTGGGTCAGGCAGCCCGCTCCGGAAGAAGGAAGGGATCCCACGCTGGCGTCGGCTTCTCGAGTTCCTTGATCTGCCAGATCGTTCCATGCGGCGGCTCCGGCACGAAACGCAGGGTCCAACCCATCTCCGCGGGTGTATGGTCCCCTTTGACGTTGTTGCACCGCAGGCAGGCGGCCACCAGGTTTTCCCACGAATCGGCGCCGCCCCGCGACTTGGGGTGCACGTGGTCGATGGTGTGGGCCGCCTTGCCGCAATAGGCGCACTTATGCCCATCCCGCCGAAGCACCCCCCGCCGGCTGACGGCCGTGGAGTGGTTGTACCGGGGCCTGATGTAGCGGTTGAGGAGGATCACGGACGGGCGGCCCAGCACATCAGTGGGGCCCACGACGGGGTCGTCACCCTCGGCCACCACGCTCGCCTTGCCCGCGAGCACAAGCACCAGCGCCCGGCGGAAAGTCACAACCGCCAGCGGTTCATATCCAGCATTCAGAACGAGAGTGCGCATGCACTTACCTCTTCACGGCCGCACCCGTCAGGGGCACGAGGGCCGGCTGCCCTCGGCATGTCCGGGCTATGGATCGACATGACAAGAGTAAACAAAGAAGTGCAATATCAGGTAATCGCCGCCCCTGGACGGCAAAACCAGCGGCTACCCTCGACGGCGGCCACGCAAGCCCCGTTGATTAAACGGAAAGGACCCCGGCCGGGCGTGGCGGGGTCCTTTCCGGCTTACCGGCCGGCGGCACACACTGTGCGCCGGCCCACGGCAGCTTAGTTGACGCGGATGAAAACGGGGCCGGAACCGACGTTGGCGCTGAAGACCACAGTCTGGTTTCCGTTGTAGCCGCCGTGGACCGCCATGCCGTTGCCGGCGTAAACAGCGATGTGCGCCATGCCAGCGCCGCCGTCGGCGTAGTAGATAAGGTCACCGGGCTGCGCTTCGGCTGCACTGACCGTGCGGCCCAAAGAGAGGTAGCCGGCGGGCCAGTCGTGGAAGTGGATTCCTACGGCTGCCAGGGAGTTGGTGACCAGCATGGTGCAGTCCTGCATGACGCCAAGCTGGGCGTAAGCGGCGGAAAGGATCGCAGCACCCTTGCCACTGGCCGATGCCTGCGCGGCGGGGGCGGCGGGAGCGGCGGCGGTGGCAACCTTCGCCGTGACCTTGGGAGCAGCAACGGGCTGGGCCGCGGGAGCTGCTTCCTGGACGTCGACCTGGGGCTCAGGCTCGGCCACGGGAGCCGGCGTGGTGGTCACGGCAGGCTTTTCGTAGCTGATGGCAATGGTGGACGCCGCGGAGATCGGGGCGTCGACGGCGGATTCAACTTCCAGTGCGGAGGCCGGAGCGGAGTCCCGCTTGACGTTGGCGTCGGCAGCGTTGGCTGCGATGCCGCTGGTCAGGACCAGACCGGAGGCAGCGGCGATAACTGCGGCCTGGCGGCCCATGCCGCCGGCGTTGTCGCTGACCGCTTTGGCAATGACAGCGATCGAGTTGGTTTTGGTGACCTCGGCACGGTGGCGCGCGGTAGCACATGTCGTCATCAGTTCTCTCTTTCGTGTTTCCCCTGGTCCGCTTGTAGGCAGGCAGGGAAGGTTGGACGCGCCGGCATCTTGGGGGTACGCCGGCGCGTCCCGAACGGGGATGTGATCTAGCGAAAAAGCTGTGGGCAAAGAAATAGCCCTTGGAGCATGGAGCCCAAGAACTAGTTGCCGTAGTGGTAGTACGAGGATGAACCGGTGGCTGCCGGGGAGTGGAGCAGCGTGCCCTGCGACGGGTTCAGTGCGCTGATCATCATGCCGTTACCGACATAGATGCCGACGTGTGCGCCGCCGTTCTGGACGACCAGGTCACCCGGCTGGGGGGTGGAGGTGGGAGTCATGATGCTCCACGCGTTGGTGCGCGGGATGCTGATGCCGGCCTGCGCGTAAACCCACTGAACGAACCCGGAGCAGTCCCAGCCGGTAACGGGGCTGGTGCCGCCCCAGACGTAGGAGTGGCCGATGCCGGTGTAGGCGATGGCTGCAATTCCCGACGTTGCCGCGGAAGACACGGCGGAAACAGTCTCGGCAGTCTTGGCGGCCGACGCGTCCTGGGTTGCTGCGGCGCGGTCAGCCGAAGCGGTGGACTGTGTGCGGACCGTTTCCACCTTGGGTGCAGCGGTGGTCTTGACGACGGGACGCTCGAAGGAGACCGTCGCCGTGGGTGCGGCGGTGACAGCGAGGGCGGTCTGGGCGGAGCCGGACTCGGTGGATGCAGAAACACCGGCAGTGGTGTCGGCAGCCGTCGCCGGCAGGCCCATGCTCAGGATGAGGCCCGATGCCGCTGCCACAACGGCAGCCTGGCGGCCCACGGTCCCGGCATTGGCACTAACGGCCTTGGACATGGCATCCAGGGGGTTGGTGCGAACCGTTTGCGCACGGTGGCGCGCAGAATGATGGCGTGAAGACACGAAGGTAGCCTCTCCCAATGCCTGCGAGGTGAGCTGTCGGATTCGGATGGGAGTCACCCGGCCACTTTGCTTTCCTGGAAAGCTCGTGACTTAACCCCAAGGCCTCCATGGAATGAAGGCCAAAATTGGTTCCCCCGCCCCTGCCAGACGATGAAATGCGAACGGACCTTGAGCGGTGGCAGAGTTAGGCAATCCACTCAAGAGCGTCAACTTCGGAAAAGTTGACGCGAGTTAGACGGTACAGCAGTTTTGCTTCAATGTCACATTCAGGTCACGGCGGGTCACGGTGATCTGAGACTGCGCACTCATTTGGGCTACAGCCAACCCATCGGGTCGACCACTTCGCCGTTGACCTGCACCTCGAAGTGGAGGTGGCATCCGGTGGAGGCGCCGGTGGTGCCGCTGAGGGCGACGACGTCCCCGCGCGAGACCGTCTGGCCCACCTTGACGTTGAAGGATGAGAGGTGGTTGTAGGTGGTCTCCAGGCCGTTGCCGTGATCGATGACCACCCGGTTCCCGCCGCCGAACTGGTGCCAGCCGGCGAAGGTCACGGTCCCCGTTGCCGCTGCCAGGACAGACGTTCCGCACTGCGCCACGAAGTCCTGCCCACGGTGGAAGTCGCCGGAACCGCCTGTGATCGGGCTCACCCGGTAGCCGAAGGGGGAAGCGGTGGTGAGGGTGGCCAGGGGCGCTGCCAGGGTGCCGGCAGAAGCCGCCCGCGTCACCGATCCGGCCGACTGGGCGCTCAGGAGCTGCTTCAACTTGCCGTCGGGGTCCGCCTGGGTGACCACGGCGGAACGGCTGAAGTCGATCTGCGCGCCAACATCCGCAGAAATCCTGGGCTGAGGGCTGACAGCGGAGGCAGCTACGGGAGTATTGCCGGCAGCATCAGTAGCCATGACGGGGCCGGTGGCAGGCACGGTCACCGTCAGCACCAGGCCGGTGGCGGCAAGGGCGATGCCGGCCTTCTGGCCGATGCCGCTGGCCGCGGCGAAATCCGTCATCTGCCGGAAGGGACCCCGGCGGCGGCGCGCGTCGCGGTGCAGGTCGCGGGGGCGCTCCACTGCGGCAACCTCGGCACTCCGCACCGCAGGAGGGCCGTCCGCGCGGCGGCGGCCCCGGGAGGTCTGCATGGTCAAGAAGGGTTCCTCTCTGGAAAAGCCTGCGGAGTTAGCTGTCGGATTCGGGTCAGAGAGTTCAAAGACCCGGCCCGTCATGGGCAAGCTTCTGCACAGGGGTATTCCCGGAAGAATCCTTCACTGGAGAGGCTTGCTGCTGACGGACTTCACCCCAAGGCAGTCCCCCGCTGCCGCTTGTGGTTCCCCCGCCTCTGCCAGTAACGACTCGTGCACCTGTCCCGCTGGCAGAGCTCGGCTCCGGGACAGGTAACGCTTAAGTATCAACGATCGCTTCCACTATAGGGGCTTAAGACCCTAGGTAACAATTCCGTTATCTTTGGTGGGAAGCGCGGTTTAAGGTATGCGGCCGGCTTCAGGAGGGGGCGACGGCAACGAAGACGTGCGCGGCCACTTCGGGCGGCAGTTCGAGCGCGCCTTCGATTCCCGGGACCCGCACGGAGATGTAATCACCCACGCGTTCCAGTGCCACGGCGGCACCGGGCCGGATGCCGCCTTCGTCGAGTTGGGCCAGCAGTTCCGGTTCAACCTGGATGGGCTCCGCCAGCCGGACAACGGTGACGCCCGAGGCCGGTCCATAGGCCTTCATGGCTTCCACCAGGCTGATGGCGCCGTCCGCGAAGCCGGGGCCGGGCTGTCCGCCCAGGTCGGCCAGGCCGGGAATGGGATTGCCATATGGCGACTCGGTGGGATGGTCCAGCAGCTCGTAGATGCGCCGCTCCACCCGCTCGCTCATCACGTGCTCCCAGCGGCAGGCTTCGTCGTGGACGTAGGCCCAGTCCAGCCCTATCACGTCGGCGAGAAGGCGTTCGGCCAGCCGGTGCTTGCGCATCACCTCGGTGGCGCGCTTGCGGCCGGTGTCCGTGAGTTCCAGGTGCCTGTCGCCCGAGACGACAACCAGGCCGTCGCGTTCCATCCGGCCGATGGTTTGGGAAACTGTGGGTCCGGAGTGGCGCAGACGCTCGGCGATACGGGCCCGCAGGGCGACGATGTTTTCTTCCTCAAGCTCCAGGATGGTCCTGAGGTACATCTCCGTAGTGTCGATCAGATCCGTCATCCAGCTCAGCTCCTCGAGCGCAGTACCTTGCGTTGTCCCACCGTATCGCCTGTTCCCGCGAGGTAGTCCGGGGCCAAGCTTAGCCTATTTTGACTTTGTCCGAATAGCCGCGCTGGTCTCCGCCTGTCTCAATGTCTGGACTTTGACGCCGCCAACTCCCGCCTGCACAGCAGTTCAGGCAGAATGGGGACGGCCTGTATTGCAGCCCAACGCCGGCTGCCGGCCACCACGACCCGTCCGTCCGGACCAAAGCTATCGTCCCCGCCGAATTGGAGCCCCTGTGAGCGACACCAGCATCACGATCCCTGCCGACCTCCTGCCCAAGGACGGGCGGTTCGGGGCCGGCCCGTCAAAGGTCCGGCAGGAGCAGATCGACGCCCTGGCAGCAGCTTCCAGGACCATCCTGGGCACGTCCCACCGGCAGGCCCCGGTCAAGAACCTGGTGGGATCAGTCCGGGAAGGGCTCAGCCAGTTCTTCCGTGCTCCCGAAGGCTATGAGGTGGTCCTGGGCGTGGGAGGCTCCACCGCGTTCTGGGACATCGCGAGCTTCGGTCTGGTGGAGAAGAAAGCCCAGCATTTGTCCTTCGGCGAGTTCGGATCCAAGTTTGCCGCCGCCACCAACAAGGCGCCGTTCCTGGAAGCTTCCTCGATCGTCAAGTCGGAGCCGGGCACCCGGCCGGAAGCACAGGCCGAGGCAGGCGTAGACGTCTACGCCTGGCCGCAGAATGAAACCTCCACCGGTGTGGCCGCTCCGGTCCAGCGCGTTTCCGGGGCGGACGAGGGCTCGCTGGTCCTGGTTGATGCCACGTCGGCAGCCGGCGGCCTGGACGTCGATGTCGCGGAAAGCGATGTCTACTACTTCGCCCCGCAGAAGAACTTCGCCTCCGATGGCGGCCTGTGGCTGGGCCTTTTCTCCCCTGCCGCCATTGAGCGGGCCGCGCGGGTCAAGGAAAGCGGCCGCTGGATTCCGGACTTCCTGGACCTGCAGACGGCCATTGACAACTCCCGCCTGAACCAGACGTACAACACTCCGTCGCTGTCCACGCTGGTGACACTGAACGCCCAGGTGGAGTGGCTGAACTCCAACGGCGGCCTGGATTTTGCGGCCGCGCGGACCGCGGACTCCGCCGGACGCATCTACAGCTGGGCTGACGCCTCCGAGTTCGCCACCCCGTTCGTGGCCAAGCCGGAGGAACGCTCCAACGTCATTGCCACCATCGACTTTGATGAGTCGGTTGACGCCGCAGCTGTGGCCAAAGTCCTGCGCGCCAACGGCATTGTGGACACTGAGCCCTACCGGAAGCTGGGCCGCAACCAGCTGCGGATTGCCACCTTCGTGGCCATCGAGCCCAGCGACGTCTCAGCCCTGCTGTCCAGCATCGATTACGTGGTGGGCGAGCTGCGCAAGTAAGCAGCCCTTAACGTACGACGGCGCCGCCCGGGTTTGTCCCGGACGGCGCCTTTTTCGTTGATTCCGCAGGCCGCGGCCGGTCTTCCGGCAGCAGCACGTTGACGGGCGCGTCAGGCTCCTGGTTGCCCGCCGTCGTCCTGCGGTTCATCGTCGTCGTGCGGCCCATCGCCGGCCTCAAAGGCCGGGGCGGCCTCCTCAGCCGGCTCCCCCTCGACAGCGACCGGTTCCACGGCCACCCCTGCCCCGGGAGCGTCTTCGTCCGGTTCCTGCTGCTGCTCGTCCTCGGGGCGCACGCGTTCGGCCCACGGCACCCACTCGGGGGCCAGGATGGAATCCTCTGACGGCAGCAGGCCAAGCTCGTTGACCGTCACCACTTTGGAGCGCGAGTTGCGGGTCAGCACCGCGTACCACTGCCAGCCGGCGTAACCGGGCAGCCGCGACTCGAACAGGTGCGTGACCAGGCGGTCGCCCTCACTCTTGGCCGCCAGGTGCGCCCCGATGGTGGCGGCGGGTGTAATGCCTTCCACCGCGGCCCGGGCAGTTTCGACCGCCGCGGCCAGGAAAGCGTCGGGCTTGCCCGTACGCCACACGGGCACGCCTGCCTTGCGCTTGGGCGGAGTCTTGGCAGCCTGCTCCTGCACTGGCGTGCCCGGCTGTTCAGATTGGGGGCTCATGGGCGCTTAGACGTCCAGCTCGTCGGCAACCTTGCGCAGCGCGGCAGCAATGGCCTTGCCCTTGTTGCCGTCCGGGTACTTGCCCTTGGACAGGGTGCCGGACAGGTTGTCCAGCACGGTCACCAGGTCCTGCACCAGCGGCGCGAGATCCTTCGCACTGGGACGCTTGGCCTTGGCGATGGACGGGGTCTTGTCCAGCACGCGCAGGCCCAAGGCCTGGGCGCCCTTGCGGCCGTCCGCCACACCGAACTCCACGCGGGTGCCCGCCTTGAGTTCTGTCACGCCCTCAGGCAGTGACGACTTGGGCAGGAAGACTTCCTGGCCGTCTTCGCCCGCGAGGAACCCAAAGCCCTTGTCCTTGTCATACCACTTGACCTTGCCGGTAGGCACGTAATCAACCTTCTTCGTTCTGCTGTCATGAGACACGGCCCGCGGCCACCGCATCCGCAGTGTTGTGCGGGTTCAAGGTATGGCCGGCGCAAACCGTGTTGGTCTGTATCCTTCAAGGTTATCCTGCCGCATGCCCTGTTCCCGCTTCCGCCGGCTTTGTTCCGCCGCAGGCGCAAGGCTTGGGCCGTTCCCGCCATGGCCGCTCACTTTTGCATCCAGCCCCGCTGTAGCGTTACGTCCATGACTTCCTCGCGTTACCGGCGGCCGTTGACGGTCCTTGCCGCAGTTATTGCCGTGCTGTCGCTCGTAGCCGTGGGAGCGGTCATGGCGATGGCCTTTGCCGGCACGGCTGCGCCGGCCTGGATCACCTACACAGCCCTCTACGGCCTGCCGGCAGCCTTCATCCTGATGCTACTGCTGGTCCTGGACGCTGTGGCAGCCCGGCGCCGGGCGGGACGGGCACAGCAGCGGTAACGTTGGACTGATGTCCCTTATTCGTGCGCTTGGCAAGGACCTGGAGGCACGCAGCAACGATGCGCTGCGTGCCCTGTTCGCCGCGCGGCCGGACCTCATTTCCCCCGCCGTTCCGGATTTCGCTGCCCTGGCGGCACGCGCCAGTTCCCGTGTCAGCGTGCAGCGGGCGCTGGAGCGGCTCAACCGCCCGCAGATGCAGGTCCTTGAGACGCTGCACCTGTGCACGAATACAGACACCGGCCACAGCGCCTCGGCGGAGGGCCTGCAGCACCTGATCCGCGGCGCCTCGCTGGCCACAGTCCAGGACATCCTGGGAACCTTGCAGGAGCTTGCCCTGGTGCACCCCGTGCCTCCCCCGCATGGAACTCCTTCCCCTGCCGCGGACCAACCTTTCTACCTCCCGGTGGGGTCCCTCAAGGACGTGGTAGGCCTGTATCCCGCCGGCCTCGGCCGCAGTTACACCGAGCTGGTCCGCCTGCAGCCGGCATTCGCCCAGCGGGCCGTGCAACTGGTGTCCGAACTGCACCGCAAGGGCTTTCCCATCCAGGACGCCACCACACCCATGGAGGCTGCGCTGGCACTCCAGCACTGGACGGCCACGCCGGAGGCCCTGCAGGAAATCCTCGCCGGAGCTCCGGAACGGACGACGGCGCTGCTCGCCCGGTTCCGCAACTGGGCCATGGGTGCCGTCCCCCAGGCGCAACGGAAGGCATCGGTCACCTCGGAGGGCGCCGACGTCGGGCCCGTGGACTGGCTCCTCGCCCGGGGGCTGCTGGTGCCGCTGGACGCGGCGCACGTCGAGTTGCCACACAGCGTGGGGCTGGCCCTGCGCGGCGGGGCGATCGTCAACGACTTCACGCTGAAGCCACCGCTTCCGGAGCTCGGCAGCACTACGGCGGCACGACGCAGGAACGCAGCCCTGAGCGCCATTTCGGAGACCCTCCGCCTCGCCTCCGAGCTGGTGCACACCGTGGGTGAGCACCCGCTGGCAACGCTGCGCAGCGGCGGCGTGGGGGTCCGCGAAATGCGCCGGCTGTCCGAGGTGCTGCGCGTCGACCAGGGCACCGTAGGCCGGCTGCTGGAACTGTGCGGCCTGGCGGGATTGATCCGCCTGGACGTGGACTCGTCGTCGTGGGTGCAGCCGCCCGAGCTGGAGTGGCTGGTCCTTCCGAGGCAGGAGCAGTGGTTGTGGCTGGTAAATGCCTGGCTGGCCAGTGAACGGGTTCCGTCCATGGTGGGCCAGCCCGTGAACGCTGCGCCCGGAGCACCGGCCGGCCGGTCGGCCGCCGGAACCACCATCGCGGCGTTGTCAGCGGGCGCCCAGCGGCCCGACGCTCCCGTGGTCCGCAAGCGAATCCTTGAGATCCTGCATGAGCTGACGGTTGAAGCCGCTGCCGGCGACGGCGCCGCTCCGATGCTTGATGCAGCCTCCGTCCTGCAGCGCGCGGAATGGTCGCAGCCGCGGATGGCCCGGCGGTTCAGTTCATTGATCCGCGGTGTCCTCGCCGAGGCGGAGATGCTGGGCCTGGTCGGTTCCGGTGCCCTGAGCCAACTGGGCAGCGCTTTCGCGGAGGACAACCCCGACGCCGCACTGGCCATCCTTGGCGAGCATCTTCCGGCGGCACTCAATCACGTGCTGCTGCAGGCGGACCTGACCGCGGTGGCCCCGGGGTACCTTGACCCTTCGTTGGCCGGAAAGCTCCTGGTGATGGCCGACGCCGAAGGGCAGGGGCCGGCAACCATCTACCGGTTCTCGGCGGGGTCCATCAAGCGCGCGCTTGAGCACGGCTACGATGCGGCGGGGCTGTTGGCGTTCCTCCGCGAGCATTCCGCCACGGCGGTCCCCCAGCCGCTGGAATACCTGGTGGAGGACACCGCGTCCCGGCACGGCAGGCTCCGGGTGGGGCAGTCTGTCAGCTTCATCCAGAGCGATGACGAGGCGATGCTCCGGGACCTGGTGGCAGGACCAAAAGCTGCCCAGCTTGGCCTGGCCATGCTTGCACCGACGGTTGTCACGTCCTCGGCTCCGCCCCGCGAACTTGCCGCCGCCCTCCGCAGCCTGGGCCTGTCCCCGTCCGTGGACGGGATGGAGCCGGCCGGCCGTCCCCGCCGTCCTTCCGCTCCGCACGAAAGCCTGCGCCCCGTCTATACCGCGCCTGGGACGGCGCCCGCGGCGGAGGAAGTGGACGCCCAACTGGACGTCCTGCGGAAGGCGGACGCCGCCGTCGGGCATTCCACCGGTTTCGCTGCAGCCGGCAGCGAGGCCGCCACCCAGCTTGGCCTTGAAGCGCTGCAAACGGCCATCCGGTTGAAGCAGCGGATCCAGATGAACGTCGTCGACAGCCTGGGGAATGCCAGCCTGGAGGTTGTTGTTCCGCTATCTGTGAGCGGGGGCCGGGTCCGGGTGTTCGATCCTGCCAAGGACACCGAGCGGGTCCTGTCCGTCCACCGCATCATCGACATCGAGGCCGCAGAAGAACTGCGCCAGTGAAGGAATCCACTCCGTGACCGACGGGCCCCTGATCGTCCAAAGCGACAAGACCATCCTCCTCGAGGTGGACCACGAGCTGGCCACCGAGGCCCGGCACGCCATCGCTCCGTTCGCCGAACTGGAGCGCGCGCCGGAGCATATGCACAGCTACCGGCTGACGCCGTTGGGGCTGTGGAATGCCAGGGCAGCCGGCCTCGACGCCGAAAAGGTGCTGGATGCGCTGCTGAAGTACTCCCGCTTCCCCGTGCCGCACTCGCTGCTGATCGACATCGAAGAAACCATGTCCCGGTACGGCAGGCTGCGCCTGGAAAAGGATCCGCGGCACGGCCTGGTCATGCGGACGGACGACTACCCCGTGCTGGAGGAAGTCATCCGCGCCAAGAAGATCGCACCGCTGCTGGGGCCGAGGATCGACGGTGAGACGGTGGTGGTGCACGCGTCGCAGCGGGGCCAGCTCAAGCAGCTGCTGCTGAAGCTCGGCTGGCCGGCGGAGGACCTGGCCGGCTACGTGGATGGCACCCCGCACCTGATTTCCCTCAACGAGGACGGCTGGCAGCTCCGGCCGTACCAGCGGCTGGCCAGCGAAAACTTCTGGGCGGGCGGCAGCGGTGTTGTGGTGCTGCCCTGCGGCGCGGGCAAGACCCTGGTGGGGGCCGCCGCCATGGCCACGGGTTCCACCACCACGCTGATTTTGGTCACCAACACGGTGGCGGCGCGGCAGTGGAAGGACGAGCTGCTGCGGCGGACTTCCCTCACGGAAGACGAAGTGGGCGAATATTCCGGCGCCCTCAAGGAGGTGCGGCCGGTGACCATCGCCACCTACCAGGTGCTCACCACCAAGCGCGGCGGCCTCTACCCGCACCTGGAGCTGGTGGACGGCCACGACTGGGGGCTGATCATCTATGACGAGGTCCACCTCCTGCCGGCTCCGATCTTCAGGATGACGGCGGACCTGCAGGCCCGGCGGCGGCTGGGGCTGACCGCCACGCTGGTCCGCGAGGACGGCCGCGAGGGCGAGGTGTTCAGCCTGATCGGGCCCAAGCGCTATGACGCGCCATGGAAGGACATCGAGTCCCAGGGGTACATCGCGCCCGCTGATTGCGTGGAGGTCCGCGTTGACCTGCCCAAGGATGAGCGGGTTGCCTATGCGATGGCGGACGACGCCGACAAGTACCGCTTGTGCGCCACCTCCGAGTCCAAGACGCAGGTGGTGGAACAGCTGGTGGCCCGGCATGCCGGCGAACAGCTGCTGGTGATCGGCCAGTACATCGACCAGCTGGACGAGCTCGGCGAGCGCCTGGGGGCTCCGGTAATCAAGGGCGACACCTCCGTCAAGGTACGGCAGAAGCTCTTTGACCAATTCCGCGCCGGCGAACTGCAGACCCTGGTGGTGTCCAAGGTGGCCAACTTCTCCATCGACCTTCCGGAGGCCTCGGTGGCCATCCAGGTCTCCGGCTCCTTCGGGTCCCGGCAGGAGGAGGCCCAGCGGCTGGGGCGGCTCCTGCGGCCCAAGAAGGACGGCAGGGCTGCGCGCTTCTATTCCCTGGTGGCGCGTGACACCCTGGACCAGGAATTCGCCGCCAAGCGCCAGCGGTTCCTCGCCGAGCAGGGATACGCCTACCGGATCATGGATGCCAAGGACGTGCACGCCGCGGAGTAGTCCGCGGCCTGCACATCTTCACCGCACGCCCTCCGAACTGTCCCGCTCCATGGTCCCCGTCCGCGGGTCCAGCTGGGGGCGCTCATAGGCAAGTTCCCCGCCGCTCCGGCCGCCGAAGGGACGGCCGTGGTCGGCGAATTCCTCCCGGAAGAACGCCAGGCACCACTGCCCCATCTGGATCCTTGCGCCGGTCCGGAGCACCGACGGGCCCGTGCGGGGGACGCTGCCGCTGACGGCCCCGTGCGGCACCAGGACGTATTCGTCCTGCTCGTCGTGCCTGATCTCGGCGTGGAGCCCGTCCAGGCCTTCCAGCCGGACGTCGGCCCCGGGGGCACTGCCGATCGTCGTGACCTCTGCCGTCAGGGCAACCTCCCGCGGAATCTGGCCGGTCCACGTCGCGGCGTCCTGGACGAAGATCAGCCGGGGCCTGCCGCCGCCCCTGGCGTAGTGCGTGGTGGTGATGCGTCGGACGATCTTCCGCTGGACGGTGGGGACCAGTGGCAGGGGCGTGGATGGCGGCAGCAGCGGCATGCCCCTGGGCCGCCGCCTGCCCTGCCGGACCAGCGGCAGCAGCGAGCCGAGTTTGCCGAGCTTGATGTACGGCGAACGCGTCACCAGCCGCTGCGACGCCGGGCTGTCCACCTTGCCGAGGCTGAGGATGTTGCCGTCCGGTCCGGCCACGGTGACGCTCAACCCTTGGCGGGCCAGCAATTCGGCCAGCGGTTTGATCTCCTCCAGCGATGGCAGCCCGCCGCCGGTCAGGGGCGCCAGCCCTTCGAGTGACACCGTGACCTCAGTGCCGGCGGCCCTCGCCTTGCCCGTTGTGACCGCCCCGGACTCATCCGTGTACGAAAAGTCCAGATCAACGTCCAGACGGTTCCCGGCCATGTCCGTCAGCCGCGGTTCGCGTCCGACCCGGCAGCATCCCGGTCGCTGGTGGTGACGCGGAGCGTGCCGTTGAGCTTCCACGTTGCGCGCGGTGCGTCCGGGCCAATGTCGCGGGGGACTTCAACGGCCATGTCGATGAACTGGTAATTGATGGCCGCGCCCTTGCCGGTGAGATAGGACCACATCTCTTCGGCAAGGTCCGCCCAGTCCCGGATGGTGCGGTCGCCTGCGGCTGCGTTTTCGGTGGCACTCAGGTCAGTCATGATGGTCTATCCCCTTCGATGGGCCAGGAACTATCGGATAACTACCGTTGTTGGCGCAGGACCACCGGGCACACGAAGAGAGAGGCCGGTGGCCCATTGGAACGCTGGTGCCGGGCTGGCAGCCCGGCAAGCATCACTGTATTCCGGCACGCTGGGCTGGGGAAGATCCGGGACCCGGAACGTTCTTGCCGCAAATTGGGTTCCCGGGTGCGAAACGGCGGGGGCGGACGCACACTGGAGACATGAGTCCACGAATTGTTCCAGCCGTGCCCGGCCCCGGGCAGGAGTCGGTATGGGATTATCCCCGGCCACCGAGGATAGAACCAAGCACGGAGCGCATCCGGATCGTCCTGGGCGGCGAGCTGATCCTCGACACCACGGACTCGCTCCGCGTCCTGGAGACCAGCCATCCGCCGGTGTATTACGTCCCGGAGGAGGCCTTCGCCCCGGGGTCGCTGGAACCGGGGGCCGGCAGCAGTTTCTGCGAGTTCAAGGGTGCTGCCAAGTACCTGACAGTCCGCGGCGGGGGGAAGGAAGTGGAGAGCGCCGCGTGGTCCTATCCTGAACCGGCCTCTGGCTTCGAGGCCCTCGCGGGCCGGGTGGCCGTGTACCCGGGCCGGATGGATTACTGCGAAGTGGACGGGGAGCGGGTGGTTGCCCAGCCGGGCCGCTTCTACGGCGGCTGGATCACCAGCAAGGTGGTGGGTCCCTTCAAGGGCGAGCCGGGGACGATGGACTGGTAACGGCAAGCGGGCCATCATCATGCTCACAACGAATATCCAGACAACTCCCAGAGACTGGGAGCATGATGGGAGCATGAACAAGAACGGTCCAGAAGCCAGGCTGCTCGTCGTCGATGATGAACCCAACATCCGCGAGCTCCTCTCCACGTCGTTGCGGTTCGCGGGCTTTGAGGTGGTCTCGGCAGCAAACGGTCGCGATGCCCTCGCCGCTGCGGACACGCATGCGCCCGACCTGGCAGTGCTGGACGTCATGCTTCCGGACATGGACGGCTTCACCGTGACGCGGCGGCTCCGAGCCTCCGGAAAGCACTTCCCTGTCCTTTTCCTGACGGCCAAGGATGACACCGAGGACAAAGTCACGGGCCTGACCGTGGGCGGCGACGACTATGTGACCAAACCTTTCAGCCTCGACGAAGTAGTGGCCCGCATTCGGGCCGTGCTCCGCCGCACGCAGCCGATGCTCGATGACGACGCCATCATCCGCGTTGACGACCTCGAACTCGATGACGACGCGCACGAGGTCCGTCGCGGCGGCACCGTGATCGAGCTCTCCCCCACGGAGTTCAAGCTGCTGCGCTACCTCATGCTGAACCCCAACAGGGTGTTGTCCAAGTCGCAGATCCTGGACCATGTCTGGGAGTACAACTTCAATGGTGACGCGTCCATCGTGGAGTCCTACATTTCCTACCTCCGGCGCAAAGTGGACATCGATCCCGAGGCGCCGGCCCTGATCCAGACCAAGCGCGGCGTGGGCTATGTGCTGCGGACGGCCGAAAAGCGCTGACCTTGCTCAAACGGTGGAAATCGGCCTCGCTCAGGTCGCAGCTGGTGGCCATGATCATGGGCCTGCTGATCGTGGCCCTGACCGTGACTGGTGCCGTCACGCTGACGCTCCTGCACAGCTATCTCCAGGGGCAGGTGGATGACAAGCTGAACGCCGCCGTCGACTCTGCCCGGAAGCAGCGTTCCTTCACCCAGCTGCAGGCACCGAGCCCGGTTCCCACCGACTATTCGCTGATGCTCTTCGCCCCGGGCGAGCAGCCGTTGACCTTCGGCGGCGATCCGGACGACCATCCGGACATCAGCGCCATCACGGTGGAGCAGGCACAGGCGCGCGGGCTGGCCCCCTTCCAGGTGCGGGGGACGGACGGGGAGAACTGGCGGGTGGTGGCCGTGACCGTGCAGAACGGCCAAACCACGGCTGTGGTGGTCATTGGGCTGCCCCTGGAAAGCGTTGATGACGTCCTCAAGCATGCAACCTTGGTGGTGACCGGCGTCGGCCTGCTGACCCTGCTGCTGGCGTCCCTGATTGCCAGCTGGACAGTGTCGCGTTCCTTCCGGCCGCTGGCCCGGGTGGAAAAGACCGCGGCCGCCATTGCCGCCGGCGACCTCTCCCGCCGTGTGGAGGTTGAGAATCCGGCCAGCGAGCTGGGGCGGTTGAGCAGTTCCCTTAACGCCATGCTGGCCCACATCGAGACGGCTTTCGCGGCCCGGACCGCTTCGGAGGCAAGGATGCGCCGCTTCGCCGCCGACGCATCGCATGAGCTGCGTACTCCCCTGGTGACCATTCGTGGTTTCTCCGAGCTCTACCGCCACGGCGCCCTGTCCACCGAGGAGGACGTGGCCACGGCCATGGGCCGGATCGAAAGCGAAGCCAAGCGCATGGGTTCGATGGTGGAGGACCTGCTGCTGCTGGCCCGGCTGGATGAGCAGCGGCCCCTGCAGCAGAAACCGGTGGACCTCCAGCTGATCGCCCACGACGCCGTGGTGGATACCCAGGCCAGTGACCGTTCAAGGGTTATCTCGTTGACGGGGCTTGACGGCGGACCGGCAGGACCGGCACCTGTCCTCGGCGATGAGGCCAAGCTGCGCCAGGTCGTGGGGAACCTGATGGGAAACGCATTGCGCTACACACCCGATGGAAGCCCGATCGAGCTCGCGGTGGGCGTCCGTTCGACGGACGCCGGCGAGCGCTCGGTCATCGAAGTACGCGACCACGGGCCCGGTATCTCCGACGAGGACGCGGCCAAGGTTTTTGAGCGCTTCTACCGGGCGGACACCTCCCGCACCAGGGAGACGGGCGGCAGCGGCCTGGGGCTCGCCATCGTGGCGGCCATTGTCGGCTCCCATGGCGGGACCGTGCGGGTGGAAAAGACCGACGGCGGCGGGGCAACCCTGGTGGTCAGCCTTCCACGGCGGGAAGACCCTTTGGCGGCCGACGCCGGGGACGGGCAGGAAGCTGCTTCCGGCAGCGCTGCAGGGGTTAAGGGCGGCAACGGGTCCGTTATCCACATATAGCCGCCCCGGCATGGCCGGCACCTGCCGTGGCCCCATAGGCTCCTTGCAGCAGCCCGGAACCGCCGGGAGCGGGGCGGGTCCGGCCCGCCGTACCGAAAGGCACAGCCATGAGCATGATCTCCGTCGACACCGAATTACTGCAGCTGAAGTCTGCCAACGTTCAGGCCACTGTGGACCGCATCAACGCCGACGTTCACGCCATGAAGCGCGGCCTGGATGAGCTGCAGGGTTCGTGGCGGGGTTCGGCCGCCACCAACTTCCAGGCACTGATCACCGAGTGGACCATCACGCAGGGCCGGGTGGAGGCGTCCCTGGCCTCCATCAATACCGCCCTGGCCTCGGCAGCAGCCACGTACGCCCAGGCGGAGCAGGGCAACACGCAGCGCTTCAGCTGACCCCTTGGCCCTAGGCCTCAGGCGTGCCCTGGTGGAACCGCAGCCGCCACCGGTCGCCGTCCAGGACCCACAGGGAGCTGCGCAGGGTGGTGCCGGAACGCGCATAGCTCCGGTAGGTCAGCAGGACCGCGCCGGCGCCAACGCGGTCGGCCCCGAGGATTTCGATCTCGGTCCGCTCACCGGGGTCTTCCTCGAGTGCCATCATCATGGCGTCCCGGGTCCAGACCCGTCCGGAGCTGCCGATTTCCATGAAGTCCGGGTGGAGCAGCACGGCGGTCCGGCCGATGTCCCCGCGGACCAGCGGACCCAGCAGTTCACGTTCGAGCTCTTCCACCAGCGCCTCGGGCGGGATTGAGCCGGCGTGCTGCGCTGCCTCGGCCACCTCAAGGTCGTCAGCATCGAATTCACTGAACAGGTCGGGTTCTTCGTAGGCCGGGACCGGCGCCGGAGTGGCCCGCGGCCTCCCCGAAGCATCAGCGCCGCGGGCTGCCGGAACGTCGCCGGTGGCTGCAGGCACCGTGCCGGCAGTCACGGCTGCGGGACGGACCGGCCCGGCGGCCGGGATGTCCAGCGTTGCCGGCTGGCTGGCGGCCAGATGGTGGTGCGAGCCGGGGAATCCGGGACCGGAGCGTGCCGCCACCCCCTGCTGGTAGGCCGTGGCAGCTGCCCGCGCCCGTTCATCGGCGGCCTCGTTGAGTTCGTGGCCGGCGTGGCCTTTGACCCATTCGAACGTGTACGTCCGGCCGGCCAGTTCGCGGTCGAGTTCCTTCAGCAGCTCCACATTCAGGACCGGCTTGCCGTCCGCTTTGCGCCATCCTTTGCGCTTCCAGCCCGGCATCCACTTGGTAATCGAGTTGATCACGTACTGGCTGTCGCACAGAATCCGGAGGTCCTCCCCCGGCACGTGCGCCGTGGCACGCAACAGGTCAAGGACGGCCATCAGCTCCCCTTGGTTGTTGGTCCCGTGCGGCCAGCCGCCTGCGCGCCAGCATTCATCGTTCACGTACCAGGCCCAGCCAGCCGGGCCGGGGTTTCCCAAGGCCGAACCGTCAGCCGCTGCAGTAATCGTCACTGATCCATCCTGCCAGAAGGTGCTGACAAAGCGGTGCCGCAGCGCAAGGGAGGACCTGTTAAGGAAAAATGGGAAAACGTTTACCAAATGTCTTGACGAACGTGCCGGAGGCGCGAAACAATCGCAGCATTGCTTTGAGAAAACGCTTTCTGGCATCCTCCCGCTGAACCATCGCTGCTGCGGGAGGACGGCCGACACGCATCCGGAAGGAACATCAATGACGATTCCCCCAGTATCCCGGCGCAGGTTCCAGCTCGGTGCTGCCGCCCTGGCCCTGTCCATCCTGGCCACCGGCTGCGGCGCCCCCGGCGGATCCGGCGGATCCGGCGACAACGGACAGGTGACCCTGCGGTTTGCCTGGTGGGGCAACGAATACCTGAACGCACAGACCGACAAGGTGATTGCGGCGTTCGAGGCCTCGCACCCGAACATCAAGATCAAGGCTGAGCCCGGCGAATGGTCCAGTTACTGGGACAAATTGGCAACGAAGACTGCCGCCAATGACGCTCCGGACGTCATCCAGATGGATCAGAAGTACATCGCCGAATACGGCGGCCGCGGAGCCCTGGCGGACCTTTCCAAGCAGGGCGGCATCGACACCTCCAAGCTGGACAAGGAGGCCCTGGCCTCCGGCCAGTACGACGGCGCCCAATACGGGTTGAGCACGGGCCAGAACGCCTACGTCATCATGGCCAACACCAAGGTCTTCGAAGCCGCAGGCGTGCCGGTGCCGGACGACAAGACGTGGACCTGGAAGGACTTCGTGGACACCGCGGCGAAGATCAGCGCCGCCGGCGACGGCAAAAGCTACGGCGCCGCTTACGGGAGCAACGAGGCGGACCTCATCATCTGGCTTCGCCAGCACGGCGAAAACCTCTATTCCCAGGACGGCAGGCTGGACTTCGGGACAGACACGGCCGCGTCCTTCTGGGAGCGGCTGAAGGAACAGCGCGATTCCAAAGCCAGCCCGCCGGCCACCGTGGCCACGGAAGACTCAGGGGCGGGACTGGAGGAAAGCCTGTTCGGCACAAACCGCGTGGGCATGGCCTGGTGGTGGACCAACCAGCTCGGTTCGCTCGAAGCCACCACCGGCAGCAGCATCAAGATGCTGCGCGCCCCGAGCCTCGACGGTGCGTCGGCGGCCAACGGCATGTACTACAAGCCCACCATGTTCTGGTCCGCTTCCTCCCGCTCGAAGCATCCGCAGCAGGCTGCGGAATTCATCAACTACCTCGCCAACAGCCCGGAGGCCGGTGCCATCCTGATGACGGACCGGGGCGTGCCCACCAACAGCGAGATCGTTTCCGGCATCACCCCCTCACTCAAACCGGCCGACACCACGGTCGTGGGCTTCCTGAAGGACATAGCGCCGGACATCAAGGAGGCACCGCCGGTGCCGCCGGTGGGTGCCGGAAGCGTCCAGAACGTCATCAAGCGCTACACCGATGAGGTGCTGTATGACCGGCTGACGCCCCTGGCGGCGGCGGAAGCCTTCAAGAAGGAAGTACAGGGGATGCTGGACTCGGCCCGCAAATAGAGTCCCGCCCGGGTTATATATCCGGAACGCAAAAATGCGGCCCCCTCTTTTCGAGGGGGCCGCATTTTTATGGCTGGCGGGACTGGTCCCGGCCGGGAGGCTTAGAAGCCGCCCATGCCGCCCATGCCGCCCATGTCATCGCCACCGGCAGGGGCTGCAGCCTTCTCCGGCTTGTCAGCAACTACTGCCTCGGTGGTGAGGAACAGGCCGGCGATCGACGCCGCGTTCTGCAGGGCAGAGCGGGTGACCTTTACGGGGTCGTTGACGCCGGCGGCCAGCAGGTCGGTGTACTCACCGGTTGCTGCGTTCAGGCCGTGGCCTGCGGGCAGGCCGCGGACCTTGTCGACGACCACGCCGGGCTCGAGGCCGGCGTTGAAGGCGATCTGCTTCAGCGGGGCGTCGATGGCAACGCGGACGATGTTGGCGCCGGTTGCTTCGTCGCCGGACAGCTGAAGGTTGGCGAATGCCTTGGCACCGGCCTGGATCAGGGCCACGCCGCCACCGGCGACGATGCCTTCTTCAACTGCAGCCTTGGCGTTGCGGACTGCGTCCTCGATGCGGTGCTTGCGCTCCTTGAGCTCCACCTCGGTGGCAGCCCCGGCCTTGATGACTGCAACGCCGCCGGCCAGCTTGGCCAGGCGCTCCTGCAGCTTCTCGCGGTCGTAGTCGGAGTCGGAGTTTTCGATCTCGGCGCGGATCTGGGAAACGCGGCCGGCGATCTGGTCGGCGTCGCCTGCACCTTCGACGATGGTGGTCTCGTCCTTGGTAACAACGACCTTGCGGGCCTGGCCCAGGAGCTCCAGGCCGGCGTTCTCCAGCTTGAGTCCAACTTCCTCGGAGATGACCTGGCCGCCGGTCAGGACGGCGATGTCGGCGAGCTGGGCCTTGCGGCGGTCACCGAAGCCCGGAGCCTTGACGGCGACGGACTTGAAGGTGCCGCGGATCTTGTTGACGATCAGGGTGGCCAGGGCCTCGCCCTCGATGTCTTCGGCGATGATCAGCAGCGGCTTGTTGGACTGCATGACCTTCTCGAGGACAGCAACCAGTTCCTTGACGTTGGAGATCTTGGAGTTGACGATCAGGATGTACGGATCCTCGAGGACCGTTTCCTGGCGCTCTGCGTCGGTGACGAAGTAGGCGGAGATGTAGCCCTTGTCGAAGCGCATGCCTTCGGTGAGCTCGAGCTCCAGGCCGAAGGTGTTGGATTCCTCGACCGTGATGACGCCTTCCTTGCCCACCTTGTCCAGTGCTTCGGCGATGAGGGCACCAATTTCGTCGTCACCGGCGGAGATGGAGGCGGTGGCCGCGATCTCTTCCTTGGTTTCGATTTCCTTGGCGGAGTTCAGCAGTTCGGCGGTGACGGCGTCAACGGCCTTCTCGATGCCGCGCTTGAGGGACAGCGGGTCGGCGCCGGCGGCAACGTTGCGCAGGCCTTCCTTGACCAGGGCCTGTGCCAGGACGGTGGCCGTGGTGGTGCCGTCGCCGGCCACATCGTCGGTCTTCTTGGCAACTTCCTTGACCAGCTCTGCGCCGATCTTCTCGTAGGGATCGTCCAGCTCGATCTCCTTGGCGATGGAAACACCATCGTTGGTGATCGTGGGGGCGCCCCACTTCTTTTCGAGGACGACGTTGCGTCCACGCGGGCCGAGGGTGACCTTAACGGCGTCGGCGAGGGTGTTCAGGCCACGCTCAAGGCCGCGGCGTGCCTCTTCATCAAATGCAATGATCTTGGCCATAACGGCAGTAGTCCTTTCGGGACAGTCGTTAAGAATGAACCTTCGCTGCAGTGCCCGCGACGGACGATCCTGTACCCGGCGGCCTCTGTATGCCTCCGGACGGGGATCTCACTGAAGTAAGGTGTTTCTTTCGCTCCTCGACCGGTGCCGCGCTCCGCCGGCGGAAACCAGGCTTTGCTTTAGCAGTCGGTACGTCAGAGTGCTAACTCAATAATTAGCACTCCCCAGGTGAGAGTGCAAGCGAAATGACGCCTGGCGGGCGTCTGGAGCAGCCGCTTCGCCCAGGGCGATCAGCTCACCGGCCGGCAACCTCCCGGCCGGTGAGGCCGGGGTTGTTGTCCGCTCCGTAGCTGAACACGGAGAAAGCAGCTGAGGTGATGTCGCCGTTGGGATCGAAGGCAACCGGGCCCGATTCGCCGTCGTAGTTGATGTCCGGGCCGGCAGCCAGGCCACCAAGGCACTCCTTGTAGCCCGTGCAGGGCGCGGCGGGTTCTGCCGCACCGCCACCCGCCGGACCGCCTGAAACCGCAATCAGGTTGGCGGCGATGGAGCGCCCGGCGTCGTCCTGTGCACGGGCGGCGGCCAGGGCCGCCAGGGTCACCGCGTCATAGGTTTCGGCCGCGTATGAAACGTCCTTCAGGGATGGGTCCACCTTCAGTAGCTTTCCCTGCAGCGCGGCCGAGGGCAGCTGGCCCGGAACCAGCGCACGGGCGCCCTCCAGGGCCCGTGGAGGCAGCCCGGATCCGTAGCGGGCAAAGGCGCCGTCACTGAGGATGAGGCGCGACCCCGCGAGGCCGGCGTTGTTCAGCTGGGCCAATGCAGCCTGGGCGCCCTCGCGCGCGACCAGGACCACCGCGTCCGGCTGTGCCTTGGCGGTGGAGCGTGCCGCGTTCACTGCGTCACCGGGCTTGAAAGAGGCGGCTGGAAGGACCGTGAGTCCGGACTTTTTCGCCGCGTCGGCAACCGCCGCCGACAGGTCCTTGCCGTACGGACCCTCCTGGTACAGGACGCTGATGGTCGAGGCCCCGCCGTCCTTGGCGAGTTTGGCCAATACTGGCCCTTGCGCCACATCTGCTGCAGCGGTGCGGAAGTAGTAGCCCCCGCTGGCCATCCCGGAGAGGCCGGCTGCGGTGTTGGCCGGCGAGATGAGGGGTACGCGGGCCGGGGAAAGCACATCGACGGCGGGGGCCGCATGGCTGGAATCCGTGGGTCCGATGACCACGTCCGCCTTGGCGGCCACCAGGTCCTTTGCCTGCCCTGCAGCATCCTCCTCCGGATGCACCGGAAGCAGTTCCACCGGCCTGCCCTTATGCCCGCCGGCGGCGTTGATGTCCTGGATGGCGGCCTTGGCGGCGGCCAACTGCGGTGCATTGAGGAAGGCCGCGTCACCGGAGTTGTCCAGGATCAGGCCCACCCGCAGGACACCGTCACCGGATGCCTCAACGGTTTCCACCCTGGCATTGCCACCGGCGCCGGAGCACCCCGTGGCAACGAGCACGGTTCCCAGGACTGCGGCCAGGGCGGCACCGGCACGCAGCGGGAAGGGGTGTATGGCGGAACGGGACAACAGCATCACTGGGCGGGCCGGACGTTTTCTGCCTGGGGCCCTTTTTCGCCCTCGCCGACCTCCAGCTGCACCCGCTGGCCCTCGTCCAGGGCCCGGTAGCCCTCCCCCTGGATCGCGGACCAGTGGACAAAGACGTCGTCGCCGGAGCCGTCAACGGTGATGAAGCCGTAGCCTTTTTCAGCGTTGAACCATTTGACGGTTCCCAGTGCCATGATGAACAACTCTTTCCGTTGGATGCCGGGCGGGCGCGGACCGCCGGCGGAAACCGCGGCCGGCCGTAGCCTGGCACCCACTCTAGCCAATGGCCGCCACGGGCTGCGGGCGGCAGCCGCCTGGAGCCCGGAACGTTATCCAGGCGTAACGGGAGGGACTGCCGCTACCGGTATCCGGGTCCCAGCACCACGACCAGCGGAACCTGGAACTCGGTGCTGTTGACCACGGTGGGGATGTTCAGCAGTGCCGCGAGCGCCTGTGCGCTTGCCAGCTGCTGGGGGCCGGCGTAGAAGATCACGGAAGATTTTTGCGGGGCGCCGGCCCAGTTGCCCACCTGGCCCAAGCGCCAGCCGTCAGCCTGGACCATTCCGCCCACGCGGCCGGCCAGTCCTGCTGTTCCCGCAGCGTTGTACACCGCCACCGGCTGGGTCCGGTCGACGGCGGCCGGCTGGGTGGCAGAGGCAGTGGGCTCAGGCTCGGCACTGGTGCTTTGGGTTGGCCCGGCAGATGCCGGCGGCGTCGGGGAGACCGGAGCGGTGGAGGGAGCCTGCGTCGCCTGCGGCGTGGATCCGGTTCCGGCCAGCGGAGTTGACTCCACGCTCGCCGATGCCTGGGTCGCAGCAGTGCTGAAACCAAGCTTGGGAAGGATCAGGAAGGACACCAGCCCGATGGCCAGGGCCGCCACGCCCACCGCGAGGATGGGCCAGAGCCGCACGCGGGACGGGGCCGTGGCCGTCCGGTGGACACCTTGTCGCGACGCGGCTTCGGGGACCTTGTCGAATTCATCGCGGGCGTATCTGGTCATGGTGGAAGGACATCCTTGTAGAGTGCGGCTGTTGTCCCCGCCGCGGCGTCCTAAGCGTCGGATCCCAGGCGGCGGGCGGTGCGCGCACGGTGGCGCGACGTACGTAGTCTACGCAATCTCTTGACCAGCATGGGATCGTGGGCCAGTGCGTCCTCGCGGTCGATCAGCGCGTTGAGGAGCTGGTAGTAGTGGGTCGCGGAGAGATCGAAGAGCTCCCGGATGGCCTGTTCCTTTGCCCCTGCGTACTTCCACCACTGCCGTTCCAGGGCCAGCATCTGCTGCTCCCGCTCCGACAGGGAGGACTCACGGAGGGCGAAATCCGCCAGGAGGGGTTTCCGTGGATCCTGCTCCGGCAGGTGTTCCCGGGCCGGTTCCGCCACGGCACACTCCTTCGCTGGTTACGGCAAATGTCTTACCCCCATGCTAGCTGCCGAATAACACTGGTGTCATTCGCACCCTGGCCGCGTGCCTCGTCCCCCTGCCCTGGCACCCCTCCCCCGGGCTTCCCCCGCCCGGTCCTGCAAGAATGGAACGATGTTTGAATCGGATGCGCTGTTCGAGCTGCAGCAGGACCCCGCGGACACCCTCCGCTTCGCCGACCTCGCCGGCCTGCCGCTGGCAGACCTCATGGCGCCGGACTGGGCTGCTGCCCTGCAGGACGTCGACGGCCAACTCCGGAAGGTGCTGGCGTTCCTGGCCGCGGAAGAGGCGGCCGGGCAGCAGCTCCTGCCGTCGCCGTCGAACGTCCTGCGGGCCTTCCGCCAGCCCCTGGCCGGCGTGAAAGTCCTTCTTGTGGGGCAGGATCCGTACCCTACGCCGGGCCACGCCGTCGGATTGTCCTTCTCAGTCGACCCGCACGTGCGGCCCATCCCGCGCAGCCTGGCCAACATCTACCGGGAGCTGGAATCGGACCTGGGCATTCCGCCACGCGTCCACGGCGACCTGTCGGCCTGGACGGAGCAAGGCGTGCTGCTGCTGAACCGCGTCCTGACGGTCCGCGCCGGAGCCGCCGGTTCACACCGGGGCAAGGGCTGGGAGGAGATTACGACGGCGGCAGTCACCGCGCTGGCGGCCCGCACCGCAGCGGACGGGGCAAGGCCGCCCCTGGTGGCCGTGTTGTGGGGCAAGGAGGCTGAGGGCGTCCGGGCGCTCCTGGCCGGCGTCCCCGCCATCACCAGCGCCCATCCCAGTCCCCTGTCCGCCTCCCGCGGCTTCTTTGGCTCCCGGCCGTTCAGCCGTGCGAACCAGCTGCTGCGGGACCAGGGGGCAACGGACGTAACCTGGGAACTCCCGCCGTCGCCCTAGCTTAGGCTTGCCTCATGAGCACCGTTCCTGCCGCCACCAGCGCAACCAAGAAGAGCCGCCCGCAGGTCAATCTGACTGTCCTGCGCAAGGAACAGCTGACGCCGCACATGGTCCGGATCGTCGCCGGCGGGGACGGCTTCAAGGACTTCACCAACAACGGGTTCGTGGACCGGTACGTCAAGATTGTCTTCCCCCAGCCCGGCGTCGAGTACCCCTCGCCCCTGGATCTCTGGGAAATCCGGGAAACCATGCCCCGCGAACAGTGGCCGTTCACCCGCACCTACACCCTGCGCTGGGTCAACACTGGAGCGCAGGAACTGGCCATCGACTTCGTGGTCCACGGCGACGAAGGCCTGGCAGGCCCTTGGGCGGCCAGGGCAGAGCCTGGCGAAACCCTCACCTTCACCGGCCCCGGCGGGGCCTACAACCCCAACCCGGAAGCGGACTGGTACCTCTTCGCCGGCGATGAGGCAGCGCTGCCCGCCATCGCCGCCTGCATCGAGGCACTGCCGCCGGAAGCTTCGGGGATGGCTTTCCTGGAGGTCGGGTCCGAGGCCGAAATCCAGCCCATTTCCGCCCCCGCAGGGCTGGACGTCACCTGGCTGCCGCGCAACGGCGTCCCCGCGGGGTCCAGCGACCTGTTGATCAAGGCGGTGGCGGATGCGGACTGGCCGGGAGGCTCCGTGGACGTCTTTGCGCACGGCGAGCGCGGCTACATGAAGGCGCTGCGCGAGGTCTTCTTCAAGCAGCGCGGACTCGAGCGCCGGCAGGTCTCACTCTCCGGCTACTGGGCGCAGGGCCGGGTGGAGGACGTCTTCCAGGCCGAAAAGAAACTGCCGGTCGGCCAAATCTAGGCGGCCCGGCGTCCGCGCTACCGGCGGCGCGCCCGGCGCCGCTCGTTGCTTGCCAGGCTCCGCGTCAGCGGCCGTGCCAGCACGTCGCCCAGGACGATCCCTCCGGCAGTGCCGAGGACGATGGCGCCGGCGCTGAGCATGCCGCCGGCGCCGGCGAGGATTTCCGACTCCTCTACGGTGAGCACGTACATGGACCGGAAAATCGTGAGGCCGGGCAGCAGGATCAGGGCCGCGGGAACAGCCACCACGAGCTGCGGTGCCCCCATCCGCAGGGCCACCACCCGCGCCAGGAGGCCGATGACCACGGCGGCGATGGCCGGGGCGAAGCGGTCGCCAATGCCCAGCAGGCCGCAGCCCAGCAGGACCAGATAGCCCGCCACGCCAACCCCGGCCGTGGGCAGGAGCAGCTTCCAGGTGGTTTGCTCGGTGATGCCGATGGCCATCACGGCGGCGGCCACAAAGACGATGAGGACCCACAGATCGTAGGCGGGCGGAAAGGTCTGCGTGACGTCGATGCGCTGCAGGCCGGTCAGCTCCCCCACGACAAAGGCGACGGCGATGCCGGCAACGATGGCGCCGAAGGTCAGCAGCGTGGACAGGAACCGCCCCGCCGCCGTCACCGGGAAGCCGTTAATGGCATCCTGCACGGAGGACACCAGCCGGCCGGTGGGAAGGAGCAGCAGGATACCGCCCACCACCACGGTCGACGGTGAGGCGGTGAGCCCGAACTGCCACAGCAGCAGGGCCAGCATGGTGACCACGAATGAGCAACTCGCGGTGATGAAGAAGTCCGGGACGCGCCAGCGTCCCAACTGCCTGGCCAGCAGGCTGATGCCGATGTTGGCCACGAATGCGACCGCCGAGGACACGGGCCCTCCGCCCAGCACCCCGACGAACACTGCGGCGAAAACACCGAATGCCGCCGTCACCATCCAGCGCGGATACGGCTTGGGGCTGGTGATGGCCTCGTTGAGCCGGCGGACCGCCTCATCACGCCCCACCCCGCCGGCCACGATGTCCGTGACCAGCTGGTGGACCTTGGCGAGGCCGGCGTAGTTGTTGGTCCAGGACCGCACCACGCGCAGCAGCGCGATGGGGGTCTGGTCCTTGGGGGCATAGTTGATCCCCACGGACTGGTTGGTGATGTCGACCTCGATGTTCTTCAGTCCCAGCGCCGCGGTGACGGCGATAATGCTGGTTTCCACTTCGAGGGCGCCGGCGCCGTAGCGGAACATCGTTTCGGCCAGGTGCAGGGCGAAGTCAAGGGTTTTGCGGGCGGAGGTGTCCACGCCGCCCACCTGGATGGTGGGGTTGGCGTAGGGGCTCCCGGCGAGCCGGTCCACGATGCTCAAGGGCGCCGTGGGCGGGTTCTCCCCCTGGACCAGGCGGCGGAGCATTCTCCTGGCGGCAGCGTCCTGCCGGAGCTGCGCAGGAGTCAGCGGTTCAGTCGTGGGCAGGCCGTCAGTCTTCGGCCTGGACCCTGGCCGTTCGGGCCGGTCAGTCATGCCCGCTTCCTCCCTGTCTGCGGATTATGGACGGTCAGGCTGCACGTTTCAGCGGCAGCTTGCCCAGCAGGGTGCGGGCGGCTGCCGCCGCGGACCTGGCGAGCCGGTTGGCGTGGAACGCACCGGGCCGTACCGGGAGGACGAAGTCCCCCACCAGCTGGACCACTTCGCCGCCGAATCCCTTCTTGAATTCGTAGCCGCCGTGTCCTTCCTCGTCCTGTCCGGAGATGCCGAAGGTGCCGTAGAAGTTGTACCGGGGGTACCCCTTCTCGAGTGCGTGCAGCATCATGCCCCAGTACAGGGACGTTGCGCCGTTGAAGTAGATGTAGTCCTGGACGGTGCCGCCGATGACGCACACCACCTCATCGCCGTAGCAGACAAAGTGGATCGCGGCCACGGTGGCGGTACCCACCGAATCGGGGAACCTTTCGATGTCCTTCAGGCTGCGCTGGTAGCTGTCCACCAGGTCCTGGACCACCTTGAGCCGGTTGGCCTTCTTCTTGCTGCCGGTCTCCTCGACTTCGCGGCGGAGGTCGGCGGCGGTGGCTGATTCCGCGGCCAGGCGTTCGGTGATGGATTTGCGGTAGGCCGGGATGTCGATCTTGGCCATCATCAGCTTGGTGAATTCGCTGGAAGTGGTGCGCAGCAGGTGCTCGTAGTAGTCGCGTTCGCGGTAGACGAAGCCTTTTTCGTCCCCGGCCCGGCTCAGCGCGCCGTAGAAGTCATCCAGGGTGTCCAGGGTGGCCTGTTCCAGGAAGACGCCGTTTTTTTCGGCCTTGCGGATGGCTTTCCGGGTCCGGTAGCTGGTGCCCATGATCAGTTCTTCGGCGTCCTGGATGCCCACGAGGTTCTTGACGAACATCCAGTTCACGTTGACGAAGTTCATGTCCAAACCCTGGTGGCGGAATCCCAGGCGTTCCAGGTCCGCAACAAGCGGCCTGTTGTCCTCGATGTCGGGGTGTTCAGCGCCGTCGGCGTCCCGTGCAATGTACCGAAGGTTCGGTGAGATCCGCAGTTCAGCGGCTTTACGCCCTGCCGCATGTTTGCGGAGAAGTTCGACGACGGCGCCCACCAGGTCACGGTCCGCATAGTCCATGAGGGGACCCTTGGCACATTCGCAAACGGTGTAGCCCAGCCGGGTGGTGGTGTAGTTGAGCTTCCCTGCGGCCACAAGTTCGCCGTCGCGTTTCACTCCGAAAAGCTCCACCTGCTGGCCGCGGGCGCGCTGAAAGCGGGCAAAGTCGATGGACTGCAGGAAGCTGTTCTGGGGGCGCTTCAGCGCGAAGGCTTCAAATTCGGCGTCACTGAGGTTGGCATATTCAAGCCCGCCGGCGGCGGAATTTGGATTCAAGGGGTTACCTTCTTCTGGCTCTTCGCAGCCTGGGGCAGGCGCTGGACGGACGGTATTCGTGCCCCGGCCGCACCCGTGGGTGCAGGCCGGCAGGCGCGTTGGTTTAGTTGGCGGCGGAGGTCAGTAGAACTGCTGCCCGGTCCGGGCGGTTTCGATCCGGCGGAACACTTTTTCTCCGCCCTTGACCCACAGCCGGTGCCGGAGCGGGGACAGGACGTAGTCGTGGCACCCCACGAAGTCAGTGACGGTCTTCGTGAAGCTGGTCTTGAACATGCCCATGCCGTAGAGGTTGTGGGTCTTGTCCTTGATACGGGCCGCTGGCGGGGTGCCGCAGAAGTCGTACTCGGTACAGCCCAGTTCCTGCATACGGCGGATCGCGGTCCACTGCACCAGGTGCGAATCCCCGTACTGCTTGCGGTTCTGGGTGGAGCCGCCGTCCTTGTAGGTTGCCTTGGCGCCATAGTTGATGACGAAGGCGCCCACGCTGGGTTTGCCGTCTTCGTACACAAAGAAGAAGTTGCCCTGGCCGCGGTTGCAGAACTCGTCCCAGAACCGTGCGTAGTACTCATAGCTGCGGAGGGGCATGGAACCCTTGGCGCTGACGGTGTCAGCCATCAGGTCGTAGAGGGCCCGATAGGTTTCCGGGCCCTGCTCCTGCCGGACCACCTGGCAACCCTCCCGTTCCGCGCGCCGGACTGCGTTCCGCGCACGGGAGGAAATGGCTTTGAACACCTCTTCCTCCGGCCCTGAGATGTCCAGCAGCGCGGTGGAGTCGTTGGACTGGATGTTCGGGGCCTTGACGAAGCCGGCTGCAAGGAGTGCCTGCCGGGCTTCATCGGAATCGATAATGTCCGGTTCCACCTTGATGGTGAAGACCTTCAGCTTCTGGCTGCGGACAAAGGCTGCGCATGCTTCGAGGGCAGGCCCCAGGTCAGCTGCATCCGCGACGTCGGGGCCCTTGATGAGGTACCACAGCCGCCCCAGGACGGGGAACGTCTTCTCCAGCACCAGGTTATAGCTGGCGGTACCGTGGCCTTCCAGCACCAGGAACCGGACTTTCCAGCCGCTTCCGTTCTTCACTGATGCGTAGGCGGCAGACTGCAGCATGTTGCCGCCGTTCGGGTTGGCCGTGACGTGCTTGTCCCAGTTCTCAATTTCCTCGGCTGTGGCAAAACGTGCGGTGAATTCTCGCAAGGGGGCCGTGTCCAATCGGGTGTGTGCGCGGTTTCGTTGGTTCTGGATGCGTGCGGACATGCAGCCTCAAGTCTAAAGCCTCAGCGATGCCAGCCCCTTCTCCGGGCCTGCCTGGCATGGCGCCAGGGACAGGCCGAATGCCACCTTGACGCGGCTCATGGCATTCAACAAGGGTGGGGGTATGAGGCCGGACCAGGAACAGAGCGGTACAGACGTGAAGAGCGGGCGGCCCTACAGTCCAGGTGTCCAGGTGGCGGGTCTTGCCGGGTTCCTGGTGGCGTCCCTGCTGGTGGCAGGCCTGGGCGGGCTGGCGTCCGCAGCAAACGTGAACGGTTGGTATGCGTCGGCTGACAAGGCCCCCTGGACCCCGCCCAATTTCGTGTTTGGACCGGTCTGGACTGTTCTGTACACCGCGATGGCTGTGGCCGCCTGGCTGGTCTGGCGCCAACGGAGCAGCATGACCCGCCGGGCCATGACCGTATACGCCATCCAGTTGGTCCTCAACCTCGCCTGGACGCCGGCGTTTTTCGCCCTCTATCCAGCCCTCGGTACGGCGGCCCTGTGGCTGGGCCTGGCCATCATCCTGGCGTTGATTGCCGCGGTCGCGTTGACGGTGATGTACTTCGGCCCGATCAGCCGGACGGCCGGCCTGCTGCTGCTGCCGTATGTCTCATGGCTCGTCTTCGCTGCGAGCCTGAACTGGTGGGCAGCCGTGCACAACTAGGCCGGCCGGACGGCGGCAGGAAGGCGGCTCAGTCCGCCGTGCCGCCATTTGGAGGGGTTGTCAGCATTCGACGACGTTGACGGCCAGGCCGCCCATGGCGGTTTCCTTGTATTTGTCGCTCATGTCCTTGCCGGTTTCTCGCATGGTGATGATGACTTCGTCGAGGGACACGCGGTGGGTTCCGTCGCCCCAGAGCGCCATTTTCGCGGCGTTGATCGCTTTCGCGGCGGCGATCGCGTTCCGCTCGATGCAGGGGACCTGGACCAGCCCGCCGATCGGGTCGCAGGTCAGGCCCAGGTTGTGTTCCATCGCGATTTCCGCGGCGTTCTCCACCTGCGCCGGGGACCCGCCCATCACCTCCGCCAACCCCGCGGCGGCCATCGAGGACGCCGACCCGACCTCGCCCTGGCAGCCGACCTCGGCCCCGGAAATCGAGGCCTGTTCCTTATACAGCACCCCCACCGCCCCGGCCGCGAGCAGGAACCGCACCACCACATCCTCCCGGTCCGCCCGGGTGGCCTTCTCCATGCCGGGAGCGAAATGCAGGGCATAGAACAACACCGCGGGAATGATCCCGGCCGCCCCGTTGGTCGGGGCCGTGACCACCCGGCCGCCGGACGCGTTCTCCTCGTTCACCGCCAACGCCACCAAGTTAACCCACTCCTGCCAATACCTGGGATCGAACGGCCCCGCATCCCACGCAGCATCCGGATCCACGTCCCGCCCGTCCGCGCATTCCTTCTTCAACCGCTCGAACCAGTCCGGCGCACGGCGGCGGACCTTCAACCCGCCCGGCAGCACCCCGTCCCGTTTCAACGACGTGGCCACGCACGCCTCCATCACCGCCCAGATCTGCAGCAACCCGGCCCGGATCTGCTCCCCGGACCGGGAAGCCTTCTCATTGACCAGCATCACGTCCGCGATGCCCAGGCCGGTCACCGCGC